>NZ_JBWKQR010000001.1:160249-331817 GCF_059418905.1 Collimonas sp. GW821-FHT07E08 | reverse complement strand
GCGGACCGGGACCGCAGTCCCGGTCCGCCGGCAACCCCTGGCCGATGCAGGCCGTTATTGCAAGCCGTTATTGCAGGCCGTTATTGCAGGCCGTCATTGCCCCAACGGCCGTTCCAGCTTCCAATAGATGATCGCTGCCGACATGCCGAAGATCAGGTGGGCCACCAGGGTCGCCCAGCCGCGCATGTCGTTGAACCACGAGAAGAAGCGAGCCATGCCGTAAAAATTGAACAGGTAGACAGCCAGGCCGAACACAGCGCCGGTCAGCAGTATCATGCCGATGCTGGAGTCAAAGTGGAAAGGCGCGACGATGGCGGCCAGGATCAGTCCGAGGACGATGCCCAGCACATAGTGGGTGGCAAGCGCCACCGCAACCACGCCGACGCTGAATGTGCTCGATTGCATCGTATCCGGTCCGAGGACGATGGCGGCGACCATGCGCGAAGTGACCCAGGGGCTGGTATCCATGAACAGGCTTGACCAGACCAGTTCCAGCACCATCACGACCGCACCGGCGGCAAAACCGGAGACGGCTGCCGCCGGCCAGTCCGGCAGGCGACGCTCCAGGTGATGCGAATGCATGTGAAGTTCCATGATGACCTCCTGAAAACGATAAGCAACAGCCACATCGTTGCTACAGATATGACAAGACCCTGCGCAAGGACACTGCAGCAGACTCTATTTCAGAGTAGTACAGAATCATGGACATGCAAAGGCAGTAACTATGCTGCGACGCAGCAGCACAGCCGGCTTTTTCAAGGCTTGGCGGGGACGTTATTGCGGAGGGAGCGCTGCGCGAATTACCAGTTGTGCCATACCGGCGTCAAGCTGTCAGGCAGCGGCGGCAAAGCGCCGAGATCGATGCGTGATTCGCTCGGACTGTGGAAATCGGAACCGCGCGACGCCAGGAAACCGTAGTCGGTTGCAACCTTGGCGTAGTAGCCGTACTGGTCCGGCGTATGGCTGCCGGTAACGACTTCGATCGCGCTGCCGCCCAGCTGTTTGAACTCGTTGAAAAAAGCGTCGAACGCCAGGTCGCTCAGCTTGTAGCGCCCCGGATGCGCCACTACCGCTATCCCGCCGGCGCCGTGGATCCAGCGCACCGATTGTTCCAGCGAGGCCCAGCGGTGCGGGACATAGCCAGGGTTGCCTTCCGTCAGGAAATTGCGGAATACTTCGCTGGTGTCGGCGCAGCGGCCGATCTCCACCAGGTAGCGGGCAAAATGGGTACGCGATATCAGGTCGGGATTGCCGACATGTTTCAAGGCGCCTTCAAAGGCGCCGGGGATCCCTGCCGCCGCCAGCTGTTCCGACATTTCGCGCGCACGCCGTTCGCGGCCGCCGCGCGTGGCAGCCAGTCCTTGCACCAGTTCAAGATTGGTCTCATCGATTTGCAGACCGACGATATGGATGGTCTGCCCGGCCCAGGTGATCGAGATCTCGACACCCGCGACATATGGCAAGCCGAGCTCCGCCGCCGCCGCCCGCGCTGCGGCGACGCCGCCTATTTCATCGTGGTCGGTGAGGGCCCAGACATCGACGCCATTGGCCTTGGCGCGCGCAGCCACAGCCGCCGGCGTCAAGGTGCCGTCGGAAACATTGGAATGGCAATGGAGATCAACGTTCAACATCATTAGTCCATACAGGGAAAGCAACCGTCATGCCACGATTGTACGCTCCTTGACCGCCTCATGCTGCGAACGCACATTACGCTCCCCCTGAAATGCCGGCAGGCAAGCGGCTTTCCTCATAGGGCAAGGATGCGCATGAAGGCATCGGTGGCGCGTTCCACCGAATCGCGGATCTTGGGCGCCGTCACGCTGGTGGCGACGCCCAGCATCCTGGTTTCCATCCACTCCGCTTCCAGCAGTCCGCGCAGCTGCAAAGCCGCGATCCAGGCATCGGTTTCGCGTATCTGTTTCCTGGCCATCGCCGCTTTCAGGAATTCGGCCACCATGGTCCAGCCCCTTTTCGGCCCGCGCTCGTACATCACCTGGCCCATCTTGGAACGCTCGGCGTGGTAAAGGATGAGACGGCGCGCAGCAATGATCTCTGGCCGCAATATGGCCTGCAGGTACATCGCGCCGAAACGCTGCAGGGTGGCGCGCAAATCGTCGGATTCAACCAGGCTGGCGAAGGTCAGGTTGAACTGATCCCCGGCCTGCTGCAGCAAGACTTCGATGAAGATTTCTTCTTTCGACGAAAAATAGTTGTACAGCGTCGCCTTCGATCCGCCCAGGCGCGCTGATATATCCGACATCGAAGTCCCTTCGAATCCCGCTTCATTGAACATCTGCGCCGCGATATCCAGGATCGCCTGTCGTCGTTCTTCACTTTTCTTGCGCATCGCTTGTTCCTTGTCCTTGCCTGCCTGTGGCGCCGGCGGCGGCAAATTGCCGCGCCATTGTTGTAAAAAACCTACCCTCGTTAGGGCCAACAGTTTTACTTGACGACGCCGAAAAGTCAATACTATACTATACCGTACAGTTCAGTTATAAATTCTGGCCATACCGATCTACAACAGGATATTTCCTATGCCACACCCATATTTTCCACCCTACGCCGCCCTCGGCCTGCGCGGCATCGCCAGCATGTGCGTGCTGGCGTTAAGCATCAGCGGCTGTGCCCCGTTTTCCGAAATCGGCCCGCGCGCCGAGTCCAAGGACATCAGCAGTTATCAAACCGGACACCTGCTGGCGGGCAACGCCGTCAATTGGCCCGATGACAACTGGTGGACGATTTACGGCGACCGGCAACTGGACGCCCTGATCGCCGAAGGCTTGAAAGGCGCGCCATCGCTGGCGGCAGCGCAGGCGCGCTTGCTGAAAGCGCAAGGCGTGGCCCAGCAGCAAGGCGCGGCCCTGCTGCCGCAAGTCAGCGCGAACGCCTCGGCCGACTACATGAAGCAGAGCTACAACAACGGCGTGCCGCCAGAGTTCGTGCCGCAAAACTACAACGTCGAAGGCAAGGCCACGCTCAACCTCAGTTATGAAATCGATTTCTGGGGCAAGAACCGCGCCGCCTTGGCCGCCGCCACTTCCGACCTGGAAGCCGCCAGGGCCGACGCCGCCCAGGCCCGCATCGCGCTGGCGACTTCGATCGCCGCCGCCTATGCCGAATTCGAACGCCTGCTGAGCCAGCACGATACGGCGCAAGAAGCGCTGCAGGTACGGATACAGACGCTGGACCTGTTTGAACAGCGCCGCCTCAACGGCCTGGAGACGCTGGGCAGCGTCAAGCAGGTGCTGGCGCGCAAGGCAAGCGCCGAAGCCGACCTGCTGAGCCTGGACGAATCGATAGCCCTGCAACGCAACAAGCTGGCCGCCCTGGTCGGCGCCGGACCGGACCGCGGCCTGTCGCTGCAGCGGCCGGTGCTCGACCTGTCCAAGCCGTTTTCCTTGCCGTCGCAATTGCCCGTGAACCTGCTGGGCCGGCGGCCGGACGTGGTTGCCGCGCGCCTGCGCGCCGAAGCCGCCGCCAAGCAGATCAAGGTCGCCAAGGCGCAGTTCTATCCGAACGTGAACCTGACGGCCTACCTCGGCTTCCAGTCGCTGGGACTGGGCATGCTGACCAAGGCCGGTTCCGATATCGGCAGCATCGGCCCGGCCATCTCGCTGCCGATCTTCGAGGGCGGCCGCTTGCGCGGCCAGTACCGCCAGGCCAGCGGCAGCTATGACGAAGCTGTCGCCAACTACGACGGCGCCGTGACGCAGGCATTGCAGGATGTCGCCGATGCCGCCGTCAGCGAAAAAGCCCTGTCGGGACGCCTGGGCAAGGTGCAGGAAGCAGTCGACGCTGCCGCCGCGGCGGCCCGGATCGCCCAGAACCGTTATGCAGGCGGACTGGCGACCTACCTCGACGTGCTCAACGCGCAAGACACCCTGCTCACCAACCAGCGCGACCTGTCGACGCTGCGCTCGCGCATGTTCGCACTGGACGTGGAACTGGTGCGGGCGCTGGGCGGCGGTTATCGCCAGGCTGCAATCTGATCAAACTAACCAGGCAAGAACAACATGTCACATTCCGATTCCCAGGCAGTCCAAGAACTCGCATCCACCGAAACCGCACTCAAGGCGGAACAGGCGGCCACCGCAAAAAAACGCAAGAAGCTGTTCGCCATCCTGGGCGGCCTCATCCTGCTCGGCGGTCTTTCCTACGCCGCTTACTGGCATTTCATCGGCTCGCGCTACATCAGCACCGATAACGCCTATACCGCAGCCGAGATTTCCCAGATCACGCCGGCCATCAACGGCATCGTCGCCGACGTCAAGGTAGTCGACACCCAATACGTCAAGCAAGGCGACGTGCTGGTCGTGATCGACAACAGCGACGCCAAGCTGGCGCTGCTGCAGGCGGAGGCGGACCTGGACCGCTCCCAGCGCCGCGTGCAAAGCTACTTCGCCAATGACGCCGGGCTGGCGGCCCAGGTCCTGGCGCGCGATGCGGAACAGAGCCGCGCCGCCGCCCAGGTATTGTCTGCCCAGGCCGACTTGCAACGCACGGAACTCGACCTGCACCGGCGCGAAGCGCTGGCCAAGTCCGGCTCGGTCTCCGGCGAAGAACTGACCAATGCCCGCACCGCGCTGCTGACCGCGCAAGCCAACATGAAAGTCGCCGAAGCCGGCGCCATACAGGCCAAGAGCAACCGCAGCGCCACCATCGGCGCGCAGCAAGCCAGCACCGTGCTGACCGCCAACACCACCGTCGCCACCAATCCCGAAGTGGAACTGGCGCGGGCCAAACGCGACCAGGCCAAGCTGGACCTGGAACGCACCGTCTTGCGCGCCCCGGTCGACGGCGTGGTGGCGCGGCGCCAGGTCCAGGTTGGCCAGCGGGTGCAGGCCGGCACCGCCCTGATGACCGTGGTGCCGACCCAGTCGATGCACGTCGACGCCAACTTCAAGGAAGGCCAGCTGACCCAGGTGCAGCTGGGACAACCGGTCACCATGAGCGCCGACATCTACGGCGGCTCGGTCGAATACCACGGCACCGTGGTCGGCCTGTCGGGCGGCACCGGTTCGGCGTTTGCCATGATTCCGGCGCAAAACGCCACCGGCAACTGGATCAAGGTGGTGCAGCGGCTGCCGGTAAGGATTTCGATAGACAGCAAGGAACTTGTCGCCAAGCCATTGAGCGTCGGCCTGTCGATGGAAGTGTCGATTGATACGCGCGGCGACAAGGGCGCCCCGGCCGGCCGCATGTAAGCAACAGGAAAGCAGACCATGCCATCCATTTCCTCAGAGCTGCCGATCAAGCCCCTGGCCGGCGCGCAGCTGATCGGCGCCGGCCTGCTGCTGGCCGCCGCCAACTTCATCGCGGTGCTCGACACCACCATCGCCAACGTCTCGGTATCGACCATCTCCGGCGCGCTGGGCGCCTCTTCCAGCCAAGGCACCTACGTCATCACCTCCTACGCGGTGGCGGAAGCGATCACCGTGCCGCTGACCGGCTGGCTCGCCAACCGTTTCGGCGCAGTGCGCGTGTTCATCGCGTCGATGGTCATGTTCGGCGTATTCTCGGCCTTGTGCGGCCTGGCTAACTCGCTGGGACTGCTGATTGCATTCCGCGTGTTCCAGGGACTGGCCGGCGGCCCGCTGATCCCGCTGTCGCAGACTTTGCTGCTGCGCGTTTTCCCCAAGGAGAAAGCGCCGACCGCGGTCGGGCTATGGGCCATGACCACGCTGATCGCGCCGATTGCCGGCCCGATCCTGGGCGGCGTATTGTGCGACCAGTATAGCTGGCCTTATATCTTCTACATCAACGTGCCGGTGGCGCTGATCTGCGGTTACCTCGGCTGGAAAATGTTCAAGCGCTACGAGTCGCCGCTGGCGAAAGTGCCTATCGACAAGGTCGGCATGGGACTGATGATCGTCTGGGTCGCCGCCTTGCAGCTGATGCTGGACCAGGGCAAGGAAAAAGACTGGTTCGCCTCGCCCGAAATCATCGCCCTGGCGCTGGTCGCCATCGTCGGCTTCATCGCCTTCCTGATCTGGGAACTGACCGAACGCAATCCGGTGGTCGACCTGCGCGTGTTCCGGCACCGCGGCTATTCGGCCAGCGTGATCACCATCTGCCTGGCGTTCGGCGCCTTCTTCGGCGCCACCGTGCTGACGCCGCTGTGGCTGCAAGGCTACATGGGCTATACCGCCACTCACTCGGGCCAGACCACTGCCCTGAGCGGCATCCTGGCGGTCATGGCCGCGCCCTTCGTCGCCAAGCTGTCGACCAAGGTCGATCCGCGCAAGCTGGTGTGCCTGGGCGTGCTGTGGCTCGGTTCGGTGACCTTGCTGCGCAGCTTCAACAGCACCGACATGACCACCTTCCAGATCGGCTGGCCGCTGCTGCTGCAAGGCATAGGCATGCCCTTGTTCTTTGTGCCGCTGACCGGGCTGGCGCTGAGCAGCGTCGATTTTTCCGAGACGGCGTCGGCAGCCGGCCTGATGAGTTTTTGCCGCACCATGTCCGGCGCCATTGCTACTTCGCTGGTTAACACCAGCTGGGAAAACAAGGCGATTTATTACCATGCCGAACTGTCGGGCCTGGTCGACCAGGCCGGCAACGCCAGCAATACCCTGGTGCAGTCCGGCCTGAACGCCGAACAGGCCCGGCTCAGCATCGAACAAACCGTACAGTCGCAAAGCATCATGCTGTCGACCAACCATATTTTCATGATGGCGGCACTGTCATTCCTGCTGGCGGCGACCGCGGTATGGTTCGCGCCCAAACCGAAACGCATTGCCGATACCTCGGCGGCGCACTGACAGCATTGCAACCAGCCATGGCGAACCGTCATCTTGTGCAGCGAGAGCAGCCATCCGCCGCCGGCCTGGATGCCCTGATGGAGCAGGCGCACGCCGTCATCCTGGATGCGCTGAACCAGGAATTGCAAGTGCTGGATATCACGGCGGCGCAGTACGTCATCATCGTCAACCTGGCCAACGCGCGCCCGGAGTCGATCGCGGCGCTCTGCAAGCTGCTGGCATACGATCCTGGCGCCATGAGCCGCATGGTCAGGCGGCTGGAACGGAAGGGCCTGGTGACACGGCTGCGCTCGCCGGCCAACAGCCGCGCGTTCACCCTCGAACTGACCGCGGCCGGCTGGTCTGTCTACCCGGAACTGACCGCCTGCATCACCCGTGTCCAGGACCAGGTCCTGGTGGATTTCACCCAGGACGAGACCAGGAAACTGAAGCAATTGCTGCATAAGCTGTTGTCGAAAATTTGACATCGATCCGCATGCCAGGAGGTGCACATGTTTGAGCAAGAAATGAACGCAGGCGCTATCGTCGAGATAGACGAGCTGAGCGAAATCGAATACCACCTGACCGTGGTCGAATTCGACATCCTCTGGAACCGCCGCACCACACAACAGGAACAGAGCCGCATGGACGACATGATCAGGCTGATCAACGCCTTCGAGGAAAGCCACTGCTAGCCTTGCAGGCCGGAGGGAGGACGGCTCTACCCTTCTTGCAGGAACTGTTCAATCAATGTCGCCAGCGCCTGCGGCTGGTCGTGATGCAGCATGTGTCCCGCGTTCGCGATGACCGCGGTCCTGGCATGCGGCAGCTTGGCGATGCGGCTGTCGATCTCGCCGCGCATCACGTCCTTGCCGCCCATCCACTGCCACATGTTGGTAAATTCCGCCTCGACGCATAGCACCGGCGCCGTGGTCGCGCGCCAGCAGGCCAGCATTTCTTCGACCCGCGGCAGCACCGGGTTGATGATCTTGTGCGCGGGATCGGCCAGTATCTCCCAGCGTCCCAGGTCGTTCTGGCGCGACCAGTGCTGGGCCAGGAATGCCGCCCGCTGGTCGTCCAGGCGCGGATTGGTCTTTTGCAGCCGCGCAGCGACCGCCGCCAGGTCCGGATAGCTCAGCAAGGCGGCCGCTTCGACCAGCTGGTCCAGCCATTTGGCGTAACGCGCCGGCGCCAGGTCGGCCGACAGGTGTTCACCGCCGAAGCCTTCCAGGTTGATCAGCGCCTTGATCCGTTGCGGCCGCGTGCCGGCATACAGGCCCACGGCGTAGCCGCCCATGCTATGCCCCAGCAGGTTGACCGGCGCCTCGGCTGAATAATGCTGCAAGATGGCGTCGAGGTCGGCCAGGTAATCGGGAAACCAGTAACTCTCCACCGGCGGCCCTTCGGTCAGGCCGAAGCCGCGCCAGTCCGGCGCGATCACATGCCAATCGCGCTGCAGGCAATCGACCACGAATTGGAACGAAGCCGAAACATCCATCCAGCCGTGCATCATGAAAATTTTCGGAGCGCCGGCGCGGCCCCAATGACGTATGTGATAACGCAAGCCGCGCAAGGAAAGGAATTCTGAACGGGATAGTTTCATCGGTATCAAGCCAGGAATTGGTCGAGGTCGAAATTCGATATCAGCTCGGCGCCGGAAAATTTCTCGGTCAGCCATAGTTCGGCGCGCGTCCGGCCGGCGTCGCGCAAGGCGTGGATGAAGGACGCCTTGGTATTGAGCTTGCTGGCCACGCTCAGCTGGCTCATCAGGGCATCCGAATCGATCACGTGGATGCGCAGTTCCTTGAGCCGCTCATGCATCTTGCCGCGCGCGTCGGGATCGGCTTCGGTTTCGCGCTTAGCCAGCGCCAGGCCGCCCAGTTCGGTAAAGAAGGTTGAGCTGAAACTGATTTCGCTCAGGCGCTGGCCAATCTCGTCGGTGCCGGTCGGCGTCAGCGGCCGGCGAAACGGATGCAGCAGTACTGCCAGGATATCGGGCGAGTTGCACAGATGCAGCAGCGGAAAAATCGGCGGGTTGGCGGTCAGGCCGCCGTCCCAGTAGGCTTCGCCGTCAATCTCCACCGCATGGTGCATCGACGGCAGGCAAGCCGACGCCAGCAATGCGTCCTGCGTCAGGTCGGCATTGCGGAAGATGCGCAGGCGGCCGGTGCTGACCTGGGTGGCGGCGATGAACAGCTTGACCTTGCCTTCCGCTCGCAGGCGTTCAAAGTCGATCTGCTTGCTAAGGATGTCGCGCAAGGGGTTCAGGTCAAACGGGTTGAGCTGGTACGGCGAGAACATCCTGGTCACCGAGAACATATGCTTCAGCAGCGCCGACGATGTCGCCTGCGAAGCGATGCCGGCTTCGCTCAAGGCGTCCGGCCGCATGAAGCTGTAGAGATCCCGGGTGCTGACGCTATCCCAGAAATCGGCCAGCGCCTGGCGCGCGCCGTCGCGGCCGCCGATCGCCAGGCCGTAGCTCATCGCCACCGCATTCATGGCGCCGGCGCTGGCGCCGCTGATGCCTTCGATCTCGATCCGAGGATCTTCCAGCAGGCGATCCAGGGCGCCCCAGGTAAATGCTCCATGCGAACCGCCGCCCTGCAACGCCAAAGTCATTATCTTGTTCTGCATGAAAAATATTCCTGAAGATTGCTATCGGTTGAAATGGGTTCTTGCCCGCAATTTCATGTCGGTGACAAGGCCTGACCACAGTCTCCTGTGCTGCTAATTTACCAATCTTTGGCTTTGTGTGCTGGACGCATTTTCCCGAGGGTTCATGATCGGCAGCGGTGCTGGCGCCAGCCCTGGCACATTTTGCAGCAACTGTACCCGGCCATTGTTCAGTAACGGAACAGTTGTTGCGTGTTTTTAAAATACCAGACTGCCGTCCAAACCGCCATCGCCAACTTGCCGTTCCTCCGCAAGCCGCGCCGGGCTTGAATCTCGGCGATCCTGACGGCGCTGCCGCGGCACTGGCGCGGCACTGGCACATTCGTTGCGCAATAACAGATGCAGTTCGTAGCGCTGAATCCCACTCACTCATTCCAAGCCAGAGGACGACATGAATCTCGCAGACATCAGCAAGCTAGCCACTCGCAATCCATTCAAGCAACGTTATGACAATTTCATCGGCGGCAAGTTCGTGGCGCCGGTCAAGGGCGAATATTTCGAGAACGTCAGCCCGGTGATCGGCAAGACCTTTTGTGAAATCGCCCGCTCCGGCGCCGAAGACATCGAACTGGCGCTGGATGCGGCGCACGCCGCCAAAGCCGCCTGGGGCAAGACCTCGCCGGCGGAACGCGCCAACATCCTCAACAAGATCGCCGACCGCATGGAGGCCAACCTGGAACTGCTGGCGATCGCCGAAACCATCGACAACGGCAAACCGATACGCGAAACCACCGCCGCCGACATCCCGCTGGCGATCGACCATTTCCGCTATTTCGCCGCCTGCATCCGGGCCCAGGAAGGTTCGGTCGCCACCATCGACGACCAGACCTACGCCTATCACTTCCACGAACCGCTGGGCGTCGTAGGCCAGATCATCCCATGGAATTTCCCGATCCTGATGGCGGTCTGGAAACTGGCGCCGGCGCTGGCCGCGGGCAATTGCGTCGTGTTGAAACCGGCCGAGCAGACGCCGGCATCGATCATGGTCTGGGTCGAGCTGGTGCAGGACCTGCTGCCGCCCGGCGTGCTCAACATCGTCAACGGCTTCGGCCTGGAAGCCGGCAAGCCGCTGGCCTCCAGCAAACGCATCGCCAAGATCGCCTTCACCGGCGAAACCACCACCGGCCGCCTGATCATGCAATACGCTTCGCAAAACATCATTCCGGTGACGCTGGAACTGGGCGGCAAATCGCCTAACGTATTTTTTGCCGACGTCATGGACCAGGACGATGCGTTTTTCGACAAGTGCCTGGAAGGTTTCGCCATGTTCGCCTTGAACCAGGGCGAAGTCTGCACCTGTCCATCGCGCGCGCTGATCCAGGAATCGATCTACGACCGCTTCATGGAGCGCGCGCTGAAACGGGTCAAGGCCATCAAGCAAGGCAACCCGCTCGACAGCGCCACCATGATCGGCGCCCAGGCGTCGCAGGAGCAGCTGGAAAAGATCCTGTCCTACATCGACATCGGCAAGCAGGAAGGCGCCAAGCTGCTCACCGGCGGCACGCGCAAGCAGCTGGGCGGCGACTTCGACGCCGGCTACTACGTCGAACCGACAGTCTTCGAAGGCAATAACAAGATGCGCATCTTCCAGGAAGAAATCTTCGGCCCGGTGCTGTCTGTCACCACCTTCAAGGACGAGGAAGAAGCACTGGCCCTGGCGAACGACACCTTGTACGGCCTGGGCGCAGGCTTGTGGACCCGCGACGGCTCGCGCGCCTTCCGCATGGGACGCGGGATCCAGGCCGGCCGGGTATGGACCAACTGCTACCACCTGTATCCAGCCCATGCGGCATTCGGCGGCTACAAGCAGTCCGGCATAGGCCGTGAAAACCACAAGATGATGCTGGACCACTACCAGCAAACCAAGAACCTGCTGGTCAGCTACAGCCCGAACGCCCTGGGCTTTTTCTAAGCGCGCCGGCCCCTGCCCCGTCTGCACCGGGGCGGGAGCCGGCATTCCGTTATCCCGTCACCAGCGACCACACATCATGCCCGCCATCCCCGCCCGCGTCAGCGCCACCGGCGCCGCACTGGAATTCCTGCAGCAGCTCAGGCAAAAACACGGCCCGCTCATGTTCTTTCAATCCGGCGGCTGCTGCGACGGCAGCTCGCCCATGTGCTACGCCATCGGCGATTTCCAGGTCGGCGATGCCGATGTCTATCTCGGCGACCTGGACGGCGCACCGTTTTATATCGGCGCCGACCAGTTCGAATACTGGAAACACACCCAGCTGATCATCGATGTGGTGGCAGGCAACGGCGGCATGTTTTCTGTCGACAACGGCAGCGGCAGGCGCTTCCTGAGCCGTTCGCGCCTGTTCAGCGACGATGAGTATGCGCTGCTGGCCGAGGCCCCGCTATTGCTGGGCAAACAAGCCGCTAAATAATTGTGCACCACAAAGGCACGCATTTTGCTTTTGTTTTGCCCTTGCCTGCCTTCAAGACCAGGCCGCAACCGCTGCCTGCCGCTCCGGCAACAGAGATGCACCGCTTTCGCCTGCAGGCTGTCCAAAGTGGCGCAGCGGAACGCGGAGCGGCGCATTTCCTTTCGATTTTCGTGCACCTATCCCGTGGAGAAGCCTCATGAATGCAAAAACCGGCTCAGGCGCTAGCGCAGCCCCCGCCTTGAAACAGACCTTGGGCACGATACAGCTTTGGGGGATCGCCGTCGGCCTGGTGATTTCGGGCGAATATTTCGGCTGGAGTTATGGCTGGGCTTCCGCCGGCACGCTGGGCTTTACCGTGACGGCGCTGTTCATCGCCGCCATGTACACCGCGTTCATCTTCAGCTTCACCGAACTGACCACCTCCATCCCGCATGCCGGCGGGCCGTTCGCCTACAGCAAGAAAGCCTTCGGACCGCTGGGCGGCTACTTTGCCGGCGCCGCCACCCTGATCGAGTTCGTGTTTGCGCCGCCGGCGATTGCGCTGGCGATCGGCGCCTATCTCAACGTGCAGTTCCCGTCGCTGGATCCCAAGACCGCCGCGGTCGGCGCCTATGTGGTGTTCATGGCGCTCAATATCGTCGGCGTGCAGATTGCCGCCATGTTTGAGCTGTGCGTGACCCTGCTGGCGATTTTCGAACTGCTGGTGTTCATGGGCGTGGTCTCGCCAGGATTTTCAGTGGCGCATTTCGTCAAGGGCGGCTGGTCCGGCCAGGACAGTTTCAGCCTGGCCGCCATTCCCGGCATGTTTGCCGCGATCCCGTTCGCCATCTGGTTTTTCCTGGCGATCGAAGGCGTGGCGATGGCGGCCGAAGAAGCCAAGGATCCGAAGCGTTCGATCCCGATCGCCTACATCACCGGCATCATCACCCTGGTGCTGCTGGCCATCGGCGTCATGGTGTTTGCCGGCGGCGCCGGCGACTGGACCAAGCTGGCCAACATCAACGATCCGCTGCCGCAAGCGATGAAACTGATCGTCGGCGAGCACAGCAGCTGGCTGCACATGCTGGTCTGGCTCGGCCTGTTCGGCCTGATCGCCTCCTTCCACGGCATCATCCTCGGTTATTCGCGGCAGATTTTCGCGCTGGCCCGGGATGGCTACCTGCCCGGCTATTTCGCCAAGATCCATCCCCGCTTCAAGACCCCGCACCGGGCGATCCTGGCCGGCGGCGTGATCGGCATCGCCGCCATCTACAGCGACGAACTGATCAAGCTCGGCGGCCAGACCCTGACCGCCAACATCGTCACCATGTCGGTGTTCGGCGCCATCACCATGTACATCATCAGCATGCTGAGCCTGTTCCGCCTGCGCCGCAGCGCGCCCGACATGGCGCGCCCGTTCCGCGCGCCGCTGTATCCATGGTTCCCGGCGTTTGCGCTGGTCGGCGCCTGCGTCTGCATGGCCACCATGATTTATTACAATGCGCTGATCTTCGGCATCTTCGCTGCCTTCCTGGCTTTTGGCTATGCGGTGTTCCTGATGACGAAAAACAGCCGCAGCACCGAGCAAAGCGCCTATGATGTTGCGTAAGGGCTGCGTAAAAAACAGTGCGGCCATCTGCCTGGAGGACGCTGTCAGTGAATAACCGAACACATCAGTTCAGCCATATCGTCGGAGCCAGGACCTATCTGTTCCGCGACCTGAAAGATTTGATGGCCAAGGCTACCCCGCCCCGCTCGGGCGACTACCTGGCAGGGCTGGCCGCCGGCAGCGCGGAGGAAAGGGTAGCGGCCCAGATGAAGCTGGCCGAGCTGCCGCTGTCGATCTTCCTGAACGACTTGCTGGTGCCGTATGAACAGGATGAAATCAGCCGCCTGATCGTCGACGGCCATGACGCCGCCGCCTTTGCCGCCATCAGGCATTTGACGGTCGGCGATTTCCGCAACTGGCTGCTGAGCGACCAGGTCGACGACGTCGTGCTGACGGCGGCGGCGCCCGGCATCACCCCAGAAATGGCGGCCGCGGTATCCAAGATCATGCGTGTGCAGGACCTGATCCTGGTCGGAAAAAAATGCCGGGTGGTGACGCGCTTCCGCAACACCATCGGCCTGCCGCACAGCCTGTCGACCCGCCTGCAGCCGAACCATCCGACCGACGACGCCACCGGCATCGCCGCCAGCATCCTCGACGGCCTGCTGTACGGCAGCGGCGATGCGGTCATCGGCATCAATCCTGCTACCGACAATGTGCCGCAGGTGATCAAGATCGTCGGCATGCTCAACGACATCATCGACCGCTACCAGATACCTACCCAGTCCTGCGTGCTGACCCACGTCACCAACACCATAGAGGCGATCAACCGCGGCGCCCCGGTGGACCTGGTGTTCCAGTCGATTGCCGGCACCGAAGCCGCCAACCAGAGTTTCGGCATCAGCCTCAAGCTGCTGGCCGAGGCGCATGACGCGGCGCTGTCGCTGCAGCGCGGCACCGTCGGCAACAACGTCATGTATTTCGAGACCGGCCAGGGCAGCGCGCTGTCGGCCAATGCCCATCACGGCGTCGACCAGCAAACCTGCGAAGCGCGCGCCTATGCCGTGGCGCGCGAGTTCAAGCCGCTGCTGGTCAATTCCGTGGTCGGCTTCATCGGCCCCGAATACCTGTACGACGGCAAGCAGATCATCCGCGCCGGCCTGGAAGACCATTTCTGCGCCAAGCTGCTCGGCCTGCCGATGGGCTGCGACGTCTGCTACACCAACCATGCCGAGGCCGACCAGAACGACATGGATATCTTGCTGACCTTGCTCGGCGCCGCCGGCTGCACCTTCGTCATGGGCATCCCGGGGTCGGACGACATCATGCTGAATTACCAGACCACCTCTTTCCACGACGCGCTTTATGCGCGGCGCGTGCTCGGACTGAAACCGGCGCCGGAATTCGAGGCGTGGCTGAAAACCATGAAAATCTTTACCGAAGACAGCCAGGTCAAACTGGGCGCCGAACTGCCGCCGGCGTTTCAGCACGCCCTGCTGCGTTTGTCCTGAGGCACGCACATGAGCGATTCGAATCCTACTGTAGTAGACAATCCCTGGCAGGCCCTGCGGCAATTCACCGCGGCCCGGATCGCCCTAGGGCGCAGCGGCGTCAGCCTGCCTACTTCGGCGCAGCTGGAATTCCAGCTGGCCCATGCAAGGGCGCGCGATGCGGTGCACCTGGCGCTCGATACCCAGGCATTGAGACAGGCGTTGAACAACAGCGGCGACATCTGCATCACCCTGTCCAGCGCCGCGGAAACGCGCGACATCTATCTGCAGCGCCCGGACCTGGGGCGCCGCCTCGACGCCGCCTCGCGCAGTGCGCTGGCTGACCAGCCTCGCAGCGCCTCGCGCCGCTACGACCTGGCCATCGTCATCGCCGACGGCCTGTCCGCGCTCGCCATCGAACAAAACGCCTTGCCTTTCCTCAGCGCACTCAAGCAAAGGCTGGAGCCGGAACACTGGACGCTGGCGCCGCTGACCATCGTGCGCCAGGGACGGGTCGCGATCGGCGACGAGGTGGGCCAGCTGCTGAATGCAAAAATGGTGGTGGTGCTGATCGGCGAACGCCCCGGCCTGAGTTCGCCCGACAGCATGGGCCTGTACCTGACCTGGGCGCCGCGCGTCGGCCTGACCGATGAAAGCCGCAATTGCATTTCCAACGTCCGGCCGGCCGGTTTGTCTTATGCGGAAGCGGCCTACAAGTTGCACTACCTGCTGGCGCAAGCACGCCAGCGCCAATTATCCGGCGTGCAATTGAAAGACGAAACCGCAGGCGAGCACGACAAACTGCAACGGCCCGAACGCAATTTCCTGCTGGAATAGTAGCGCCGGGCCGCCGGATCTTCCTGATCGGGAATCAGATGCCTGGCAGCGGCGCATTGGCCGCAACCAGCCCTTGCTCGCGCAGCGCCAGCCAGAACTCGGCAGGAACAGGCGCTGCCGCCAGCACCAGGTTTTCCGCGATGCGTTCGGGACGGCTGGCGCCTGGAATCACCGCCGCCACCGCAGGATGGGCCAGCGAGAATTGCAGGGCCGCGGCCTTGATATCGACCTTGTATTGCGCGGCGACAGCCTGGAGATGCTGGACTCGCTTGATCATTTCCGGCGTTGCCTTCTGATATTCAAAATGCTCGCCGCCGGCCAGGATGCCGGAGTTGTAGGGTCCGCCGACGACAATCCCGGCGCCGCGCTGCGCGCACCCAGGCATCAGCTGTTCCAGCGCATGCTGGTGGTCAAGCAAGGTATAGCGGCCAGCCAGCAGGAAACCGTCGGGATCGGCCCGCTGCAAAGTCAGCATGCAAGGTTCAACCTTGTTCACACCCAGGCCCCAGCCCTTGATCACGCCTTCTTCGCGCAAGCGCGTCAGCGCCTTGGCCGCGCCGTTCATGGCGACGTCGAATACATCAAGCCAGTTCTCGCCATGGAAATCCTGGGCGATGTCGTGGATCCACACATAGTCGATGCGGTCGGTGCGCAAGCGCTTCAGGCTGTCTTCGATGGAGCGCAGGGTGCCGTCGGCGCTGTAATCGTAGACCACCTTGTTTGGCAAGCCGTGCACGAACAGGCCGCCCTTCTCGCCCATGTCGCGCGAGCCGGTATCTTCGATTTCATCCAGGATCAGGCGGCCGACCTTGGTGCTCAGCACATATTCGTCGCGCGGACGGGCAGCCAGCGCTTCGCCCAGGCGCAGTT
Organism: Collimonas sp. GW821-FHT07E08; assembly: GCF_059418905.1. NCBI lineage: Bacteria > Pseudomonadati > Pseudomonadota > Betaproteobacteria > Burkholderiales > Oxalobacteraceae > Collimonas > Collimonas sp. GW821-FHT07E08. Next base: position 315,292 of record NZ_JBWKQR010000001.1, on the reverse strand, counting down.
CGGCCAGGCCGGCGCCGTAAAAAGGCGCAGCATCGAAATAGCGGATGCCGTTCTGCCATGCCGCTTCTACCGTATCCAGCGCTTCCTGCGCCGGGATATCGCGGAACATGTTGCCTAAAGGAGCGGTGCCGAATCCGACTTTGCCGGGTACATTGATACGCATGATATTTCCTTCGTAGATTAAACAGTTGCGGCTGCGGCGGCGTCTGCATTATCTGCAGCGCCGCTAGCCAGGTGAAATTCGGGCAAGACGAATTCAGCGATTTCCGCCATCGTCTCCGCCAGCGGCCGCCGGTTTTGCCGGAAATGCAGGCCGATGTGCTGCACCCCTGCGGCCTGCATCGCCGCCAGTTCGGCGATCAAGCCATTGCGCCCGACCCGGCCGCCGAAGCGGTGCCGCCGCATCGGTGCGCCGGCATCGTCGGCAAGATCCAGGTGGATGAAGCTGACGTACGGCTTGTCGTTGCCAGCCACTGCGCGCCAGGCCGCGGCGCGATGGGCGTGATCTTCAGGCGTGCCGGGATATGCCAGGCAGCCATCCATGTGCTGGCCCAGCCACGCCGGCGCCTGCTGCGCCAGGCCGGCCACCAGCAGCGGCAAGGGCTGCCGCGGACGCGGCAGCACGCGTATCCCGGGCGGCAGCTGCTTGGCGGCCCAATTGCGGATCAGGGCAACCTGTTCGCGGAAGGCCTGGCCGCGATTAGCGAAGTCGCGGCCAAACAGCGGGTATTCAACCGGCCGGTCGCCGCTGGCCACGCCAAGCAGCAGCCGGCCGTTGCTGAGCTGGTCGACGCTGGCGGCGGACTTCATGGTCAGCAGCGGTTCGCGCAACGGCAACGCCACGGCGGCAGTGCCAAGCAGGATGTCGCGGGTGATGCCGGCCAGGTAACCGAGATAGGTAAACGCCTCGAATACCTGCGCCGCATCGCCGAAGGCGGGATCGTAAAGCGGCACGTCGCGCAGCCACAGCGCCCGGAAACCCAGGCGGTCCGCCAGCTTTGCCAGTTCGGCATGGCGCTGCAGGTCCGGTTCGCCCGGCAGCCTTGGGCTGCCGGCCTGGCGCGCCGCCATCGACCAATCGTTATCCAGCGGCAGTTCGAGGCCGACGCTGAAACCGCCGGCGCCCAATGCAGATAATGCTGGCGACATGATTCAATCCCAGGCCGGAGCCAGGCCTTCCGGATTGGCCAGGCGCTCGTTGCGTTCCAGCGCGGCGATCTGCGCCATGTCTTCTGCCGACAGCACGATGCCTTGCAGCTTCAGGTTGTTTTCCAGGTTGGCGCGCTTGGTCGACGAGGGGATCACGGCAAAGCCTTGCTGCAAAGCCCAGGCCAGCGCAATCTGCGCCGGATTGGCACGGTGCCGCTCGGCGATGCGGACAAGCACCGGTTCCTGCATCACCTTGCCATATGCCAGCGGCATGTAGGCGGTGACATGGATGCCGTGGCTGCGGGCAAATTCCGCCACCTTGCGGTTTTGCAGGAACGGATGGATCTCGACCTGCTGGGTCGCGATCTCGGCGGCGCCGACGGCCGCAATGGCCTGCGCCAGCTGGGCATTGGTGAAATTGGAAACGCCGGTCAGCCTGGTCAGGCCCGCCGCCTTGGCTTCGGCCAGGGCTGCCATGTAGTCCGCGACCGGGATCGCATCCTTTGGCGACGGCCAATGGATCAAGGTCAGGTCCAGCCGCTCCAGGCGCAGCTTGCGCAGGCTGTCCTTCAAGCTCGGGATCAGCTTGCCGGGCGCCAGGTTGTCGATCCAGACCTTGGTGGTGACGAACAGTTCATCGCGGGCGATGCCGCTGTCGGCAATCGCCTGGCCGACTTCGGCCTCGTTGCCGTAGATCTGTGCGGTATCGATATGGCGATAACCGACTTCGATGCCGGTGCGGACCGAGTCGATCACCACCTGGCCTTGCAGACGGAAAGTGCCGAGGCCGATGTTCGGGATGCTGGTAGTCATGGAATTCCTTTGAAAGAGACAGTGCGGGTCGGCTGGCATGACGGCCGACATTTGCGCCGGTTAGCGAAGGACGTACTGTGCGCTCATTTTTTATTGCGGAAAATACATATATGCTCAAATGTTATTTGATTCCGCATCAATAATTAATGCCTTGATATATCCCTTAAAAGAACAATGGAAGAGCCGGAAAATTGTTGCTATCAGGTGCTTTTTACAATTCCCGACTATTAATTTACGTTAAGACTCATCTATAATTGCGTCGCGAATTAAAACTAAATAAGAATCGATTACACAATCACTCTCATTTGCAATACAGAATTTGTAATGCCCGACAGCCAGCAAAACGGGGATAGCCGTATTAGCCAGCCAAAATTTCTGCTTCTTTCCTGAAGCTAAACCTTTGACAACTAAAACAATGATCCGCCTTAACCCGATTGCCGCTGCCCTGGTCGCAGTGTTCGCCGCTCCCCTGCCCCTGTACGCACAACAAACCCCCGCCCCGAAACCAGAGGCCAGCTTGCAGGAAGTGACTGTAGAAGGCAGCCGCGGCGATTTCAACGCCAACGCGACATCCCTCACAAAATTGGCGGCCGACCTGCACGACGTGCCGCAATCGGTAGTAGTGGTGAACAAGGCGCTGATGCAGTCGCAAGGCGCAACTTCGCTGGCCGACGCCCTGCGCAACGTGGCCGGCATCACCCTGGGCGGCGCCGAAGGCGGCCAGATCGGCAACAACATCAACCTGAACGGCTTTTCCGCGCGCACCGACATCTACCTGGACGGCTTCCGCGATCGCGGCCAGTACTATCGCGATACCTTCGCCATCGACCAGGTCGAAGTGCTGATGGGTCCGTCATCGATGCTGTTCGGCCGCGGCTCCACCGGCGGCGTGATCAACCAGGTGACCAAGAAAGCCAACCTGCACGCCTCCACTGAAGTCTCGGCGTCGGCCACCACCAACGGCCTGGTCCGCACCACCGCTGACTACAACCATCCGTTGTCGGATACGTCGGCGTTCCGCCTGTCTGCAATGGCGCAAAACGGCAAGGCCACCACACGCGACCAGACCGACGTCCAGGATTTCGGACTGGCCGGCTCCTACGTGTTCGGCATCGGCACCCCGACCGAAATCACCCTGTCGGCCCTGGTCCAGCACAACCACGACATGCCCGACTACGGCCTGCCGCCGCTCAACGGCCATCCGGCGCCGGTCGACCGCAATACCGCCTACGGCCTCAACAGCGACCATACCAACCAGGACGTGGCGTCGCTGAACGCCACCGTGCGCCACAAGATCACGCCCGACATCGTGCTGCGCAACCAGACCCAATTCAATTACGTACGCACCAGCGCGGTCGAAACCGCGCCGAACACCATCGGCACGGTTTCCGCCGCCGGCTTTACGCCGCTGACGCCGTCGGCAGTCAGCGCGCTGCCCCTGAGCAGCCTGTATGTCCGCGGCCAGAGCCATGACCGCGACATTCGCGACTACTCGATTTTCAACCAGACCGAGCTGTCGGCCAAACTCAGCACCGGCAGCATCAAGCATGAGCTGCTGGCCGGCTTCGAGCTCGGCCATGACGGCTACGACAACCAGGGCTACTACCGCAACGGCAGCTGCAACGGCAAGGCCTTGAATCCGACCTCGACGGTCGCCGGTTATAACGACTGCGTACCGCTGGTCAATCCAGGCTACAGCGCAGCCGGCAGCAGTGTCGCCAGCCAGGCCGGCAACCGCGCCGGCGGCTCCGCCAACACGATCGCCGCCTATCTCAACGACACCGTGACGCTCAACGACCAGTTCAAGCTGGTCGGCGGCCTGCGCTTCGACCGCTACATCGCCAGCATCACCAATTCGCTGAACGCGACCAATGCCCCGGCCGCCGCCAAGAACACCACCCTCGCCTCGGCCCAGCAGACCGTCAACTTCACCAGCGTGCGCCTGGGCGGGATCTGGCAGCCAAGCGCCGAGCAGTCCTACTACCTGTCCTACGGCACCTCGTTCAACCCGTCGCTGGAACAGCTGACCGGCACCAGCGGCCAGCAAAACCTCGACCCGGAAAAGAACCGTTCCTACGAACTGGGCGGCAAATGGGACCTGGCCAACGGCAGGCTGTCGCTCAACTCGGCCATCTTCCAGATCAAGAAGGAAAACGCACGCAGCCAGATCAGCACCGGCGTGTATGAGCTGGACGGCACGGTCAGGGTCAACGGCGCCCGCGCCGGCGCGGTCGGCAACATCACCAAGGACTGGCAAGTCGCGCTCGGCTATACCTACCTGAACGCCAAGGTAATCCAGTCTTCCGCGCTCGACGGCACGCTGGGCAAGATCCCGGTCAACACGCCGAAGAATACGCTGACCACCTGGTCTACCTACAAGGTCGCGCCGCACTGGGAAATCGGCGGCGGCGCCACTTACATGTCGGAACGCTACGCCAACCCCACCAACACCGTGCAGGTCGGCGGCTATACCCGCTGGGACGCAACGGTGGCGTATACGCAACCGAAATACGATATCCGCCTGAATCTGTTCAACCTGGCCAACAAGATGTATTACGATGCGCTGATCCAGTCCGACGGCGGCCGTTCGGTGCCAGGCAGCGGCCGCACCGCCATGCTGTCGCTCAACTATCGCATGTAAGAGAAAAAGCCTATGCTGATCGCCATTCCCAAGGTACTCGACGCCCGCCAGCTGGACGCGGTGCGCCAGCTGCTGGACCAGGCCGGCGCGGCATGGGTCGATGGCCGCGTCACGGCCGGCTACCAGGGAGCGGCGGTCAAGTTCAACCAGCAGATCGACGAACGTTCCGAAGTGGCGCTGCAATGCCAGCAGATCATCCTGGAGGCATTGGAGCGCCACCCGCGCTTTATCAGCGCGGCGCTGCCGAATACCGTTTATCCGCCGATGTTCAACCGCTACGGCGAAGGCATGACCTTCGGCGCCCACGTCGACGGCAGCGTGCGGATCCATCCGCATGACGGCCGCAAGCTGCGCACCGATATCTCCGCCACCCTGTTCCTGTCGGACCCGGCGTCGTATGACGGCGGCGAGCTGCAGATCGAAGACAGCTACGGCATGCACTCGGTCAAACTGGCGGCCGGCGACATGGTGGTTTATCCGGCCACCAGCCTGCACCAGGTCACCCCGATCACGCGCGGCGTGCGCAGCGCCTGTTTCTTCTGGGTGCAAAGCCTGGTGCGCGACGATGCCCAGCGCAGCCTGCTGTTCGACATGGACAACGCCATCCAGAAACTGAACCAGACCAATGCCGACGAACAGGCGCGCCGCACCTTGATCGGCTGCTACCACAACCTGATGCGGCAATGGAGCGAGACCTGAGGACCGGTCTCCGCGCGGCGCCCGCCGCGGTGTTATGATGGACCGGTTAGCCCCGCAATCCGCTGGTCTGGATTCGTTTGGCGGCATCGTTGAAACAGCGCTCCTGGAATATTGACGATCTGCAGTTAAAGCATGTTTCCCAAGAGTGGTAGCGATGCAGTCCCCTGCCTTCCCCGAGCATTCCAACGCGGCGCTGCCGCCGCACATGGCCGATGGCCTGGCCGAACACGGCTGGTCGCAGCACAATGTTTTCCTGTCGCCCGAGCTGACGCGGGAACTGGCCGCGGAATGCCGCGTGCTGGCCGACAGCGGCGCATTGAATCCGGCCGGCATAGGCAAAGGCGCGGCGCAATTGCTGCGCGCGGACATCCGCGGCGATCGCATCCTCTGGCTGCAAGCGGGACAGTCGCCGGCGTGCGACCGCTATCTGCAGATCATGGAAAACTTGCGCATGACGCTAAACCGCGAGCTCTACCTGGGGCTGGACGAATACGAAAGCCATTTCGCGTTTTACGCGCCGGGCGCCGGCTACCAGGCCCACCTGGACCGCTTTCGCGACGACGATTGCCGCACCGTATCGGTGGTCATTTACCTCAACCAGGACTGGCTGCCGGAACAAGGCGGCGCCCTGCGCCTGCATCCGCTGGGAAAATGCACCGAAGACATTGCACCGCTGGGCAGCCGCCTGGTGCTGTTCCTGTCGGCCGACATGCTGCATGAGGTATTGCCCGCAACGCGCGAGCGCATGTCGCTTGCGGGCTGGTTCAGGCGGCGCCCGGCCTGAGGCCGGTTTGTTATGAAATGAGAAAGCCCGGCCCATGGCGGCTGCCGGCGATTCATGAGCGTGGAGATGTTTAAGTGGCGTGCGGTGACCTATACTGCAAGCATGGCCTGTCGGCGCGGCGCTGCGGTGACGCGGCGACCGGAGCAGGCCATCCTCGACAAGGAAGGAGGCACAAAATGCCCTGGAATTTCGCCTGGTTCGGACTAGCCGCAATCATCTTCGTCCTGCTCATCCTGCTCAACGCGGCAATTTACATTTTCCGGGAATACGAACGTTGCGTAGTGTTCACCCTCGGACGCTTTTCCGGCGTCAGGGGCCCGGGACTGGTGCTGCTGGTTCCTGCAATCCAGCAGCTGGTCAGGGTCGACCTGCGCACCGTCGTGCTGGAGGTGCCGACACAAGACGTCATTTCGCGCGACAACGTCTCGGTGCGGGTAAACGCCGTGGTGTATTTCCGCGTCGTCGATCCGAAAAAGGCCATCGTCGAAGTCGCCAACTTTTTCAACGCCACCAGCCAGCTGTCGCAAACCATGCTGCGCTCGGTGCTGGGCAAACATCAGCTGGACGACATGCTGGCCGAACGCGAAAAACTGAACCTCGCCATCCAGCAGGCGCTCGACGCGCAAACCGACTCCTGGGGCATCAAGGTATCCAATGTCGAGATCAAGCAGGTCGACCTGACCGAATCGATGATACGCGCCATCGCCCGCCAGGCCGAGGCAGAACGCGAACGGCGCGCCAAGGTGATCCATGCCGAGGGCGAGCTGCAGGCTTCCGAGAAACTCTACCAGGCGGCCCATGTCCTGGCGCAAGAGCCGCAGGCAATCCTGCTGCGTTACCTGGAAACGCTGACGGTGATCGGCGCCGACAAGAACACCACGGTGGTATTCCCGCTGCCGATGGACCTGCTGTCGTCGTTCCTGGGCGACAAAAGAAAGACCCCCTAGCCGGGACCGGACATGCGGGCCGCGCAGCGGCATGGCAAAAAACAGCGGCGCCGCAACGCATTTTTGGCGCTGCCATATAATTGCCTGTCCGAAAACCCATGCCTCCCGGCACACCAGCAATGCACCCTATCACGATCGCCGCCCTCGCCGCTTTTCCGCCGCAGCTGGAAGCGCACTACGCCGCCATTCCCGCCGAGTTCCGGCACTGGGCGCCAGCGTCCTGGGAAGGCGTGCCAAGCGAACCATTCACCGCCATCGAACAGATCTGCCATGTGCGCGACATCGAAATCGACGGCTATCACTTGCGCTTCCAGCGCACCCTGGATGAAGCCAATCCGCTGCTGGCGTCGATCGACAGCGACATCCTTGCCAGAGAACGCAATTACGCCGCCGCCGATCCGGCTGAAATTTTCATGTCGTTCCGCGCGGCGCGCGCCAAGACGGTCGAACTGCTGTCCGGCCTGGATCAGGAACAGTTCAGGCGCAGCGCCGAATTCGAAGGGTACGGCCGGTTGACGCTGCGCAGCCTGGCGCACTACCTGTGCAGCCACGACCAGCAGCACCTGGCCGGCCTGCAGTGGCTGCTAGGCAAGATAGAGGCAAGCCGGCTGTAGACTGCTTCAAGCTTCAGGAGGTGAGGTTTTCTTCATTGCCCGGCATTGGCCGCCTGGCCATGGTTTGCTCCTGGCGCCATGTCCGGCGCGAACGCGACATGGTCCGCAGCGCCAGGCGCGCCATCTTCAGCCAGCCGAACGGCCTCGGGTCCGCCAGCATGCTCATGGCGCGCGCATAATCCAGGGTCAGTCCCGGCGTCCACGCCATGGTTTTGGCGCGCTTGCGGATCTGCGCGGCGACCCACAATTCCGGCGTCAGGAACAATCGTACAAAAGCACCCCAGCCCTTGCCGCCGCGGATCCTGCCGGCCGCGCCCTCAAGCGCCGCTTCCAGCGCACGCGCAACCGAGCTCGAGCAGTTGCGATAAGTCAGGTTATAGGTGCTGTCCTGCCTGTAGCTTTCCCAAAAAGCAGCCAGCCGCTGCGCGCTATAGTTCCTGATCCTGACCTTGACGGTGGACTCGCACCATGCGCGCGATTCGGTCGGATAATCCGGCTGGAACAGCCCAGGCACATCGTTGTCACGCGTCGCCCGCAGCAGGCGTCCGAACTCGTCCGGAGACCTGTCGATTTCAACGCCGGGATAGAGGCTGATGTAGACGCCTTCAGGCGTCTCAAGCGCCGCGTGGCCGGTTGAAATGACGCCGTCCGAATCAACCGCGGCAATATAACGGTCGATGATCGGCAGCCGCTGCGCCGGCGCCCTTGACGAACCGACCGGCGTCCATACATGGACGGTCAGGGCCTTTTCGCCTGCAGCGGGCGGCCCGTCCCATTCCCGTGCAGCGTTCTCGGCGACCTCCCCCGCATACTCCTGGGCAGAGCCGGCCTCCGCCCTCTGCAACACCGACTCGACCGTCGCCTTGGCCGACAGGCGCCGCACCCGGTACGCCAGCAGCAGCATCTGCCAGCCGCCGAACGCCAGGCCCAGCCCGATGCAGTAAGGCACGGTGCCTACGTAATGGGTCGGGTAAGGCTGGTAGAAAAAAATCGCGATGCCGCACTCGACGATGCCGCCGGCGAACGCCAGCCGCCAGCGCGGATAGCGCACCACGGCCGCCGAGATCGATTGCAGCAGTCCGTCCGCCAGGAACAGCGTGCCGAAAATCATCGACAGGATGAAATTGCCGTGGTGATGTCCCGCCATGATCAGCAACGCGGCGACGATAAACGCCACGCCTTTGATGTTGCGCAAGATGCGTTGCCCGGCGACCCCGGTCCACGCCACCGCCAGCGTCGCGATTCCTTCGGCCAGCAAGAAATAGGCGAAAAAACTGATCGGGAAATACAGCGCATTATCCAGGGCGTCGACAAAGATCACGACCCCGGCGACAGCCCATATCCAGCCGATGATCCGCAATCCGCGCCAGCGCTCGCGCAAATAATCGACGCCTAACAGCAGCAGCACCAGACGCAGCATAAGGCAGCCTTTCAAAAAATGATCAGAGCAGCGCCAATATAGCACCGGTAAAATCCTGCGCGGCTTCCTGCGGCAAGTTGTGTCCGGCCACCGGGATCACCCGGCGCTGGTACGGTCCGCTGAAAAACCTGCCATGCCCTTCCGAACCGCCGATCGGACTGACGCCGTCGCCGCCGCCGTCCAGCGCGATGGCCGGCACGCTGATCTGCGGCTGCGCCGCCAGCAATGATTCGGTGTCCTCGTACGCAGGATCGCCCGGCGCCAGTCCAAACCGGTGGCGATAGGAATGGATGACGACATCGACGAAATCGGGATTATCGAAAGAAGCGGCGCTGCGCCGGTAAGTCTCTTCGTCAAAACGCCAGTTCGGCGACCAAAGGCGCCACAGCAGTTTGCAGAATGCGTAGCGGTCCTGCGCCAGCCCGGCCCGGCCGCGCTCGCCATGGAAATAATACTGGTACCAGTAGCGCCATTCGTTTTCCGGCGTCTGCGGCGCTGCCGATGCGGCGATATCCTGGATGTTGTAGCCGCCCGCCGACACCAGGCCGCGCACGCGCGCCGGCCACAGCGCGGCAACGATGCAGGCGGCGCGGCCGCCCCAGTCGTAGCCGGCCAGCACCGCATCGGGGATCGCCAGCGCATCCATCAGCGACAGCAGGTCATGGGCGAGCGCGGCCTGCTGGCCGGAGCGCGGCGTATCGGGCGCCAGGAAGCGGGTCGGGCCGTAGCCGCGCAAGTACGGCACGATGACGCGGCAGCCAGCCGCTGCCAGCAATGCGCTCACTTCGTCGTAAGCGTGGATATCGTATGGAAAGCCATGCATCAGGAAAACCGCGCGGCCGCTGGCGTTGCCGCTCTCCTCGTAGGTCACATTGAGAACGCCGGCATCGATCCGTTTTAACATCGCCATCCTCCGATTTTGTTTCGCTATCGACAGTGCACATTGATCATTAGTCGCTATCTTCTAATCTTTTCGTTGATGCTGCAACGCGATGCGTGGGTTAATAAAAGACAGGAAAAGAACGATCGTTCACTTATGTGCTGACGCACTTTCCGCTGCATGAAACACCTTGGAAAACGGCTTGCCGGATAACGATCATTCCGATCATTCGCTTTACCTGCTTCCCTTGAAACACGCAGTCTTGACTGCCGCAGCAATCATCATCCAGCAGTTCCTGGCTTCAAACCATGCCAGTCCCCCGCCTTGTTTTGGCACAGAGCATTCAACCATAAATACAGGAGAACGTCGCATGCGCATCCCGTCTCTGCTTACCCTGTCCGGAATTATCCTGACGCTAGGGCTGGCTTCCTCCGCCGCCAATGCCGAACTGTGCCGCAGCGCCAGCGCGGCGGAAGCGGCCGGCTACACCACTCCCATGCAATCGCCGGGGATCGTCTCGCCCATCGACGGAACCTGCTGGATCCCCGCCATGACCATCGCCAGTTTCGACGGCACCAAACTGGCGGCCAACCTGTTCCTGCCGAAACGCAGCGGCAGCGACCAGAAATTTCCCGCGATCGTCATGATCGCCAGCTGGGCGGCGCCCGGCCGCGTCGAATATATCGGCCAGCAGCAGAAGCTGGCGCAAGACGGTTATGTCGTGGCGAGCTATACCGCGCGCGGCTTCTACCTGTCCGAAGGCCAGGTCGACGTCGCCGCGCCGGAAGATGCGCGCGATGTCTCGTCGGTGCTCGACTGGCTGCAAGCGAATGCGCCTATCGATATCAACAATGTCGCCGCCAGCGGCATTTCCTACGGCGCCGGACTGTCGCTGATCGCGCTCGGGCAAGACTCGCGCTTCAAGACCGCGGTTGCGCTATCCGGCTGGGCCACCCTGGCGGACCAGCTGTACACGTCCGGTTCGCCCAACCTGACCTGGGCCACCGTGCTCGGCCTGGCCGGCAGCGTTACCGGCCGTCCTGCGCCCGAAGTGAACCAGAACATACTGGCCCTGCTTGATCCCAACACCAGCGCCGCCAGGATTGCCGAAATCACCGCCTGGGCAAAACCGCGTTCGCCATCCACTTATGTCGCCGCCATCAACAAGCGCAACGCGCCTGTGTTCATCAGCAAGAACTTCCAGGACGACATGTTCACGCCGAACTCTTCGCTGGCGATGTTCGCTGCGCTGACCGGCCCCAAGAAGATGCTGCTCAATGCTGGCATCCACGCTTCCGCGGAATTGACCGGTGCGCTGCTGGGCGCCCCCAACTATCCTTACGACCAGGCTCACCGCTGGTTCAACCGCTGGCTGAAAGGCGAGAAAAACGGTGTCGATACCGAACCCCAGGTTTCCATGCAGATCAAATTCAGCGACCGCCGCGAATCGTTCGCCACCTGGCCCGCTCCTGAACTGAGCGACAAGACTTATTACCTGGCGCCGCGCGGTGCAGTCCGCTTCGATCTCAGCTGCTTCTGCGGCAAAGGCGACAAAGGCTACATCTCCGCCACGCCAAACCAGAGCGCCGGCTCCGACCTGATCCAGAATCTGTTCGATACTACCGCCAGCAGCGGCCTGATCCCGATCCTCTCCACCTTGGGCGAAACCGTCAACCTGCCGGTGATCAATTCGCTGCTGACGGTCAGCCTCGCTGCCGGCGTCCGCTACGAAGCGCCGGCGCTCAGCGCCACGCAGAAAATCCGCGGCATCCCGAAGCTGAATTTGCGCGCCACGCCGTCGCAGGCGCGCGCGCAAGTGGTGGCCTACCTGTATGACGTGGATGCGATCGGCACCGGGGTCCTGATCACCCATGGCGCCACTACCTTGCACTGGGCAACGCCTGGCCAGACCGTCGATTTCCCGATCGAGTTCTCGGCTACCGCCTATGATGTGCCGGCTGGCCATCACATCGGCGTGGTGCTGGATACCGCCGACAGCCTGTACGCTTCGCCGGTGAACCTGGGCGAACGGTTTGGCGTGCGCTTTGAATTCAGCCCCGGCCAGCAATCGACGCTGGTTTTACCAACGCTGTGATGCCTTGATGACAACTTGCACGGCCTTGCCGTGCAAGTTGCGGATAGCTGGAATCGGTAAATAAATATTTCCAGAAAGAAATTTATGTGCTATAGATACAGCCAGCAAACGCAGGTCGAGCGCGGTCCGGACCGGATAACCAGGCGGTGGCAATCGGGAGATTCGTCATGAAAAATACTATTCAGGGTTTGATCTTGCTTGTCGCATCGGCATGCAGCGCAGCCGGCGCTTTTGCCGCGACAGCCACCGCGACCATGACCAACACGGTCACCGTCGCCGGCAACTGCAGCATCGCCACCGTCGGCTTTACCACCACTTACGATCCGGTCGTGACCAACGCCACGACCAACCAGGATGTGACCGCCAGCGTCACCACCACCTGCACTCCCGGCGCCTCGCCCGTCATCACGCTGGGGCAAGGCGCCAACGCCAATACCGGCTCCACCGACGCGGCACCGTTGCGGCGGGTATCCAGCGGCGGCGGCACGCCGACCTATCTCAATTATTCGCTGTTCTCGGATTCCGGACGCACCACGACCTGGGGCAACACCGCAGCCACCGCGCCGGCAGCCGTGAGCGCCACAGGCACGGCGACGCCGCTGACGATTTACGCCCGCGTGCCGTCGGGACAAACCGGTGTCGCCACGACATATACCGACACCGTCGTCGCCACTGTCACCTTCTAACTCACCATCTAACGCAGGTTCAATTTGCGATACACGGTATTGCGCGAAACTCCCAGCGCCTTGGCGGTGGCGGAGACGTTGCCGCCGCTGGCTGCAAAGGCTTTCCTGACGGCCGCCTGCGCCAGGCCTTCCAGGCTGCCGGCGCCGCTATCCGGGGCCATGGCAACCGCGGCCGGCGGCTGAGGCTGCACATCCTCCAGGAAGTCGTCGGGCAGGTGCTCCAGCCGGATCAGTCCGCCATCCTCGGCCATGACTACCGCGGTCCGCAACAGGTTGCTCAGCTGGCGGAAATTCCCCGGCCAGCTGTGCCTGCGAAACAGGTCCATGATGTCGGGCGCGACGCTGCAGCTGCGGCCCTCGCTGCCGGCTTCCGCCAGCAGCCGGTCGACGATGACATCGAGATCGCTGCGTTCGCGCAAGGCCGGCAGCTTGACCACCAGGCCGTTCAAACGATAATAGAGGTCTTCACGAAACAGATTGGCCGCGATCAGTTCGCGCAGGTTGCGGTTGGTGGCGCAAATCACCGCGAGGTTGACCGGGATCGCCTTGGTGCTGCCCAGCGGCGTCACCACCCGCTCCTGCAACACCCGCAACAAGCGCGCTTGCAGGCCGAGCGGCATGTCGCCGATCTCATCCAGGAACAGCGTACCGCCGTTGGCTTGCAGCAGCTTGCCCTTCCCGCCCTTTTTGCGGGCGCCGGTAAACGCCCCTTCTTCGTAACCGAACAGTTCTGATTCGATCAGCGTTTCCGGAATCGAAGCGCAGTTGACGGCGACGAAAGCATTGTCCTTGCGCGGCGAGTCGTTATGGATCGCCTGCGCCAGCAATTCCTTGCCGGTGCCGGTCTCGCCGGTGATCAGGACCGGGATGTCGCGCCCCGCCACCTTCTCGAGCTTGCCGATCAGGGTCGCCATGTGCGGATCGCCGGTATTCAGGTAACGCAAGCTGGACAGGCGGCGCGCCGCCGTTTTCGGCACGGCAGCCGCCGGCAGGGGCGGCTGTTCGCTGTAATGCTGGAACACGCTATTGGCCAGCCTCAATTCAGCGCGGGCATAGACCTTGACGCCGCTGTGCAGGCACAGGCTGAGCAGGCCCGGAGCGGCGGCACGGTAGTGGTCGAACAAGGTCGACAGCGGCAAGCCGAACAGCGAACTGAAGGTATGCGACTGCAACGCCGCCTGCGACAAACCCAGCTGGAACAAGGCGCTACGGTTGGCCGACAGGAAACGGCCGCCGGGCGTGAAGCAGGCGATGCCTTCCACCAGCGTGCCGATGAATTCGGGCCGGCTATGGAAATGCAGCGTGACGGCGTTCTCGAATGCCGCCGTAAACAACTGGTTCTCGATCATCTGCGCCGACATGCGCACCAGCGCCATGGTGTGCTTGTGATAGCTGCCGCGGTCGCCGCTGACATCCAGCACGCCGAGGATATTGCCCTGGTAGTCGAAAATCGGCGCTGCCGAACAGGTCAGGAAATGATTGGCTGAAAGATAATGGGCGTCGGCATGCACCGTGGTCGGCGCGCCCTCGGCGATGGCGGTGCCTATCGCATTGGTGCCCTTGCTTTGCTCGGACCAGGCCACGCCCGGATTCAAGGCCACGCGGTTGGCCTTGACCAGAAAATCGTCGTCGCCCAGCGCGTGCACGATCACGCCGTTGGCGTCGGTCAGGATCACCATGTTATGGGTGTTGACGATCTGCTCGTACAGGGTTTCCATGACCGGCAAGGCATGCGTATGCAAGACCCGGTTCTGCTCCAGCAGCAGCGACAGGGAGCTGCGGTCCAGCGGCATGATGTCCGGCTTGTCGCGCTGGTCCAGGCCGTAGGCGCTCGATCTTTGGTGCGATTTTTCAATCACCGCGGGATCGCAGGAAAATTGTTCCGCTGACCTGTTCGACCTGTTGTATGAGATATCACGCATTTTGTCTCCTTCGGGCAGGTTTTGCGAACCTCTCTCTGCGGACGCTGCAGCGCCTCTCAACCAAATTGCCATCCCTCAGTCTACCGGTGATTCGCACCTGACGTCACTGTTCTGACGCCAGCCCGGGTCTTAGGTTCAGCCGCATTTGGTGTATCCTGCCCGGATGAACAGCGAAACCGACATCCAACTCAGCGGGCCATTCAGCGTCAACGACGCTGCCGGGCGTACTCATGACATTAAAGCAATCCGCATCTTCGACGAAGGTTACGGCATCATCGACGTCTATGTCGATTTCGCCGCAGCGGTCGGCAAGGAGCGGCTGTATGAAGACAAGGTGCTGGTCGCCCAGGTCCTGGCCCAGCTGCGCCGCAGCGGCTATGCCGGCCCGGATTTCGGCCATGGCGACCTTGGTTTGCAAGATGACAAGCTGATTGTGCTGGAAGCGCCGGAAGAATTCAATGACTTCGCGGCAAGCAAGGGCTGGAAAAACCTCGCCGACGAATTTGCCGACGAGCAGTACAGCGAGGCCGACGACACACCGGCGCAAGCCGCATCGAGCTCGAAACTCGATACCCTCAAGAACAAGTTCAAAGCCTGACCTTAGCGGAAATCCTGCGCTGTCCCGAGCATTTTGTCCCGGGCCTCCGGCGCCGGCGGCTGGCCCTTCATCCAGCCGGCCATCAGGCTGTTGTATCCCGCAGCATAACCGCCATATTTGCGGCTGCCGTCAGGCTTGACCGTAAAGGTCCTTATACCGTGGTCGGAACCGGGGAAGACGGCGATATCGATCGCTTTGCGGCCAGCCCTGAAACGCTCCAGGCGGGCAATCGACGGCGCGCTCGGCGCTACCGAGTCGTCTTGCGCAAATATCCATAATTGCGGAATCGCAAGACGGCGCAATGCCGCCTCTGAATCGTAATGCCAGATCACGCCGGGACTTTCGCCGCGCGCCCGTTCCACCTCGCCGCGCAGCAGCTCGCCCGTGTACTGGCCGTCAACCTTGTCCAGCCACGGCGCGCTCGCGTATTTGCCTTTGGCTTGCTGCAGCTGCGGCAAGCCGGCGTGGAAATTCGACGCCGCCACCGTGCCGGCCAGCGCCGTCAGCGAACGCGCCTTGCCGACCACATCCTCGCCGTAACCGAGGTTACGCAGCTGATAATCGACCTGCCACTGGTCCTGCTCTATCGGCGTGCCTATGACGCCGTAACCCACCACCATGAAATCGACCGGCGCCTTGGTCGCCGCAAGCGGCGCCACCCAGCCGCCCTGGCTGAACCCGGCCACGCCGACGCGGCCGACACGCCCTGCGCTGAGCCTGCGCGCCTCGACCACGGCAGCTGCGACATCATCCGCAAGCTTCACGAAATCCTGGGTATAAGCGCCTTCCGACTGCCCCGTGCCGCGCTTGTCGAACACGAATGCGGCAATACCCTGGCTCGCCATCAGGAAAGCGCGATTGCTTGCATCTACCGCCGCGGTCGATTCGGAGCCGTGCACCAGCACGAACAGCGGCGGTTTATCGGCAGGCGTCAGCGGCTCGATCAATTCGCCATTCAGCCTGAGGGCACCGGACATGAACCGGGTGCGGGTAATGCGTAACGGCAGGCGCGACCACTGCTGCTCCGGACCACCCTCGAACTGGAAAACCACAGGCTTATCCTGGCACCCGGCGTAACGCAAGCGACCCGCCAGCCTGGTCCGGTCGTCGGCATCTGCTGCGGCGCTCATGGCATTTTCCGCATCGGCCTCGAAGGTGCCGATACGGCCGTCGAAACTGCTGGCCAGCAGGGTGGCCGGAAACCCCGGACGCTGCGTCAGCGTTACGATCTCGCCGGCAGGCGACCGATAGGCTCCGGTAAGGCAGGCCGGCGCCGCAGCTTGCCCGTCTTGAGCCATGACGGCTGTTGTGGACGACGCAAACAGAAGGAGGGAATACAGGATGGCGTTGCTCATCTGCGCTTTCGACAATTGCATGGACTTCCTTTATTTTCTGCGGCAAGGCGTCACTCCTTGCACCGGCAATTATTATGCAGCAATCATGCTCGCCGTCACAACGCAATCGAGGGCGCCTGCCGGCAGCCTGCAGCCTGGCCGATCTCGCTTGCCATCCTCCCGGCCAGGCTGTCGACCTCCGCCTCCGCCGCAGCAATGGACGCCGCGAGACGCTCGTCGCCGAACTCATCGTATTCAATCGCGATGCTGTGCAGCTCATCAATGCCGATGTAAGCCAAGGCGCTGCGGATGCTGGGTTCGACATGGTTCATGGCGGCGATCCTCTGCCCCGCCCCGTAACCGTGGTCGCCCCTGGACGACAGCACCACCGCACGCTTGCCGGCATCCTTCAGCATCGGCCAGTAAGGTTCGCCCTGGCGCTGGCGGTCAAAGCCGAAGGTGCGGCCCACCCTGACGATATTGTCGATCCAGGACTTGAATTGCGCCGGCACGTTGAAGTTATACATGGGCACGCCCAGCACCAGGATATCGGCCGCCAGGATTTCATCGACCAGGGCATCGCTTTCCGCCAGCGCCTTGTGCATCCAGCCTTCGCGCGACGAAGGCGCGGTAAAGGCGGCGTGTATCCATGCGCCGCTCACCGGCGGCGGCGGATTGAGGCCGACATCGCGTACGCGGACCAGGTCGCCTGGCCGCTGCTGCAGCCACTGCCGGATGAAACGGTGCGTCAGCCTGCGCGTATGGGAGCCGTGCGGCTGCAGGCCGGATTGTCCGCCGCGCGCGCTGGCGTCCAGGTGTAGCAAGGTAGTCATTTCAGTTTTCCTTTGTGAATTAGATTCATGTATCAGCTTTCCGGATAAACTGTAATTCCCAAGTGTTTTTTGGACAAACGACAAGTTTTACCTGTTCATGGAAAATAAAACTCATCCGTTGGATAACCAGGCCGCGCGCCGCCTGCCTCCGCTCGCTGCGCTGAAAGCGTTCGAGGCCGCGGCGCGCCACCTGAGCATCAAGTCTGCGGCGGCGGAACTGTCGGTCACGCCGACTGCGGTGAGCCACCAGATCAGGCGCCTCGAAGACAGCCTCGGTGTCGCCGTGTTCCAGCGCCTGCCCCGGCAATTGCGCCTGACGCCTGCCGGATCGGAGCTGTATGTGGCGCTGCGCGACGGCTTCGACCTGTTTGCCGCAGCCATCGGCCGCATCCGGCTGCGCGATGCGGCGCGCCTGCTCACCATCACCACTACGCCGGCGTTTGCAGCGCGCTGGCTGCTGCCCAGGCTGGGCGCGTTCAGGAACGCGCATCCGGGACAGGACCTGCGGCTCCACACTTCAGTGGAAATCGCGCCGCTGGACGGCCATACCGCGGATATCGCGATACGCTACGGCCTCGGTTCCTGGCCGGGGCTGGCGGCGGAAAAATTGTTCGACGATCGCATCGCTCCGGTTTGCAGTCCTTTGCTGAAAGTAAAGAAACCCAAGGACCTGCTCAAGCACACCTTGATCCATAACGAATGGCAGGCCTCGCTGCGCAATGCCTCGACCTGGCGCGCCTGGGCAAAGCGCGCCAGGTTCAGCGGCCTAGACAGCCAAGGCGGCATCGTGTTCTCGGATGAAAGCCATGCCATCTCGGCGGCGATCGCCGGACAAGGCGTGGCCCTGCTGAGCACGGCTTTGATCGAGCCGGAATTGCAAAGCGGCGTGCTGGAGCAGCCGTTCGGTCCGGTGCTCAGCAACTACGCCTTCTACCTGGTGTATCCGGAAGCCAGGCGTGCCGAGGTAGCAGACGCCTGCGCCTGGATCGGCGCGCAGGCAAACGCCTCGGCCCTGCAGTTCTGACGATTGCGGCGGCGCGGCTGCTATCGATGGTCGCCATCGAGGCCTGCGAAGGCGATGGTTTCCCGGTAAAATCGGCGTCAAACCAACCTCCGGGAACAGATATGCTTACCACCGTCGAGCAGCTCGAGGAAATCTACGGCAAACCGCATGAGCGATCCTTGTGGAAAGAAATCGATCATCTGAACGAGGACTACCGGTCCTTCGTCAAAGCCTCGCCATTTGTAGTGTTTTCCTCTCACGGTCCGGGAGGCATGGATTGCTCGCCCAAGGGAGATGCCGCGGGCTTCGTCAAGATCCTCGACGACCGTACGCTGGCGATCCCCGACCGGCCCGGCAACAACCGTATCGATACCCTGCGCAACCTGATCGTCGATCCACGCATCGCCCTGCTGTTCATCGTGCCCGGCATCGGTGAAACCCTGCGCGTCAACGGCCGCGCCGAGATTTCAGCGGAGCCGGCCCTGCTCCAGCAATTCGCGATGGATGGCAAGTTGCCGCGCACTGTCATCATCGTCAAGATAGAAGCGGCCTACTTCCATTGTTCAAAAGCGCTGGTACGCTCGAAATTGTGGGATCCCGCACTGCATATTGAACGCGCCAGCTTCCCCAGCCCGGGCGCCATGCTGAAACGCCTGAGCAGCGGCGGTTTCGATGCCGACGCTTACGACCGCGAATTGCCGGCGCGGGTCAAGGCTACCCTGTATTGAAGGGAACATGAGAATGACAGTTTATGCGGCGCTTCTGCGCGCGGTGAATGTCGGCGGCACCAGCATCTTGCCGATGAAAGAACTGGCAGCGCTGTGCAGCGGATTGGGCTTCGGCAATGTCCGCACTTACATCCAGAGCGGCAACGTGGTCTTCGACAGCCCGCTGGGCAAGGATGCCGTCGGCCAGGAACTGGCGCAGGCGCTGGCGGAAAAGATGGGCAAACCGGTCGATGTCTTGCTGCGCACGGCGGCAGAGCTGCGCGCCATCCTGAAAGCCAATCCTTTCCCGGATGCGGAGCCGTCGAAAGTTGCCGTGGTTTTCTGCAGCGACAGCCTGCCCAAGGGCTGGCTTGATCTGTTGCCGATTCCCGGCCCAGAACAAGTCCAGCCGGGAAAAAAGGAAATCTATATCCACTATCCCGAAGGCATGGGCAGATCGAAGCTGAAGCTGCCCGCATCGACCGGCATCGCTACCGTCCGCAACATCAATACGGTAACCAAGCTGCTAGCCCTGGCTGCCGGCTAAGCTTCTGCGATATTCTTCAGCGCGCCCAGCACGTCGGGAAAGTCCGCGGTCACCATCGGCCCGAAATCCGCCGCGGCCGGCCCGGTGATTTCCGTGCTGTAGATGACCTTGCAGCCGCCCGACGCCAGCGGCACGATCTTGTGGTGCACCAGCACGCGGGTGCCGTCTATGATCGTTTCGTCGGTAAAACCCTGGTTCTCCTTGACGTCGATCAAGGTAGTGGTAAACACGTCCTCACCGGGAGGCTGCATCGTGAATGTCGTGCCATTCGCAAATGCGCCATGGATCTGGATGTTGTCGATTCCCTGGTTCCACTTCTTCCAGCCTTCCACGTCTGCAAACAGCTGCCAGATCCGCGCCGGCGCGGCGCTGGTTTCAATGCTCTCTTCATGAGTCCACATGGTTTTTTCCTTGTTGTCTAAGGAGGCATCAATTGCGAAACGCTAATTTAGCATGCCTGAACCCCGCCGGGAACGAAAGCAACCAGCTGCAGCTCGACCGCATAGCCATGATGCAGGGCCGGCACCGGCACCACGGCGCGCGCCGGCTTGTGCGCGCCCAGGTAGCTGGCGTAGATCTCGTTGAACAAACCCCAGTTTTCAACCCCGACCAGATACGCCGTCGCCTGGACCACATCGCCAAAACCGCAGCCTGCGGCTCGCAGGACTTCCTGGCACTGGCCGAACACTGCTTCACACTGCTGCCGGAAATCGTGGGTGGCGGGATCGATCGTATCGGATGCCGGCAGCATGCCTGACAAAAAGACAAAACCGTTCTGCTCGACTGCTTGCGAATAGTGGCCGCGTGGCGCCGGCACGGCTGGGGTATGGATGATTTTCATGGTCGATTCGTGTTGTAGAGGTGCATGATGGGACAAGAGCCGTTGCTACCAGCCGCGGAATCGTTCCCAGACATCCAGGATGTCCGCGGCATCCCGGCTGACGACATGGTAACGGGAATGCTGCGCGCCGGTTGCGCAAGCGTGGTTCGGCACGATGCGCAGCATGGTGCCGATGGGCAGGTCCGGCGTTTGCGCAGGATCGCCGGAGCGGTGCGCGATCACGCCATGTTCCTGGTTGGCGTCCACCATCAGCACATCGGGCAGCAGTGCGCCGCCGAGATCGCAGACCAGGCCATAACCCTGGTCCACCGCCTGCTTGCCGGTGCCGCGGTCGCGCGACATGGCCATCCAGCCGGCGTCGGTGATGATCCAGCCTTTTTCTTTCTGGTGCCCGATCACAGTGGTGAGCACGGACAGTGCAATGTCCTGCTGGCGGCAGACGCCGAGGCCGGCCATGACCAGGTCGCCGAACACAAACACGCCCGCGCGCACTTCGCTGACGCCATCCAGGTTGTCGGCAAATATGGCGGTCGGGGTCGAACCGATGCTGACCGCCGGACAGGCGATGCCGGCCGCGCGCAAGCGTTCTGCGCAGCCGACGGCAGCATCGCGTTCCTGCTGCGCCATCTGCCTGATGGTGGGTATCGAGCGGCAGTTATAGGAATTGCCGGCGTGGGTAATGACGCCCGCCAGATGCTGGCCGCCGGCGGCCAGGCAACGTCCGATATCCAGCAGTTCCGGCGCCTCGGGCGCCACGCCCGAGCGGTGGCCGTCGGAGTCGATCTCGATCATCACGTCGAAGCGCGTATTTTCCGGGCGCGCCTTGTCGCACAGGGCCTGGGCCATTTCCAGGCTGTCCAGGATGACCGTCAGCTTTATCCCCTGCTGCCGCAGCCTGGCCACATGATCGAACTTTCCCGGCACAATGCCGACCGCATACAGGATATCCGTGAAGCCATTGGCCGCGAAATATTCCGCTTCCTTGAGGGTCGACACCGTGATCGGCCCGCTGGCCTGGCCTAGCGTGGCGCACGTTACCTGGATCGATTTGCTGGTCTTGACGTGCGGCCTGAACGCCACGTCGAAACGGGCCAGGCTGGCGCGCATGCGGGCGATGTTCTGCTGCATGCGGTCCTGGTCGAGCACCAGCGCCGGGGTTTCGAGATCGCTCAGGCGGCGCGGCAGGTTTATTGTGGCGTCATTCATGTCATTTCCCGGATTTATCTGATATCGACAAACTCAAGCAGGTCTGCTATCCGCGCCGACTCTGCCAGCGGCGCCGGCGCCCCGGCTGGCGCCGCCAGGCCGATGCGGTTATGCCAGAAGGTATCGAGGCCGACTTGCACCGTACCGAACATGTCATAGGCTGAACCGGCGACAAACAGCACGCGCTCCGCCGGCAGGTCCAGTTTCTCCAGCGCCAGCCGATACGGCCGCGGGTCGGGCTTGTAAAACCCGGCCTGCTCCGACGTCACGACCACCTCGAACGGGACACCGACCCTGCCGGCCGCCAGCTGGCCAAGCCTGGCGGAGCAATTGGTCACCACGCCCAGCCGATAATCCTGCCGCAGGCGGGCCAGTGTCGCGGCGACATCCGGCCAAGGCTGGAGATCGAGCCAGTTCCGCTCAAGCTGCTGCGCCAGGTCCGGCGCCAGCCCGACATTTTGCGCAGCCTGCGCCACCAGCTCTTCATACGGCTGGTAAGCGCCGCAGCCATAGGTCAGCCGCAGATATTCTGCACGCCAGGCGCGTCCCGCCTGCTCCGATCCGGCGGTACGGTCCCAGACCGACCAGGAATCCAGCAATGCCGTCAGCAAGTCGAACAAGATTGCCTGATACTTTTGCGCCATGTCAGCCTCGATCCAGTTGGTGTAGCTGGATTATCGATCGTATTCCCAAGACTGTGGTTAAATGAAACATATGGCTAAATTAAGTTTTACTTAATAATGATACCAATCGACGACATCCGCTTTTTCATGATCGTGGTAAGAACCGGCAGCCTTGCCGCCGCCGCGCGCGAGATCAACGTCACCGCTTCGGCCGTGACCCAGCGCCTGCAGCAGCTCGAAGCCAGGCTGGGAGTGCGCCTGGTCGACCGCTCCACGCGGAACATGTGCCTCACCGACGAAGGCCAACTGCTGGCGGAGGAAGGCGCGGCGATTTGCGAGCAGAACGATATCCTGTTTGAAAAGCTGAAAGCGCGGCAAGGCATTGTTGCTGGACACTTGCGCATCAACGCCCCGTTCGGCTTTGGCCGCCGCTACCTGACGCCGCTGGTGGCGCAGTTCCAGAGCGACCATCCCGGCGTCAAGGTTGCGCTGACCTTGCTCGACCGCATCAGCGCCGGCGAGGCGCACAAGGCCGACATCACGTTCCACATCGGCGCCCTGGCCGATTCCAGCCTGGTGCGCTACAAGATCGGCGCCAACGCCAGGATCCTGTGCGCGTCCCCATCTTATATCCGGCGCGCGGGATCGCCGGCCGATCCGCAGTCGCTGGCCCGGCACCAATGCCTGGTGCTGCAGGAGAACGACGAAGACGTGGGCTTGTGGAAGTTTTCCAAGGGAGCGCTTCAGCATAGCGTGCGCGTCGATCCGATCCTGAGCTCCAACGATGGCGAAGTGGTGCATCAATGGGCGCTGATGGGAAAAGGCGTCATGATCCGTTCCGAATGGGATGTTGCGGAAAATATCCGGCGCGGCAAGCTGGTCGCCCTTCTCCCGCAATGGAGCCTGGCGCCGGCCGACGTCATCGCGCTGGTGCCGCAACGCAAGGGCATGTCGGCAAGGGCGAAGAAATTCATCGAATATGCGATCCGGCAGTTCGGGCCGGTGCCGCCATGGCGGGCCAAAGGTGACAACAAGACCTAGCTTAAGAAGGTAATCCAGAAGCAGGACAATGTCGTTTATCCGTTTGAATTGTAGCTGGCGACTGGCCGCCAGGTAGTTATCAGGTTTTTCAGGAAGGTTATGTCTGCGGCCTTGTCGAGATTCTCGGCTTGCAGGCCGTTCAATTGAGTTGTCATCAGGTCCAGCACACTGTTCACCAAAGGAATCAGCTGGGATTCTGCGGCATCGACTTCTTCGCCTATCTCCTTGATGATCGCCAAATGGAGCTTGCCGGTTTCAGTGGAGCCGTCAAGCCCCTCGCCTGAAGTTTTATCCGCCAGCGTTGAATAACTTCCGAAACGCGTTGCCGCCCTCGCGCTTGCGCCTTCCAGTCCAAGCCGCCTCGCGTTGATCAGTTGCACCTGCTGGTACCAGGCCGAATCGTAGTCGGCAGAGCCATCTTCTGGATCGTCGATTTTATTCCAGTCCGCGTCATAGCCACTGTCTTCGCCTCCCGCAAGGGCAAGGTTCTGTGCCACCCATGCACTCCATTGCTCGGCTTCGTCGAAATTGCCGAATTCTTCCGCCGCGGCGTCACGTGATATCTCGGCAGCTTCCTTTCGCGGCAGGAGATTTTCATTCTTGTGGCCGAGCCAATCGGTCTTGTGTTTTTCCGCTGCCTCAGCTTTTCTCTTGCAATCTTCTATCTCGGCTTTCTTCGCCGCCACCAATGCGACAGCACTTTGCAAGGGAGCATCGATAGCCGCCCCGCCCGCCAGCGATGCCGTCTTGCGCAGGAATTCTGCGTATCGTATCCCGGTGGTGATGGTCAATGATTTGAGATAATCCAGGCGGTTGAGTTTGTTTTCCTGCGAATCCTTCTTGAAGTAGCCGAGCCTGACCGGCTTGCCTTGCTGCGCCAGGAAAGCATTCTCCGAAGTGCCGAGCCACGCCCCGCTGCCGGTATCCAGGGTTGGCTTGAGCCCGATGTTTTCGGCCTCTTCCAACTGCATGTAATAGCTCAGCGTATGCTCTCCGGAAATCGAATCGATCCTTACCCACTGGTCGCTGACCGGCGCGCCGTCTATATCCTTGTACCGGTCTTTGGCGTGGCCTTTCAAGTGGCGCAGGGCATGGTTGAATTCGTGGCCCAGATAAATATCCTGGTTACCTTCGCGCGTATAGTCGCCTTCCGGCAATCCTTTGGCCGGCAGGACAGCCGTGCTTTCACCCCTGACGTTCATGAAGACAGTATGCTTGGCAGGGTCGTACTGAGGAGGCACTGCAGAGGAAAAATCGAAAAAAAACTGCTGTTCGTCATTGATCAGGTTCTTCAGCAAGGTGCCGCCGCTGGTCGCGCTTGCTCCTATGCGCGCCTCCCAAGTGCCGGCTCCCGCGTCTGCCAGGGTAATTGCCGCGGAA
Source organism: Collimonas sp. GW821-FHT07E08 (assembly GCF_059418905.1). NCBI lineage: Bacteria > Pseudomonadati > Pseudomonadota > Betaproteobacteria > Burkholderiales > Oxalobacteraceae > Collimonas > Collimonas sp. GW821-FHT07E08. The sequence continues at coordinate 290,529 of NZ_JBWKQR010000001.1, read as the reverse complement.
CCCGCCAGACTGTTTAGCTGCTCCAGCGCCAGGTCTTTATCCGCCTCCTCGCCTTTAAGGGTGAGTTTTCTCTGGATGACGGACATGCCGTCCGCTTGCGCCAATGGCATCCGCTGAACGGCCATCGACTGGCTGGTTGATGGCTTGACACCATGGAGAGATCGGCTGCCGGCCTGGACAGCTTTTGCTCCCATCGTATCCGCTTCACGTTCCAGTTCCGCATCATCATTGACCGGCGCACCTTGTTTCATTTGCCGCGTGGGTTTTACCCTGCCCTGTTTCTGCTGCACCACGTGCCAGGCTTCATGCGGCAAATGTTTTTGCTGGCCGGGAGCCAGGTGGATCTCGCTGCCCGCGGCATATGCGTGCGCCTGTACAAGTGCCGGCAGAGAGGAGTTGTAATGGACATTGAGGCCATCCAGCGCTATCCCGGACAGGTTTTCGATACCGTACTTCAAGCGATCGGGAAGGCCGGTGCGGACGGTCCTGGCTGGAGGCACACCGGCAGCCGGCGCTCCGCCTTGCGCTGCCGGCAGGCCTGTAGCGCGCCTCTGAAGAGCGCTGCCGGCATAGTGGTAATTGTCCATTGCCACCAGGCCGGCGCTGTCGTCATGCGATACGCAAGGCTGCTCAGGAAAGCTGTCTTGTGCAACAAGCTGCGGCAGCGGGGCTAGCGGTCTCATTTTCTGCATGCCTGGCGCCCCTTGTCCGGTAAGGCCGATTGAGCTATCACAAGGAAATGTACGGTGATTCCAGCCAAAAAACAATCACAACAGCAGGTGACCCGCTTCGCGGCGGGGGGAACCTGCAACAGGACTGACGCTACCGCAGATGCTCTGCCGCTTTCCCGGCACGACCTGTCAAATTTAACAGGTGCATCGGAGAATCGCATAATGCAGATCGCGTTCTGGCCGGAGAAGCAGTACGTTCTTTGCATCAATTCCATTGGATTTCCGACGCGGAGGACGGCCAGCATGCAAAAGATAACGCTGCCTCAGGCATCGCTGCCGATTGTGAAAAGCGCCGCCGCTCCACGGCCCGACGTGCTCGCCGACGGATGCAACGACCTCACCGCGATGGGCGCTTATCGATATGCAAGCTCCCCGCTCCAGAGGCGAGCGGATATTGCCCATGAAGCGGCTCCAGCAAGTTCGATACCTGCCCAAATCAATCGCACCGGCCTTCCCGATCGCTTAAAAAACAGTATCGAAAACCTGATCTGGCTCCGGGACAGCAAAAGCATCTGCCGCACGAAGCCTGGCATGTGATATAGCAGCATCAGGGGCGGGTCAAACCTACGATCCAGCCGATCTATCAAACCACATCCCAATATGGTGGGGTGCCGAAAGCCCCGCGCAACGCCATGACAAGTTCTTGAAGTTTTTTGGAGGCCCTACGGCCCTCGGGGTGCGCAACATAAATCATTTCTTCTGCGGCTTCACTTCCAACGTCAACCCTGACGAGCGCTCCTTTTTTGACGTCTTCTCCGACAATAAAGCTTGGCAGAAGTGCCAAGCCTAGACCAGCCAACGCAGCATCTCTCATCATGTCGCCGTTGTTGACCCTCAACGAAGCCGGTGGCCGGACGAAGGCATCTGGGCGCAAGTCTAGAAACCGCCAGTCAGCGACGTTTCGATTTGTATAGTAAATGGCTCTGTGGCCACCTAAGGCGTCGAGTGTCGTCGGTTTTCCGTAATGCTTTAGGTACTCTGGGGATGCCACCAGAAGCCGCCTGCTCGGGGCGATTGGCAACGCGACAAGTCGGGAGTCTTCGACCGTACCATGCCGTATGACGGCATCATACCCGTCGGCCGCGGCGTCAACTCGCCGGTCGTCCAATTCCAATGTGAGCGAAATTCCGGGATGCTTCGACAAAAAAGGGTACAGCGCTGGGCCAAGATGCATGCGCCCAAATGTGACTGGGGCGGACAATCGCATCGGTCCGCTCAAAGTGCCGCGTCGCTCCGAAACCTCTGCCACTGCGTCTTGAACCTCCCAAACGATGCGGCTCGCCCTTTCGAAGAACGCTATCCCATCCTCCGTCAGGCTGAGTTTGCGCGTTGTTCGGTGAAACAACGGCGCCCCAAGACTTTGCTCAAGTCCGGCGAGCCGTTCGCTGACAACCGACTTTGAAAGGTGCAGCCTCCTGGCTGCTGCACTGATAGAGCCAGCTTCCGCTATAGCAACAAAGTTCGTAATCCCGTCCAGCTTGACCATACGTCCTCCGGCGCCCATGCGGTGTGTGCTGCGACCAGATCAATCCGGTAGCGCAACTTCAATTGTTCGATTATACCGAACACAAATTCCTTTAGTTGCCCACTTATCCAAACAGACTTCGACTACTACACTGAGTTCAGTAATTCATTTTTCTTTAATCACTTTCTAGGAGATTCAAATGAGCAAGCGACTTGAGGGCAAGGTTGCCATCATTACCGGCGCAAGTTCGGGCATCGGCTTTGCAACTGCACAACTGTTTGCCGCCGAAGGAGCCAAGGTTGTCGTTGGAGCGCGCCGACAGGCCGAGCTAGACCAATTGATCGGCCAAATTCGCAGCGCGGACGGCCAAGCCGTGGCTCTGGCCGGCGACGTTCGGTCCGAGGAGTACGCCAAAGCGCTGGTGGCGCTGGCGGTCGAACGCTTTGGGCGCCTGGATATCGCATTCAATAATGCCGGCACTTTGGGTGAAGGCGGCCCCTCCACTGACGTCTCCGAAGCCGGTTGGACGGACACCTTGGCAATCAACCTGACCGGCTCCTTCCTCGGCGCCAAGCACCAAATTGCCCAGATGCTGAAGAACGGCGGCGGCTCGCTCATCTTCACTTCCACCTTCGTGGGCCATACCTTTGCTTTTCCTGGGGTCGCCGCCTATGCTGCAAGCAAGTCCGGCCTCATCGGTCTGACTCAGGCCCTGGCTGCCGAGTTCGGTCCCCAAGGAGTGCGCGTCAATGCGGTACTGCCCGGCGCTGTGGACACCGACATGTATCGCGGCATGAATAACACTCCTGAAGCGCAATCTTTCGTGACCAACCTGCACGCTTTGAAGCGCGTCGCCACGCCCCAAGAGCTGGCTCGGTCCGTCCTGTACCTCGCTTCGGACGATTCATCCTTTGTCACCGGCACCGCATCCCTTGTGGATGGCGGCGCTTCGATTACACGCACCTGAACCCAAGGAGAACAACATCATGCTCAGCACTTTTAATCGCGCCCTTGGTGCCAGCCTTATTGCAGTCGCCGCGCTGACCGCTTCGCTGCCGGTACACTCTGAACCCAAACCGTATCCGGCGAACTTCAAAACAGAAAGCATCAATACGGATGGCGCCACGATTCACGTACGCGTCGGCGGTGCCGGGCCCGCCGTTGTTCTCATCCACGGCTTTGGAGACACCGGAGACATGTGGACGCCAATGGCGATTGCTCTTGCCAAGGACCACCGGGTGGTTGTCCCCGACCTGCGTGGCATGGGGTTGTCTTCCAAGCCCGAGGGCGGCTACGACAAGAAAACCCAGGCTGGCGACATCCGTGCGGTCTTAGACAAACTCGGCATCGACAAAGCGGACATCGTTGGTCACGACATCGGCACCATGGTGGCCTACGCTTATGCAGCGCGCTACCCGGAGAAGACCACGAAGCTGGTGGTGATGGACGCACCAGTGCCAGGCGTGCCTCCTTGGGAACAAATTGTCCGCCTGCCGGTGCTGTGGCACTTTGACCTCGGCGGTAAGGACATGCTGCGTTTAGTCCAGGGACGTGAGCGCATCTACCTCGACCGGTTCTGGAATGATTTCGCCGGCGATGCCAGCAAAGTCGATGAGGCCACACGCGTCCACTACGCGAAGCTCTATGCTCGCCCCGGCGCCATGAAAGCGGCCTTTGCCCAGTTCCAGTCAATCCGTAAAGACGCGGACGACAATGCCGAATCCGTGAAGACCAAACTCAGCATGCCGGTCCTGGCAATTGGCGGCGAGAAGTCCTTTGGTGCGAACGAAGCTGCGGTCATGCGCAACGCCGCAACTAATGTCACTGAAGTTGTAGTGCCCGGTTCCGGTCACTGGCTGATGGACGAGGCACCTGCAGAGACTGTGAAGACGGTGCAGTCCTTCCTCAACACGAACTGACATAGTTCAATGAAGGGACGTGCGCCAACGAGGGTGCTCGTCTTTCCATGTGTGTAACCCATATCCGGCTCGTATGTCCTGGCACACAAACATTAACGAATCAATTCGATTAGGTGGAGTGGTTGAATGACCGCGGCTGACACCGGCCATTCCCGGTCAGCACCAGTTCGTGAACACTCTCCCGCGACAATCACTCCCGCTCGTCGCTCGCCAGGATCGCCCGAAGCTGCTCTTCAAATACCTCCGGCGGCTGGCCGCCCGAGATCAGGTAGCGATCATTCACGATGACTGCGGGCACGCTGCTGATGCCGCGCTGGGCCCACAGCGTTTCCTCTTCCTTCACTTCCTGAGCAAACCGATCCGATGCCAGTACTTCGTCGGCTTCGGCGCCATCCAGGCCGGCTTGCCTGGCAAGTTCCGCCAGCACATTCCTGTCCGCGATGTTTTTCCCGTCGGTGAAATAGGCTTTGAGCAAGACCAGTTTGAACGTTGCTTGCGCATTCTTCTCTTTCGCCCAGGCAAGCAGACGATGCGCGTCGAAAGTGTTGTAGACACGACTGGCGTCATCCCGGTTCATGGTGAAACCGACGGCAGCCGCCCTGGCCCGGATCTGTTCACGGTTGATGCGCGCCTGATCGGCGGTGATGCCGTATTTTTCGGTGATGTGTTCAAGTTGCTCCTGCCCGGCTGCGGGCATACCAGGGTTGAGCTCGAACGGGTGGACGGTGAAGTCGACGTGCGTCTCCGGAGCGAGGCGTTCGAGCGCGATATTGAGACCCGCCAGCCCGATCGCACACCAGGGGCATACGACATCGGAGACGAAATCGATTTTCAAAGCGTTATTCATGGCAATACCTCATGGCATGGCACCTGTCGTCAGGTGGCGTTAATGGATGAAGATATTGTAAGTCGGATGTGCGAGCGTCATCCGGGGGTGTCGCAGAGATGTCCGTATATGGACTCCATTTCTACGAATCCGTCCGTTCCATTCGAGGCGTCATGGCATGCCTTATCACCGTTGCCGTCAACGAGATTCGGCCTTATGCAAATAGACTGTGAAAGGATGCACGGAAGCTTGGGGCAAGAGCAGCCCTATGGCTCCACGATGATAGTCGCCATGAGTTGCAACGTGAACAAGCATTTCCTCGCGCAGCATGCATCCTGACACGCCGTCCGTGAACGTAAACTGGAGGCTTTCCGAAAACCGTTCCGCTGCCAATTTCCCGATATATTCCACATACCAGCGGTCTGATGTAACCACCGCAGAGCGTAGCTCCTCGATTGTCGGTGTCTCCGGCGTGTTAATTCCTGTGTAGCCGGGCATTTCCCCTGACAGATGGGCAGCAAAGATGCGATCAACGATGTATATGTGGTTTAAGAGGCGAATCACAGAGTGTCGTTCCGATTGGCGAGCCACTGCATCGACCTTTGCGAGTTCAGTGAAGAGTCCCTCGTTGGCCCAAGCTTTATACTTGAAGACCGAAAGCAGCAAGGTTTGTGCGCTCATGTACAACCTTTCTGGAATTGCGTCCGCTAAGGGCAAGTACCGGTTGCTGCAGGCTCAGGTCCGAAATGGCCTCTGCGCCGGTTTGATCTGATCGACTGCGGCGGACCTCGTTGACCATGCAGTACGCCATGATCAACTGATACCTGCTTGCCAGGCAAGCAAACGACCCAATGCAGACTTCGCATCAAGATTTTTAGACGATCCTGCATCATCTTTGCGGCTTAAGCTCAATTGTTCTTCCTTTTTTGCGTAGGAATATTATTTGAGCTATCACTCCAACGATAAGAATGACGAATAGACCGCCCTGAGATCCAAGAAGAAGTGGAGACTTTAGGTCAGTTACGAATGGATGGCCGTCCGGAACGCGGCGTAGCGTCTCGCTTACGGTGGGAACCATCAATAAGAACGCAGTAAGGCTGAGGCTAATGGTTTCGATATAAATAGCCGCTCGCCCAACGGAAGTAATGTGGGCTATTCCGTAACCCGTCACTAAAAGCAAAATCGTAGCAGTGGCAATGCCATAGCTCACTGGCTGATGTGCGACAAGAAATACCGTAGTCGCGCCTATTAGCATCGAAATAAAGTACGCAATACCCGGAGCACTGCGAGGTGCAATCCTGCCATGCCGTACAAACATGTAGATGACTAAAGGTATGGCAGGTAGGCTGCCAATTGTATGTAACCAGCCTAGAGGCGTTATCCCAAACATAATGATTCCTTTCGTATATTGACAAAATGATGCTGCTAACCAAAAAAATCCAAGCCCCTGAAAGCTCCCTACTAGTTGGCAGGTAATTGGGGGGAAATTAAGTTCCACTTAAGAAATTTCAGATTTACAGAAGACGCTTCAGCAGTGGATGGGTTATTGCGCCGAATATCTTCGCGTCGTCGTAAGCGCGTGCTGAGAGCATTGCGCCATGAACCGTGGCCATAAAACTTTCGGCTTCGATTTTGGCTGACGTTGTTAGTCGAATGCGGCCTTGTGCTACGCCACGCTCCAGGACAGAGGTCAACCAGGTCGATAGAGTCCGAAAATGGGCTCGTACTTCGAGCGCAACTTCTTCGGGAAGAACTGGTAATTGAGTTGCGAGCAATGCGCACACGCAGAACGGAGCAGTAGCGTCAGCGATGCAGGACTCCCAATAATGAATGTACGCACGAAGCTGCTCAACTGGTTCAGGGACGTTACGCTCCAATTCCGCCAGTCCCAGCTGAACCTGCTCTCGATAGTTAACTATAAGTGCTCGAACCAAATTGGATTTGGTTGGGAAGTGATGATGAATGGTCGCATTGCGTACTCCAACCACTTTGGAAACGTCGGCGTAGCTGAAGCCGTTATAGCCACCGGAAATTATCAGTGAACGGGCGCAATTTATGATTTCGTCGGACGTGTTATTGGGTTTCATTCCAGGCACTCTACATACTAGTAGGTAGCATGTCAAGGCGTTTGATTTACTATTGTTATTTCCACAATGGATCGGATGGCAGTGATTACCAATGCCCGAGCAGACTGACTACTTTCGACTGTGGATTCAACCGGTGGATTGAGCTCTATCTACCAACACTGATGTATTTGCTCGGAAATATTATTAGCCCCAGAAATACGACAAGAAAAAGTACTGTGTCCATAGTTCATCTTTCAAGCTATTAAATGACTATGGCGTCGGCGCCAAACAACGGCCCGCCAAGCACGCTATATCTCGCGCACATGTCTGACCGCTTTCTGGAAAATTTGTAACTGGCCGCTTCTGGCCGGCTGCAGACGTTTGACAGATTGTATTAATCTGGATTGAAGGCGGCTGCCAATTGCTTATGGTCTCCTCATATTTTTTATGCTTGACTTACCCAATGGATACGATAATAATATCCGTTATGGCATCGATAAATACTCAGTTTTCAATTGCGGTTCATGTGTTGGCGGCGATCGCCCACTATGAAACGTCTTTTACGTCTGAAGTTTTAGCCGGCAGCGTGAATGCGAACCCGATTTTTGTTAAGAGAATCCTGGCGAAGCTCTCAAAAGCGAAGTTGGTCAAAGCCACCGTTGGTAAAGCAGGGGGCTACACGCTTACTAAAAATCCAAAAGACATTTCGCTATTAAACATCTCACATGCAATAAACCCTCCTGATGTTTTTGCTATCCACACCTATGAGAAAAAGGAATGGTGCGTAGTGAGCAGTAATATCAAGGAAGTGATGGGCGAGGTTCTGGTCGGTACGCAGAAAGCTGTTGAGAATGATTTGAAGCAGACCACACTAGCAGATGTTGTTTCAAAAATCAGGAACAAATCTCGTTAGCGTTTTTTTTGATCTAAATAGATACTTTAATAGTATCTACAACATAAGCGAAAGGCGGCGAATTTTATGAAAATCGGATTTATCGGAGCGGGAAACGTAGCCCAAACATACGCTAAGTACTTGGTACGGTATGGGCACGAGGTTGTGCTTAGCAACAGCAGAGGGCCGGATTCGTTAAACGAACTCGTGCGTGGTATCGGCTCGAATGCCAAAACAGGCACTGTCCAGGAAGCAGCGATGCAAGATATCGCGATCTTATGTGTCCGGTGGGAGCAGGCAAAGCAGGCGCTCGCCGAGGTTTCGGATTGGAGTGGGCGGATTCTTGTCGACGCGACAAATCGACCTTCCAGTGAGGACGCCGAGGGCAAGACTTCGAGCGAGATCATCGCAAGTTATGCGCCTGGGGCTGGAGTCATCAAGGCGCTCAATACGCTCGTCATGAATTGGGTGCCAGCCCCCTCAGAGAACGACCGCAAATTGGTTCTGTTTATGTCGGGCGACGATAAAGCCGCGAAGCAGAAACTAGCGCGCATTCTCGACGAAGCCGGCTTTGCCCCGGTGGATCTTGGGGGGCTGATTGAGTCTGGAAGACTCCAGGAATTCGGCGCCCCCTTAAGCGGACTTCACATGGATCTGATCAAACGAATGAATTCCTGAATCCAACGCAAAACGACTAACGTTTAAAGGATAAGACAATGAATAGCAGTGCAAATAAATTAGCAGGAAAAATCGCGGTCATCACAGGCGGTAATAGCGGCATCGGCCTGGCCACAGCCAAGCGCTTTGTAGAAGAAGGTGCGCATGTCGTGATCACTGGGCGAAGACAGGAAGAGCTGGCTGAGGCCGCAGCTTTCATCGGAAAAAACGTGATTACGGTCGCAGGCGACGTCTCGAACTTAGAAGATCTCGACCGTCTCTATGCCGTTGTGAAAGAGAAGCATGGTCACATCGATATTCTCTTTGCGAACGCAGGCGGAGGAACAGTCGCACCGCTTGCAGCGGCGACCGAGTCTCATTTCGACAAGATCTTCGATGTCAACGTAAAGGGATTATTCTTTACCGTGCAAAAAGCTCTTCCCCTTTTCAAAGATGGCGGCTCGATCATCCTAACCTCTTCAAACGCAAACGTACTGGGTGTGCCAGCCTTTACTGCCTACGCCGCCAGCAAGGCAGCCGTGCGCAGCTTCGCGCGCGGCTGGACGATGGAGCTAAAGGATCGCAAGATTCGCGTGAATTCGATGAGTCCGGGCCCAATCGAAACTCAAGCTTTGGAGAAGGCGGGCCTCACAGCTGAACAGGCAGAACAGGCGGCAGCTCAGTTCGCCTCGCAAGTTCCGCTCGGCCGCAGAGGCAAGCCCGAGGAAATCGCTGCCGTCGTCGTGTTCCTTGCTTCCGATGAAAGTTCATATATCACCGGTGTGGATCTCGCCGTCGATGGGGGCATGGCGCAGGTCTGACATGAAGATGTCTTCGGCACATGACAGCGACTCACCGGGCGCCCGAGACAAGAGTCTGCTGATTAGCTGTTGAGAAGAATTCTATCGATCCAAAATAAAACGGCGGATGATCCCACGAACATCCGCCATTTTTTAATTCACACGTTCATCTGACGATCGAACAAGCAAAGACGATAATATCGATGAAATCGACGCCATCTTGAAAGCTTGTATAGAGCCACAGGAATAAAGCTTGGGAAATCCGTATTTCACAATCCCCTTCACGGCGGACCCTGGACCGGGACGAAGCCGATAACGTGGCGACGCAAATGGGGCATACCGATACCACGATGGTCATGCGCACATGTGGGAAGTGGATCGGTGCTGGCTGGGTGAGGACCGTAGACGGCGACTTGAAGTCATTTTCACCCAAATTCACCCCAAACGCAAAAACGAATTTCCCGTTTTCGGCTGAGACCCGCATGGATATTGACTTTGAATTGGTGGGAAGTACAAGTTTCGAACTTGTGACCTATCGCGTGTGAGGCGATCGCTCTACCCCTGAGCTAACCTCCCGGAGAGGCCGCCATTATGACATAGAATTTCCAGTAAATAAAGCAGGCGCCGCGATGATGCAACACATTTCCCGGCCCCTGCTCCGCCAGCCTTATTGGCGCTTGGCTTCCAGCACCCCTTTTACCTCGCGGATCACGGTCAGCGCCTTCTGCAGCTGGGCGGTGGAGGCGATTTCGGCGGTGAACGCCATCCGCGCGTGCGCCTTGGCGCTTTGGGTGCTGACGCCGATGACGTTGATTTTTTCGCGCAAGAACACTTCCGAAATATCCCGCAGCAAGCCTTGGCGGTCGCTGGCCAGCACGAAGATGTCGACCGGATAAACGGTTTCCGCTTCCGGCGCACCCCAGGTGGTCTGGATCACGCGTTCCGGCGCCTTGATGCGCATCTCGGCGAAATTCTTGCAGTTTTCACGATGGATGGAAACGCCTTTGCCGCGCGTGATGAAGCCGACCACCGGATCCGGCGGCGCCGGTTTGCAGCATTTGGCCAGCTGCGTCATCAAGCCGTCGGTGCCCACTACCAGCACCCCTGACCTGCCGCCGTGCACCACGCTTGAAGCGCGGCTCTTGCGCGTGATCGCCGCTTCTTCCAGTTCGCTGCCATGCTCGGCCAGCTTGGCGCCGGGATCGTCGTGCAGGGCTTGCTCGACATGGCGCAGGCTGAATTCGTCCTTGCCCAGCGCCAGCAGCAGGTCTTCCAGCTTGGCGAATTCCAGCTTGCGCGCCAGCTCTTCCAGGTTGACCGCGGTCTTGCCTTCACGCTGCAAGGTCTTGTCGAGCAGGCTGCGGCCGGTGGCCAGGGTTTCCTGCTGTTCGATAGCATTGAACCAGGCGCGCACCTTGGAGCGGGTGCGCGCGCTGGCGGCGTAACCCGGCGTCAGCCAGTCGCGCGAGGGGCCGGAACCGCCGGGCGCGTTCTTGGCCGTGATGATCTCCACTGTCTGGCCATTCTTCAACGGCGTATTCAGCGGCACCATATTGCCGTCTACCCGCGCGCCGCGGCAGCGATGGCCGACGTCAGTATGCAGGTAGTAGGCAAAATCGATGGGCGTGGCGCCGCTCGGCAGTTCGATGACGCGCGCCTGCGGAGTCAGCACGTAGATATGGTCGTTGAGCGTGGCTTGCTTGAGTTTTTCCAGCCATTCGCGGCGGCTGTCCTCTTGCTCGACGACCGCATCCACCACCTCGCTTTTCCAGGCCAGCAGCTGGCGCAGCCAGGCGATCTTTTCGTCGTATTTCTGCGCAGAGAAATTGGAGCCGCCGGCTTCCTTGTAGCGCCAGTGGGCGGCCACCCCGTATTCGGCGAAATGGTGCATTTCGTTGGTGCGGATCTGCACTTCCAGCGCCCTGTCGTCGTCGGCCAGCACCACCGTGTGCAAGGACTGGTAACCGTTCTGCTTGGGCCGCGAGATGTAGTCGTCGAATTCTTTCGGGATCGGGATCCAGATGTTGTGGACGATGCCGAGCACCGTGTAGCAAGTCTTGACGTCGTCGACGATCACCCGGAAAGCGCGCACGTCGTACAGCTCGGAAAAATCGAGCTCCTTGCCTTGCATCTTGTTCCAGATGCTGTAGATGTGTTTCGGCCGGCCCGATACTTCGGCCTTGATGTCGGCCGCCGCCAGTTCGCTGCGCAGGCGCGTGATGGCGGCGTCGACGAAACCTTCGCGCTCGATGCGCCGCTCTTCCAGCATCTTGGCGATGCGCTTGTAGGTGACCGGATCGATGAAGCGGAACGACAGGTCTTCCAGCTCCCACTTGAGCTGCCAGATCCCGAGCCGGTTGGCCAGCGGCGCATACAGGTCCAGGGTCTCGCGCGCATACTGGCTGGTGCGCTCGTTTTCCATCTTGTGTTCGGCGAAATAGCGCAGCGCGGTCACGCGCGAAGCCAGCCGCACCAGCACCACGCGCATGTCGGTCGCCATCGCCAGCAGCATCTTGCGCAAGGTTTCCACCTGGCTGGCAGCCTGCTGGGCGGCGTTCTTGCCGCGCATGACTTCCTGCGGCAAGCCGAAGGTAAAGCCGTGCAGCCGCATCAGCTGGCGGATGCCGCCGACCAGGTCCGAGATCTCCTTGCCGAAGCGCTGTTCGATGGTATCGGCATAACTGGCGTCGAGCAAAGGCAGCTCAAACAGCAGGCCGGCGATGCGGGTTTCGACATCGGTATCGAGCAGCGCCAGGATGCTGGTCACGCCCTGCGAGAAATCGAGCGTGCTCTGGCCGGTGGTGATGACGTTGTCGGCGTACAGCGGCTCGACGAACGCCAGCGCGTCGAGCACGCGCGCGCTATCCTCGGCACTCAAGCCGGCGGTGCACAGCTGGATTTGCGTAGCGCGTTGTGTTGCAGTGAGCGAAACCATGCTTACATCTTTATTTTTGTGCTGCGACCACGATAATTTCTATCAGGATTTCCGAACGCGCCAGCTTGGCTTCCACGGTTGCTCGCGGCGGTGCGTTGTCGGCCGAAACCCAGCTGTCCCAGACCGCATTCATGCCATCGAAATCCTTGACGTCGGCCAGGTAGATCTGGCAGGACAGGATGTGATGCTTGTCGCTGCCGGCTTCGGCCAGCAGGCGGTCGACATGGCCGAGCGATTCGCGCGTCTGGCCTTCGATGTTCTGGGTGGTGTCTTCGGCCAGCTGGCCGGCCAGGTAGACCGTGCCGTTATGGATGGCCACTTCCGAAAGTCTCTTGCCGACGTGCAGGCGCTGGATAGTCATATTTCGTCTCCTCAATTGAACATTAACAAATCAGCCGATCAGGAAATCGGTGACGACTTTTATCTGGTCGATATGCAAAAAGGTTGGAGCATGGCCGACGCCGGCCAGTTCCACCAATTTGGCTTTTGGCCCGCTTTCCGTCATGATGCGGGCGGTCTCGGGCGACAGCAGGTCGGATTCGGCGCCGCGCACCAGCAACGTGGGGCAAGTGATCGCCTGGTACGCTTTCCACAACAGCTGTTCGGACAGCCTGAAGGTTTCTTCGCTGGTCGAAATGAAAGGCTGGGCCAGTTTCAAGTCGTAGTGGCGGATCCACTGGCCGTCGGCGTTCTGGCGCAATACATCGCTGGCCAGCTTGTGCCATTCGGCGTCGGTATGCGGGCCGAACGAGGCCGAGATGGCGCGCACATAGGCGGCCGCTTCGTCGAACGTGGCAAAACGCATGTCGGCCCCGATGTAAGCGCCGATGCGCCCCATTGCCTCTGCATTCAGGCTCGGGCCGATGTCGTTCAGCACCAGCTTGCGTATCGGGTTTTCCGGCAGGGAAGCCAGGCCGATGCCGATCAGGCCGCCCATCGAGGTGCCGACCAGGTCGACGGTTTCGGCGTTGAGCCGGGCCAGCAAGGTGACCACATCGTTCAGGTACTGCGGCAGCACATAGTATTGCGGATCGCGCAGCCAGCCGGAGCGGCCGCGGCCGACCACGTCCGGGCATACCACCCGGTAGGTATCGCACACCGTGCGCGCCAGCTGGTCGAAATCGTCCGACACCCGGGTCACGCCATGCAGGCACAGCAGCACATTCGGATTATGCGGATCGCCCCATTCCTGGTAGGCCATTTTATGCAGCCCGGCGGGTGAAATACACTGGACAGACTTGTGGGTGGCGATGGTCATTGCGGTCCCGTTGCGGTCGAACTTGATGGGTGGCGACAGGCAAAACGATGGTTGGACAATATGTTTTGCTTTGCGTATATGCAACATCTTATCGCATATGGCCCCACCCTTGCACGCTCCCATGCACGGCAAAGTCCGAAAATCCCGCTAAAAGGCTGTTGCACGCCGCTCTCAAGCATATGACGCAATAAAAAAAACGGCGTTTGACACCAGGTATCAAACGCCGCTTCCCTACGACTGCGTCCGGGTCATTGCGCCAGTGCGATCTCCAATGGCGCGCCGGTCTGCTCGATGATGTCCTGCTGGCTCACGCCCGGCGCCAGCTCGATCACTTTCAACCCTTGCGGCGTCACATCCAGCACGCCAAGGTCGGTGATGATGCGGTTGACGACGCCGACGCCGGTCAGCGGCAGGTTGCAGGCCTCGAGGATCTTGTGCGAAGTCGAACCGTCCTTGGACTTGGCGACATGCTCCATCAACACCACTACCCTGCCCACGCCGGCCACCAGGTCCATGGCGCCGCCCATGCCCTTGACCATCTTGCCGGGGATCATCCAATTCGCCAGGTCGCCGTTTTTGGAAACCTGCATTGCACCGAGGATGGCGATGTTGATTTTGCCGCCGCGTATCATGGCGAACGAATCCGCCGAGCTGAAATACGAGGATCCGGGCAGCGAAGTCACGGTCTGCTTGCCGGCGTTGATCAGGTCGGGATCGACCGCGTCGTCGGTCGGGAACGGGCCGATGCCCAGCAGGCCGTTCTCGGACTGCAGCCAGACTTCTATCTCTTGCGGCACATGGTTCGCCACCAGGGTCGGCAAGCCGATGCCGAGGTTGACGTAAAACCCGTCCTGCAATTCCTTTGCCGCGCGTGCGGCCATTTCGTCACGTGTCCATGCCATTTTGTGCTCCTGTTCTACGTCTCTGTAGGTTATGCAGTGCGAACGGTACGCTGTTCGATACGCTTTTCCGGCGTCGCATTGACCACGATGCGGTGGACAAATATGCCGGGCGTATGCACCTGGTCGGGATCGATCTCGCCGACCTCCACCAGATGCTCGACTTCCACCACGGTGATCTTGCCGGCCATGGCCACGTTAGGATTGAAGTTGCGGGCAGTCTTGTTGAACACCAGGTTGCCGCTGCGGTCCGCCTTGAAGGCTTTGACCAGGGAAACGTCGGCTACCAGCGAACGTTCCATCACGTACTTGGCGCCGTCGAATTCGCGGATTTCCTTGCCTTCGGCAACCAGCGTGCCGACGCCGGTCTTGGTGAAAAACGCCGGGATGCCGGCGCCGCCGGCGCGCAGCTTTTCCGCCAGCGTGCCTTGCGGCGTGAATTCAAGCTCCAGTTCGCCGGCCAAGTATTGCCGTTCGAATTCCTTGTTCTCGCCGACATACGAGGCGATCATTTTCTTGATCTGGCGCGTCGCCAGCAATTGCCCCAGGCCGAAACCGTCGACGCCGGCGTTGTTCGATATCGCAGTCAGGTTCTGCACCGCCGAATTGCGCAGCGCCAGGATCAGCGCTTCTGGGATGCCGCACAGGCCGAAGCCGCCTACGGCGATGGTTTGGCCATCTTTGACTATGCCGGCCAACGCGCTTGCCGCGTCAGGATAAACTTTGTTCATGCCAATGCCTCCTGTTTGTGTAAACTCCAACTATTATTGGTTTGCGTGCAGTCTGTTAGCATATGACGAAGCGCTGCTTCCAACAATACCGTAAAAATACGAAACCAACACCAGACTGATCTGCCAAGTGCCACTGCCTAATTTAGCCGTCGATTATGAAACCATCTTTGCGCACGCGCCGATCGGCATGTGCGTCTCTGAACGCCGCATCATGCAGGTGTGCAACCTGGCGCTGGCGCGCATGTTCGGCTACCAGCCGGGCGAACTGAACGGCGAGTCGTTCAAGGTGCTGTACCCGACCCAGGACGAGTTCGAGCGCACCGGCGCCCGCATCGTACCGATCATGAACGCCAAGGGCATCTATTCCGACGAAAGAATCATGCGGCGCGCCAACGGCGAACTGTTCTGGTGCCATGTCACCGGCCACGCCCTGGTGCCGGAAGACACCCACGCCGCCGGCATCTGGACCTTCGAAGACCTGAGTGAAAAACGCCGCGCCTCATCCACGCTATCGCCGCGCGAGCGGGAAATCGCGGCGCTGCTGGTGGAGGGCAAGACCAGCAAGCTGATCGGCAAACAGATCGGCCTCAGCCCGCGCACGGTGGAGATGCACCGGGCCAACCTGATGAAGAAATTCACGGCCTCGACCTCCAGCGAACTGGTGCATCGCCTGTTGGGCATCGCCCAGAGCGAAGGCGTTTAGTACTCAAGCCGCAGGTGCAGGATTGAGCAGCAACTGGCGCAAGTCGTCAGGCAAAGGCATCGACTTTTCCAGGTCGAAATCGACCCATACGATCTTCGCCGCACCCTCGGCAAACACCACTTCCGGCAAATCGGCGCGGCGGATTTCGTAGCTGGCCTCGAAACTGGAGCGGCCGACTGCGCCGATGTAGGATTTGACTTCGACTTCGCAGGGATATTTCAATTGCCGCAGGAAACTGCATTGGGCATTGACCAGCACCGGCCCGTGGCGCGCATTGAAATCGCTGCCGATCTGCTGCAGCCACTCGATACGGGCCTGCTCCATGTAGCGGAAATACACGGTGTTGTTGACGTGGCCGAGCGCATCCATGTCGCCCCAGCGCATGGCGATGCGCGTGGTATGGATGTGTTTTCTGTTTTCCATTGCCCTGACTTTCCTCAATACTGTAAATTGGCGTCCTGCAGGCGAGGAACAACACTAGCCTGCCTGCTAGCATTCTGCCGCAAAATCCCGGACAATTAGCACATCCGTTCGAAAATTAATTATAGGTAAAGAGACAATGACTCCAACCCAAGGGCAGAACCAGCAGAATTTCCTGGAACAATACGGTCCGCGCGAAGCCATGGAATATGACGTGGTGGTGGTCGGCGGCGGGCCGGCCGGCCTGGCGGCGGCGATCCGGCTGAAACAGCAGGCTGCTGAAAAAGGACGCGAAGTATCGGTCTGCGTACTGGAAAAAGGCAGTGAAATCGGCGCCCATATCCTGTCCGGCGCAGTGATGGACCCGCAGGCGCTGACCGAACTGCTGCCAAACTGGAAAGAACTGGGCGCGCCGCTGACCACCGAAGTCAGTGAAGACCGTTTCCTGTTCCTGACCGAGAAAAAAGCCTACAAGACGCCTAGCTGGATGCTGCCGGCCTGCTTCCAGAACCATGGCAATTACGTCATCTCGCTGGCTAACGTGGTGCGCTGGCTGGGCCAGCAGGCGGAGCTCCTGGGCGTGGAGATTTTCCCGGGCTTCCCGGCGGCCGAGGTGCTGTACAACGAGGATGGCTCGGTCAAGGGCGTCGCCACCGGCAACATGGGCGTGGACCGCCATGGCCAGCCTACCGACGCCTTCCAGCTGGGCATGGAGCTGCACGCCAAGTACACCCTGTTTGCCGAAGGCGCGCGCGGCCACCTGGGCAAGCAGCTGATGGCGAAATTCGACCTGAACAAGGGCAAGGATCCGCAAACCTACGCGATCGGCATCAAGGAACTGTGGGAAATCGATCCCAAGCTGCACCAGCCGGGCCTGGTGGTGCATACCGCAGGCTGGCCGCTGGATACCCGGACCTACGGCGGCTCTTTCCTGTACCACCTGGAAAACAACCAGGTCGCGGTCGGCTACGTGGTCGGCCTGGCTTACGAAAATCCCTACCTGTCGCCTTACGAAGAGTTCCAGCGCTACAAGACGCATCCGGAAATCAGCAAGTTTTTCCAGGGCGGCAAGCGCATTTCCTACGGCGCCCGCGCGATTACCGCCGGCGGCCTGCAATCGCTGCCCAAGCTGACTTTCCCCGGCGGCGCCCTGATCGGCTGCGACGCCGGCTTCCTCAACGCCAGCCGCATCAAAGGCAGCCATGCCGCCATCAAGACCGGCATGCTGGCCGCCAACGCTGCCTTCGAAGCCCTGGGCGATAACCGCCAGTTCGACGAGCTGACGGCCTATGGCGCGGCATTTGAGCAGTCCTGGCTGCACCAGGAACTGCACAAGGCGCGCAACTTCAAGCCGTGGATGAGCAAGGGCCTGTATCTCGGCACCCTGATGGTCGGCATCGACCAGGTCGTGTTCGGCGGCAAAGCGCCATGGACCCTGCGCCACACCCATGCCGACCATGAATGCCTGAAGCCGGCGGCCAACTATGCGCCGATCAAGTATCCGAAGCCGGACGGCAAGCTGACCTTCGACCGCCTGTCGTCGGTGTTCATCTCCAACACCAACCATGCCGAAGACCAGCCGATCCACCTGACCTTGAAGGATCCGAATGTGCCGGTCAACGTCAACCTGCGCGACTATGCGGGGCCGGAAGCGCGCTACTGCCCTGCCGGCGTGTATGAATTCGTGACCAATGAAGACAATACCGAACGGCTGCAGATTAATGCGCAAAACTGCGTGCATTGCAAAACCTGCGACATCAAGGATCCGACGCAGAATATCGTGTGGGTGACGCCGGAAGGCGGCGGCGGCCCGAACTATCCGAACATGTAATGTGCAAAAAGGCTGCGTATGCAGCCTTTTTTATGTCCTGCCCGCTTGCCGGTGGATCCTGGATGCGGGGCAATCTCCGCCCTGCCCTAAGGCAGCTTCCAATCGCCGGCAACAATTTTTTCAAGCCAGAATGTGCCGATCACGGTCTTGACGTCGGTGACCTTGCCTTCCCTCACCCAGTCCAGCATGTCCGCCAGCGGCGCCTTGAAGACGTCCAGGAATTCGCCGTCGTCCAGCTTGCGCTCGCCGCCGGCCAGGCCGCGCGCCAGGTACAGCTCCAGATGTTCGTCGGAATAGGCAATCGCATTGTGGATGGTGCAGACGTGCTGCCATTCGGTCGCGGTGTAGCCGGTTTCCTCCAGCAATTCACGCTTGGCGCAGGCCAGGTGGTCTTCGCCCGGATCGATCTTCCCGGCCGGATATTCGATGAACACGCGTTCCAGCGGATAGCGGTATTGCCGCTCAAGCAAGACCGTGCCGTCCTCGAACAGCGGCAGGATGACTACCGCGCCGGGATGCTTGATGTATTCGCGCGTGGTCGCCTTGCCGTCGGGCAGCTGCACCGTATCGCGCTGCACTTTGAGGAAGTTGCCGTCATAGGCTTCGGCGCTGGCGATCCGGGTTTCTTTCAGGTGGCTATCCATGCGGGTACTCCGAGGGAAGATAAGGCAGACGAGAAGAAGATTGTAATGCAGGCGCTGGCCGGGCCGCCCGCCGCCAGGCACGAAGCCGGTTCAGCGGTGCTTTTTCAGATAACGCAGCACGTAGCCAGGATAGGCCAGCACCAGGAACATGCAGCCGGTTACGGCATAAAATTCCCAGCCCTGGCTAAAGGTATTGCCGATATTCGCTTCCAGCACATGGGCAAACAGACCAACCAGCGCATACAAGGCAAACAGCTCAAGCAAGCGCACCCAGACCGGCTTGGACGCCGCCTGGCCACCCGATTTGAGCGGCACCAGGGCAAACACGCGTTCGTTGATAAACGGCAGGTTGGCAGCCAGCAGCGCCAACAGGATCACGAACCAGCCGGAGAGGGAGACATTCACGAAGTTACTGCACCACTCTGCCAAGGAAGGCGGTCAGGGTCTTCACGATGGCCGTGGTGGTGGCATCCATCAGCCAGCCTGGCCACAGGCCCAGCACCAGCACCGCCAAGCCGTTCAGGCTGAGCAATACCCGGACGTCCAGGTGGGCTACGATCGGCGAGCTGTCTTGCGGTTCGTCGAAATACATCAGCTTGATGACGCGCAGGTAGTAGTAGGCGCCGACCAGCGAGAACAGCACGGCCACCACCACCAGCCAGATCTGGCCGCTGCCGGTGCCAAGCACGGCTTGCAGCACCGACAGCTTGGCGTAGAAGCCCATCAGCGGCGGAATCCCCGCCAGCGACAGCATCAGGACCAGCATCACTGCGGCGAACCATGGGCTGCGCTGGTTCAAGCCTTTGAAGTCGTCCATGTTTTCCGCTTCGAAACCGGAACGCGCCAGCAGCATGATGACGCCGAAGGTGCCGAGCGTGGTCATCACGTAAGTGATCGAATAAAACATGGCCGAGCTATAGGCATTGGCGGTCGAGAACAGGTTGCCGTCGACTACCCCGGCCAGCAGGCCGAGCAGCATGAAACCCATGTGGGAAATGGTCGAATAAGCCAGCATGCGCTTGATATTGGTCTGGGCAATCGCGGTGATATTGCCGATCGCCATCGACAGCACCGCCAGCACCACCAGCATTTGCTGCCAGTCGGTCGCCAGCGGCAACAGCGCTTCCACCAGCAGGCGGAAGCAGATTGCGAAAGCGGCCAGCTTCGGCGCGCCGCCCAGCAGCAGGGTGACGGCAGTCGGCGCACCCTGGTAGACGTCAGGCACCCACATGTGGAACGGCACCGCGCCCAGCTTGAACGCCAGGCCGGCGACAATGAACACCACGCCGAACACCAGCACGGTGGCGTTGATGCCGCCGGAGGATGCTGCGCGGGTGACTTCGATCAGGTCGAGCGAACCGGTAGCGCCATACAGCATCGACATCCCGTACAGCAGGAAACCGGAAGCCATCGCGCCCAGCACGAAATACTTCATGGCCGCTTCGGTCGCATTGGCGCTGTCGCGCCGCAATGCCACCAGTGCATACAGCGACAGGGACATCAGCTCCAGGCCCAGGTAGATGCTGAGGAAATTGCTGCCCGAGATCATCACCATCTGGCCCAGCAGGGTAAACAGCGCCAGCGGGTAGAACTCGCCGCCGAGATGGCCGCTGACCATGCCGCGCTCGTTCACATAACGGCGCGAATACACCAGCGTCATCGCCACCGCCACGTAGGACACCAGCTTCAACAGGCTGCTCAAAGGGTCCGAGACAAACATGTTGTGGAAGGTATAGACCGTCTCCCCGCTCTGGAATGCGCCGAACGTCAGTACGAAACACACGGCCAGCACGGCCAGCGTCAGGTAGTAAGTGAGGTAGCGCTTGGCATCCGAAACAAACATATCGATCAGCAGCACGACAGACGTCGCGATCAGCAGAAAGATTTCCGGATAAACAGGGATCAGATTCATGTTATTCATTTATTTGCCGCTTATTTTTATGCAACGCGCATTTAATCATCGTACTTAATCAGTTTAACTTGGTGACCGCGACATGCTTCAGCAGATCGGCCACCGATACTTGCATCGCATCGGTGAACGGCGCCGGATACACGCCCATCGCGATGACGGCAATCGCCAGCACGCCCAGCATGACGAACTCACGCTTGTTCAGGTCCAGCATTTCTTTCACATGCGAATTGGTGATGGCGCCGAACACCACGCGCTTGACCAGCCACAGCGAATACGCCGCGCCCAGGATCAAGGCCGTCGCCGCCAGCAGGCCGATCCAGAAATTGAACTTGACCGCGCCCAGGATCACCATGAACTCGCCGACGAAACCGGAGGTGCCTGGCAGGCCGGAATTGGCCAGCGAGAACAGCACGAACAAGGCGGCGAAACGCGGCATGACGTTGACCACGCCGCCGTATTCGGCGATCTGGCGGGTATGCATGCGGTCATACAGGACGCCGATGCAAAGGAACATCGCGCCCGACACAAAACCGTGCGAGATCATTTGCACGATGCCGCCCTGCAGGCCGATATCATTGAAAATGAAGAAACCGAGGGTAACGAAACCCATGTGGGCGATCGACGAATAGGCGATCAGCTTTTTCATGTCGTTTTGCACCAGCGCCACCAGGCCGATATAGATCACGGCGATCAGCGACAAGGTGATGATGAAACCGGCCAGGTAATGGCTGGCGTCAGGCGTGATCGGCAGCGAGAAACGCAGGAAGCCGTAGCCGCCCAGCTTCAGCATGATGGCCGCCAGCACCACGGAACCGCCGGTCGGCGCCTCCACGTGGGCATCCGGCAGCCAGGTATGCACCGGCCACATCGGCACCTTGACGGCAAACGCCATCAGGAAAGCCAGGAAAATCAGGACCTGCGCCGTCATCGTCAGCGGCAGCTGGTGCCAGGTCAGGATCTCGAAACTGCCGCCCGACTGGATATACAGGTACAGCAGCGCGATCAGCATCAGCAGCGAACCCATCAGGGTGTACAGGAAGAACTTGATCGCTGCGTAGACGCGGTTGGCGCCGCCCCAGACGCCGACGATGATGAACATCGGGATCAGCGTCGCTTCGAAGAACACGTAGAACAGCATGCCGTCCAGCGCGCAGAAGACGCCGATCATCAGGCCTGACAGGATCAGGAAAGCGCCCATGTACTGCGCGACTTTTTTCTCGATCACTTGCCAGGCGGAGATCACCACCAGCACGGTGATGAACGCCGTCAACGGCACGAACCACAGGGAAATGCCGTCGATGCCCAGGTAGTAGTTGACGTTGAAACGATCGATCCAGGTGGTCTTTTCAACGAACTGCATGCCATGGAAAGCGTTGTCGAACTGGCTGACCAGGGGCAGCGTCACCACGAAGCTAACTGCTGCGCCGAGCAGCGACAGCCAACGCACCAGGGTTGGATTATCGTCGCGGCCGACTGCCAGGACCAGGATACCGAACGCGACCGGGCACCAGATCGCGAGGCTGAGAAGAGGGAAAGTTGACATATTTATTATTGCTCTACCTAACTGAGTTGCTTCGCCAGCTTACTTGGCAAACGGAAACGGCATGAACCAGACCAGGAAACCCAGCACCCCGATAATCATCACGAATGCGTAGTGATAGATATATCCGGACTGCCAGAGACGGGTAATTTTCGAGAACCAGCTGACTGCCTTGGCGCTGCCATTGACGATCAGGCCGTCGATCAGGCCGCGGTCGCCGGCATTCCACAAGCCGCGGCCCAGCAGGCGTGCGCCGCCGGCAAACACCACGTCGTTGAACTTGTCCATATAGTATTTGTTGTCGAGCAGCGTGAAGATCGGACCAGCCTTCTGCTTGATCGCCGCAGGCAGGCGCGGATTGACCATGTAGCAGTAATACGCTGCCGCCACGCCGGCGATCGCCAGCCACAGCGGCGCCGATGCAAAGGCATGGCTGACCATGCTGACCGGACCGTGGAATTCGTGCCGCAGTTCTTCCATTGCATGGTGCGCTTCGTTGACGAAAATCACGTCCTTGAAGAAGCTGCCGTACAACATCGGTTCGATCGCCAGGAAGCCGATGACGGCCGACGGGATCGCCAGCAGGATCAGCGGCAAAGTCACCACCCAAGGCGACTCGTGCGGTTTCTGGCCGGGAGCCAGGCCGTGGTGTTCGTGCTCTTCTTCTGCCTCGCCGTGATGATCGTCGTGGCCGCCATGCGCCGCATGGGCGTCGTTGGCGGCATGCGCAGCATGAGCATCGTGGCCGTCATGGGCCTTGCCGAAACGCTCTTCGCCATGGAACACCATGAAATACATGCGGAACGAGTAGAAAGCGGTGACAAACACGCTTGCCAGCACGGCGAAATAGGCAAAGCCGGAACCGAACAGGGTCGACGCATGCGCCGCTTCGATGATGCTGTCCTTCGAGTAGAAACCGGAGAAGAACGGCGTGCCGATCAGCGCCAGCGAACCGACCAGCGAAGTGATCCAGGTAATCGGCATGTATTTACGCAGGCCGCCCATGTTGCGCATGTCCTGGTCGTGGTGCAAACCGATGATGACCGAACCGGCGCCAAGGAACAGCAAGGCCTTGAAGAAAGCGTGCGTCATCAGGTGGAAAACCGCAACCGAGTAGGCCGAAGCGCCCAGGGCCACGGTCATGTAGCCGAGCTGCGACAGGGTCGAATACGCCACCACGCGTTTGATGTCGGTCTGGATCACGCCGAGGAAACCCATGAACAAGGCGGTAATCGAGCCGATGATCAGGATGAAGGACAAGGCGGTGTCGGACAGCTCGAACAACGGCGACATGCGGGTCACCATGAAGATGCCGGCGGTCACCATGGTGGCGGCGTGGATCAGCGCGGAAATCGGGGTCGGGCCTTCCATCGAGTCCGGCAGCCAGACGTGCAGCGGGAACTGCGCCGACTTGCCCATGGCGCCGATGAACAGGCAGATGCAGGCCACTGTCAGCAGCATCCAGTCGCTGCCCGGCAGCGTCAGTTGCGCCAGCATGCCTTTTTGCGCGAACACTTCGCTGTAGTTCATCGAACCGGAATACGCCAGCAGCAAACCGATGCCGAGGATGAAGCCGAAGTCGCCGACGCGGTTGACCAGGAACGCTTTCATGTTGGCGAAAATCGCCGTCGGACGGGTATACCAGAAACCGATCAGCAGGTACGACACCAGGCCCACCGCTTCCCAGCCGAAGAACAGCTGCAGGAAGTTGTTGCTCATGACCAGCATCAGCATCGAGAACGTGAACAGCGAGATGTAGGCGAAGAAACGGTTGTAGCCTTCGTCGTCCTGCATGTAGCCGATGGTGTAGATATGCACCATCAGCGAGACAAAGGTCACCACGCACATCATCATCGCCGTCAGGCTGTCGACCAGGAAGCCGATTTCCAGCTTGACGCCGCCGACCGTCATCCAGGTGTACAAGGTGCCGTTGAAGCTGGCGCCGTCGATCACCGCCAGCAAGGTCTGCACGGAAATGATCAGGGCGACCAGCACGCCCAGGATCGTGACCGTATGCGAGGTCTTGCGCCCGACCAGGTTGCCGAAGAATTTGGTGCCGAATAAGCCCGCGATCGCAGCGCCAGCCAGGGGCGCCAACGGTACGGCAAGAAGTAATTGTGGGTTAAGTTGCCCCGCCATGATGAACCTTATCTTTATTCGTTATTTGTCTGTGTATTCTTTACCTGCCTGCCCCCGCAAACCTGGGTTCGCGGGAGACAAGCCTCTTAGCCCTTAAGGCTGTCCAGGTCTTCCACGTTGATGGTGTCCAGGTTACGGAACAACGCCACCAGGATCGCCAGGCCGATCGCCGACTCGGCGGCTGCTACGGTAAGGATGAAGAAAACAAAAATCTGTCCGGCCGCATCGCCCAGGTAATACGAGAAGGCGATGAAATTCATGTTCACCGCCAGCAGCATCAGTTCGATTGCCATCAGCAACACGATCAGGTTCTTGCGGTTCAGGAAAATGCCGACAATGCCGATCGAAAACAGGATCGCGCCAAGGATCAGATAATGAGCGAGAGAAATTGCCATGGTGCGTCCTTGTTATTTTTGTGGAGCCGCTGGTGCGGCCGGCGGGGTTGCAGCAGGATTCGCAGGCGCAACCGGGTCGACCTTGGCTTCCGATTTCATCTTCACGATGCGCACCCGGTCGCCGCTCTTGACCTTGACTGCAGCGGAAGGCGAGAAATACTTGCTGTCCTTGCGGCGGCGCAGCGTCAGGGCAACCGCGGCGACGATCGCCACCAGCAGGATGACCGCAGCGATCTCAAAGGCGTACACGTATTCGGTGTAGATCAGCTTGCCCAGCTCCTTGGTGTTGCCGATGTTGGCCGAGATGGCAGGAACATCGGATTCGGAACCCTGGAAGCCGTGGAAAATGACCGCGGCCATTTCCAGCACGATGACGGTGCCGACCGTCGCCGCCAGCGGGAAGTAGCCCCAGAATCCCTCTCGCATCTTGTCCAGGTTGATATCCAGCATCATCACCACGAACAGGAACAGCACCATCACCGCGCCGACATACACCAGCACCAGCACGATGGACAGGAATTCGGCTTTCAGCAGCATCCAGATGCCTGCCGCGGAGAAAAACGACAATACCAGGAACAACGCGGCGTGCACTGGATTGCGTGCGGTAATCACGCGCAAGGCGGCGATTACCAGCACCACCGAAAACGCGTAGAACAAGAAGGTCTTAAATTCCATAATGGCCTATAAACAAATTGCGGGACAGAGTTTAAGAGTCGCCGTAGCGCGACGAATTACTCTGTCCCCAACTAATCAAACAGTTAGCGATATGCAGCATCCGCAGCACGCGCCGCGGCAATCTCGGGTTCGTAGCGATCGCCCACAGCCAGCAGCATTTCCTTGGTGTAGTACAGGTCGCCGCGCTTTTCACCGTGGTATTCCAGGATGTGGGTCTCGACGATCGAATCGACCGGGCAAGACTCTTCGCAGAAACCGCAGAAAATGCACTTGGTCAGGTCGATGTCGTAACGCGTGGTGCGGCGCGAACCGTCGGCACGCTGCTCCGACTCGATCGTGATCGCCATTGCCGGGCAAACCGCTTCGCACAGTTTGCACGCGATGCAGCGCTCTTCGCCGTTCGGATAGCGGCGCAGCGCGTGCAGGCCGCGGAAACGCGGCGATTGCGGCGTCTTCTCTTCCGGGAACAGCACCGTAATCTTGCGGGCGAACAGGTAGCGGCCGGTCAGCCGCAGCCCTTTGAGCAACTCCAGCAGCATCAGACTGCCGAAAAAATCCTTGATGGCTTCCATTTTCACTAACCTTCCATTACTTCCAGATATTCCATGGACTTTGAATCCAGGCAGCGACTATCACCAGGTAGGCGAGAATCAAGGGGATGAATACTTTCCAGCCGAGACGCATGATCTGGTCATAGCGATAACGCGGGAACGAGGCACGCACCCAGATAAACACCGACAGCATGAAGAAGGTCTTGGCGCCGAGCCAGATCCAGCCCGGGATCCAGTCCAGCATCGCCAGCGGCGAAGCCCAGCCGCCCATGAACAGCAGCGTGGTCAGGATGGAGACCAGGATCATGTTGGCGTATTCGGCCAGGAAGAACATCGCGAACGACATGCCCGAGTATTCGATCATGTGGCCGGCAACGATTTCCGATTCGCCTTCCACCACGTCGAACGGATGGCGGTTGGTTTCAGCGATGCCCGAGATAAAGTAAATCAGGAACACCGGCAGCAGGGACAGCCAGTTCCACGACAGGAAACCGACGCCGTGGTCGTAGAAGTAGCCCTTGCTTTGCGCCATCACGATATCGATCAGGTTCAGGCTGCCGGACACCATCAGCACGATGACCAGCGCAAAACCCATGGCAATCTCGTAGGACACCATCTGCGCCGAAGCGCGCATCGCGCCGAGGAAGGCGTACTTGGAGTTGGAAGCCCAGCCGGCGATGATCACGCCGTAGACTTCCATCGAAGTGATCGCCATCACGAACAGCAGGCCGGCGTTGACGTTGGCCAGCACGGTTTCCGGACCGAACGGCACCACTGCCCAGGCGGCCAGCGCCGGCATGATGGTCATGATCGGGGCAATGAAGAACAGTACCTTGTTGGCGCGCGCCGGCAGCGTGACTTCCTTCAGCAGCAGTTTGAGGGCGTCCGCGATAGGTTGCAGCAAACCGGCCGGGCCGACGCGGTTAGGGCCGAGGCGGATATGCATCCAGCCGATCAGCTTGCGTTCCCAGTAAGTCATGTAGGCCACGCACAGCAGCAGCGGCACGACCACGACGACGATCTTGATCAGGTTCCAGACCAGCGGCCAGATGAAGCCGAACCAGTCGGCGCCGGTGGCATTGATGGCGGCGATGAAGTGATCCATCATGCTTTCTCCACTACGATAGAACCAAACATCCCGCCCAGGGCCGAGGTCGAGGCATGCGCAGCGGCTACCCGCACCACATTTTCCGGCAGCGCAGGATCGATCGCCGCTGTCAGCGCGGCAGCGCCCTGCCCTTGTTTGAGGTTGACGCGATCGCCGGCGGCGATACCCAGTTTTGCAGCCAGTGCGGCCGACAGCCATGCCTGCGGCGCCTGGCCGTCAACGGTTTCCTGCAGCGAAGCCGCACGGCGCACCACTGCATCGCCAAAATAGATAGGCACATCGGCGATGCGCTCCAGCGCGCCGTTGACGGCCTGGGCCGCAGCCTGCGGAGCCAGGTCGCTGAAGTTGTTCAGGCGTGCGGCCAGGTTGGCTTCGGCGACTTCGCCGGTACCCAGCACTTCATCGCGAATCGCTTCGGAAGTATCGTAGTCAAAACCAGGCAAGCCCAGCAGGTTGCCCAGCACGCGCAGCACCTTCCATGCCGGACGGGCGTCGCCCATTGGCCGGACGGTGCCGTTAAAGCTTTGGGCGCGGCCTTCGCAGTTGACGAAAGTGCCGGAGGTTTCGGTGAACGGCGCGATCGGCAGCAGCACGTCGGAGTATTCAGCACCGTGCTTATAAGCCGACAGGGTCACAACCATCTCGGCTTGCTTCAGCGCTGCAACCGCAGTTTGCGGGTCGAAACTGTCCAGTTCCGGCTCGGCGTTCAGCAGCACATACGCTTTGTGCGGCTGCGCGAAAATCTGTTGTGCATTACGGCCCTTGCCTGCGGCAGGCAGGGCGTTGGCCCAGTAGCCGCCGACGGTGTTGCCGGCTTCGGTCAGGTAACCGAACTTGGCGCCGGCCTGCTCTGCAATCCACTGCGCCACTGCGTGCAGTTGCGAAGCTTGCGGATGCTGCGCGGCAGCGTTGCCCAGCAATACTGCCTTGGATTCGCCGGACAGCAGGCTGGCGGCGGTTTGCTTGGCTTCAGCCGAAATTTCGGCATTTTCGAAACCGGCAGGCGCGGCTACGCCCTTGGCTTGCGCCACGGCGGCTGCCACCTGTCCCAGCGCCGACAGCCAGGCCGACGGCGCCACGATCATCTTGTTGGCGACCGGCATCAGCAGGTCGTCGTCGGTGGCGTGCAGGATGCTCAGCTTGGCGCCGCGCTTGATGCCCAGGCGCAGCCGTGCCGACAGCAGCGGATGATCCTTGCGCAGGAACGAGCCGATGATGAAAGTGCGGTCCAGCTGCGCGAATTCGTTGATCGACATGCCCAGCCATGGCATGACTTTGCCATCCAGTGCGAAGTCTGACTGGCGCAGGCGGAAATCGATGTTTTCCGAACCCAGGCCGCGCGTCACTTTTTGCAGCAGCGACAATTCTTCCAGCGTCGAATACGGCGTGCCGACTGCGGCGATGGCGTCAGCGCCATGCTCATGGCGAATGTTGCGCAGGCCGTGCGCCACATATTCCAGCGCGGTCTGCCATTCCACTTCCTGCCATTTGCCGTCCTGTTTCAGCATCGGCTTGGTCAGGCGCTCGTCGCTGTTCAGGCCTTCATAGGCGAAGCGGTCCTTGTCCGACAGCCAGCATTCGTTGACGTCGTTGTTTTCCAGCGGCAGCACACGCATCACCTTGCCGGACTTGACTTGCACCACCAGGTTGGCGCCCAGGCCATCATGCGGGCTGACCGATTTGCGGCGCGACAATTCCCAGGTACGGGCGCTGTAGCGGAAAGGCTTGGATGTCAGCGCGCCGACCGGGCACAGGTCGATCATGTTGCCCGACAGTTCGGAATTGACAGTCTTGCCGACGAACGTGGTGATCTCCGAGTGTTCGCCGCGGCCGACCATGCCGAACTCCATCACGCCGGCGATTTCCTGGCCGAAGCGGACGCAACGCGTGCATTGGATGCAACGGCTCATTTCCTGCATCGAGATCAGCGGACCGGCGTCTTTCGGCGCCACGACACGCTTCTCTTCTTCGTAGCGGGAAGACGATTTGCCGTAGCCGACCGCCAGGTCCTGCAACTGGCATTCGCCGCCCTGGTCGCAGATCGGGCAATCCAGGGGATGGTTAATCAGCAGGAATTCCATCACGCTCTTTTGCGCGGTGGTGGCCTTTTCGCTGGCGGTGCGCACGATCATGCCGGCAGTCACCGGCGTGGCGCAGGCCGGCAGCGCCTTCGGCGCTTTTTCCACCTCGACCAGGCACATGCGGCAGTTGGCCGCGATGGAGAGTTTTTTGTGATAGCAGAAGTGTGGAATGTAAGTGCCGATCTTGTTGGCAGCATCCATTACCATGCTGCCCTCTTGGACTTCCACTTTCTTGCCGTCTATTTCGATTTCAACCATGGCTTTTGCTTTTCTTGCCTAAGTGTTTTGCACGCTGCTTGCGCAGGCTTAAACGTATGCCGGCACCAAGCAATGCTTATGCTCGATGTGATATTCAAATTCTTCGCGATAATTCTTCAGGAAGCCGCGCACCGGCATCGCTGCAGCATCGCCGAGCGCACAGATGGTGCGGCCCATGATGTTGCCTGCGACCGTATCCAGCAGGTCCATGTCTTCCGGACGGCCGTGGCCGGTTTCAATCCGGTGCACCAGGCGGTACAGCCAGCCGGTGCCTTCGCGGCATGGCGTGCACTGGCCGCAGGATTCTTCAAAGTAGAAGTAGGACAGGCGCAGCAGCGATTTCACCATGCAGCGCGTTTCATCCATCACGATCACGGCGCCCGAACCGAGCATGGAGCCGGCCTTGGCGATTGAATCGTAATCGAGATCGGTGTCCATCATGACGTCGCCCTTGATCACCGGTGCGGATGAACCGCCAGGGATCACGGCCTTGATCTTCTTGCCGCCGCGCATGCCGCCGGCCAGCTCCATCAGCTTGGCGAACGGCGTGCCCAGCGGCACTTCGTAGTTGCCCGGCTTTTCGACGTCGCCCGAGATCGAGAAAATCTTGGTGCCGCCGTTGTTCGGCTTGCCGAGTTCCAGGTAGGCTGCGCCGCCCATGTTCAGCAGGAACGGCACGGCTGCGAAAGTCTCGGTATTGTTGATCGTGGTCGGCTTGCCGTACAGGCCGAAGCTGGCAGGGAAAGGCGGCTTGAAGCGCGGCTGCCCTTTCTTGCCTTCCAGCGATTCCAGCAAGGCGGTTTCTTCGCCGCAGATATATGCGCCGTAGCCGTGGAATGCATGCAGCTGGAAGTTGAATTCGCTGCCGAAAATCTTGTCGCCCAAGGCGCCCGCGGCACGTGCCTCGTCCAGCGCTTCTTCAAAGCGTTCGTAGCCGGACCAGATTTCACCGTGGATGTAGTTGTAGCCGACCGAAATGCCCATGGCGTAAGCGCCGATGGCCATGCCTTCAATCAGCGAATGCGGATTGTAGCGGATGATGTCGCGGTCCTTGAATGTGCCAGGCTCGCCTTCGTCGGTATTGCAGACCAGGTATTTCTGTCCTGGGAACTGGCGCGGCATGAAGCTCCACTTCAGGCCGGTCGGGAAACCGGCGCCGCCGCGGCCGCGCAGCGAACCGGCCTTCAGTTCGGCGATGACTTGTTCCGGGGTGATGCCTTCGGAGAGGATGCGTTTGAGGGCGGTATAGCCGCCGCGCTTGACGTAATCGGCGTAGTGCCAGTTGTCGCCGTCCAGGTTGGCCAGGATCAGCGGATTGATATGACGGTTGTGCAGGCTGGTCATTTCGGGGCTACCTCGCTGAGTTCCTTGAGCAAGCCGTCAATCTTTTCGTTCGACATCCAGCTGCACATGCGTTTGTTATTGACCAGCAGCACCGGCGCATCGCCGCAAGCTCCCATGCACTCGCCTTCAATCAGCGTGAACTGGCCGTCTGCGGTGGTTTCGCGGAAATCGATGCCGAGCTTGTGCTTCAGATGCTCCGCCGCCCGATCGCCGCCGGACAACTGGCATGGCAGATTGGTGCAGATGCTGATCTTGTGCTTGCCGACCGGCTTGGTGTTGTACATATTGTAAAAGGTCGCGACTTCCTGCACCGCGATGGCCGGCATGCCCAGGTAGTCTGCGACATCCTGCATGGTTTCCGGCGCCAGCCAGCCCTTTTCATCCTGCGCAATCGCCAGCGCAGCCATCACCGCCGACTGCTTCTGGTCGGCGGGAAATTTCGCTACTTCGCGATCGATTTTTTTGTATGTATCTTGACTTAACAACATGTGTTGGCCATTCGTGCGCGGTGTTTTGCGCGAGTAGTTAAATTGGTAATAACTGCGTTGGTAATAACTGCGTTGGTAATAACTGCGTTGGTAATAACTGCGTTGGCAATAACTGCTTGTTAACAACAGCAATTGATAACGGCAGCCTTAACGGTCGATCTCACCGAACACGATATCCTGCGTACCGATGATGGTGACGGCATCGGCGATCATGTGGCCCTTGGCCATTTCGTTCAAACCTTGCAGGTGCGGGAAGCCAGGCGCGCGGATTTTCAGGCGGTACGGCTTGTTGGCGCCATCCGACACCAGGTACACCCCGAACTCGCCCTTCGGATGCTCCACCGCTGCATACGCTTCGCCCGGCGGCACATGGAAACCTTCCGTGAAGAGCTTGAAGTGATGGATCAGCTCTTCCATGTTCGATTTCATGTCGATCCGCGACGAAGGCGCAACCTTGTGGTTGGTCGTCATCACAGGACCGCCGTTGTTGCGCAGCCATTCTACGCATTGCTTGATGATCCGGTTGGACTGGCGCATTTCTTCCACGCGCACCAGGTAACGGTCGTAGCAATCGCCGTTCTTGCCGACCGGGATGTCGAAGTCCAGCAAGTCGTACACTTCGTACGGCTGCTTCTTGCGCAAATCCCATTCGACGCCCGAACCGCGCAGCATCGGGCCGGTAAAGCCCATCGCCTTGGCGCGTTCCGGCGACACCACGCCGATGCCGACCAGGCGCTGTTTCCAGATGCGGTTGTCGGTCAGCAGGGTTTCGTACTCATCCACGTATTTCGGGAAGCGCACGGTGAAATCTTCGATGAAGTCCAGCAGCGAGCCCTGGCGGTTTTCATTCAGGGCGCTGATCGCCTTGGCGTTGCGCACCAGCGATGCCTTGTGCTGCGGCATGGTGTCCGGCAGGTCGCGGTAAACGCCGCCCGGACGATAATAGGCAGCGTGCATGCGGGCGCCGGAAACGGCTTCGTAGCAGTCCATCAGGTCTTCGCGTTCGCGGAATGCATACAGCAGCACCGCCATCGCGCCGACGTCGAGCGCATGCGCGCCGATCCACATCAGGTGGTTCAGCAGGCGCGTGATTTCGTCGAACATGACGCGGATGTACTGCGCGCGCAACGGCACTTCGAGGCCCAGCAGGCGTTCGATCGCCATCACGTAGCCGTGCTCGTTGCACATCATCGACACGTAGTCGAGGCGGTCCATGTACGGTACGGATTGCAGGTAGGTTTTCTGTTCCGCCAGCTTTTCGGTGCCGCGATGCAGCAGGCCGATATGCGGGTCGGCACGCTGGATCACTTCACCGTCCAGCTCCAGCACCAGGCGCAAAACGCCGTGCGCGGCCGGATGCTGCGGGCCGAAGTTCAGCGTGTAGTTCTTGATTTCTGCCATTATTTGATCCCGTAATGTTCTTCACGAATCACCCGCGGCGTGATTTCGCGCGGATCGATCGTTACGGGTTGGTAAATTACGCGTTTTTGCTCAGCGTCGTAGCGCATCTCGACATAACCCGAGACCGGGAAATCCTTGCGGAACGGATGGCCGATGAAGCCATAGTCGGTCAGGATGCGGCGCAAGTCGTTGTGGCCTTCGAACAGGATGCCGAAGAAGTCGAATGCTTCGCGCTCGTACCAGTTGGCCGACGGCCAGATATCGGTCAGCGAAGCCAGCAGCGGCATCTCGTCGTCCGGCGCGAACACGCGCACCCGCAGGCGCCAGTTGTGCTCTATCGACAGCAGGTGGGAAACCGCCGCAAAACGGGCGCCGTCCCAGGCGCCGTCGCCATAGGTCGAATAATCGACGCCGCACAGGTCGATCAGTTCTTCAAAACGAGTATCGGCGTGGTCGCGCAGCACGCGCATCGCCGACAGGTAGTTCGCAGCCTTGACCACGATCGTGATCTCGCCGAAGGCCACGGCCAGGCTTTGGAGGTCGTCGCCAAGCGCATTGCGCACGGCGGCTTCCAGGTTTTCCAGTTTGGTCGTCATGGTGCTCTCTTAGCGCGCAATCGTATTGGTGCGGCGAATCTTGTTTTGCAGCTGGATGATGCCATACAGCAGTGCCTCCGCGGTCGGCGGGCAGCCCGGCACGTAAATGTCGACCGGCACGATGCGGTCGCAGCCGCGCACCACCGAATACGAGTAGTGATAGTAGCCGCCGCCGTTGGCGCAGGAACCCATGGAAATCACCCAGCGCGGTTCCGGCATCTGGTCGTACACCTTGCGCAAGGCCGGCGCCATCTTGTTGCACAGCGTGCCGGCCACGATCATCACGTCAGACTGACGCGGCGACGGCCGGAAGATGACGCCAAAACGGTCCATGTCGTAGCGAGAGGCGCCGGCATGCATCATTTCGACGGCGCAGCAGGCCAGGCCGAAAGTCATCGGCCACAGCGAACCGGTGCGGGTCCAGTTGATCAGTTTGTCAGCAGTAGTAGTGACAAAGCCTTCGTTCAATACACCTTCAATAGACATGGCTTACTCCCAATCCAGAGCGCCGCGTTTCCAGATGTACCAGAAGCCCACCACGAATTCGGCGATAAACACCATCATCGTGACAAAGCCCTGCCAACCGAGGTCGCGCATGGCAACCCCCCACGGGAAGAAAAATGCGGTTTCCAGATCGAACAAAATGAACAAAATGGCGACAAGGTAATAACGCACATCGAACTTCATGCGCGCGTCTTCGAATGCTTCAAAACCGCATTCGTATGGAGAAGTTTTTTGGGAATCAGGCCGGTGCGGCCCAAGTATGCGACCCAGCAGTTGCGGGGCAATACCAACCGCGATACCGATCAGGATAAACAGCAGGACGGGAAAATAATTTTCGAGGTTCACGTTTTTGCGCCAGTAGTTTGAACAATCGAGGCTACGAGAGAGTTACTCCCTCGCAGCCCCTTTGCAGAATGATTTGCCGGTTTGAATGACCAAACCTGACGCCCCCAATCCGGCAAACCACGCCACAAGTTCCTCGACAAAAAGCCAGCGCAGGGGCAACCGTTGCTGGCCTCATATTCTTTGGTGCCGACGGCGAGACTCGAACTCGCACAGCTTTCGCCACTACCCCCTCAAGATAGCGTGTCTACCAATTTCACCACGTCGGCATAAGCGCGTATTTTAACCTGATTTGGTACTTTTGTTCAATGCACAATCGGATTAAAAGTCAGCAATTTCACTGCGAAAGCAGCCTTACTTTGGAATTTGATTCGACTGCGCGCTGCCAGTCGATGGCGCCGGCGCCGAAGCCGCCGCGCTAGCCGATCCGGAAGCCGCCGCAGAAGCTGCAGCCGGCGCCGCCGATGTCTCTGGAATTGCTGCTGCAGGCGCCGAAGCGGCCGGCAGATTTTCCATCACGCCGCCGGTAACCGCCGAGCGATGATTGCCAAGGTATACCAGCGCCAGCGTCGCGATAAAGAAGATCGCTGCCGCCAGGCCGGTAGATTTCGACAGGAAGTTCGAAGAACCGGTGGCGCCGAACAGGCTGCCGGAAGCGCCGGAGCCGAACGCCGCGCCCATGTCTGCGCCTTTGCCATGCTGCAGCAGAACCAGGCCGATGATCGTCAACGCCGACAACACCTGAACGATGACAATGATGTTAAATACTGTGTTCATTTAATAGATTTCCAAGGAGAGTTAATGCTTTATTTTTACTAGTGTAGTGTTTCGTAAGTAATGGAGCTTCAGAAATGGCGGATTTTCGTGTCAGGCTAGGCGCAAACCGGAGCGATAGCGAGACTATCGCGAGGATTTGCAACAACGCCTGGCGCGAAAAGACGCCGTTTATGAAGTTTCATTAATTACGAAGCACTACACTCGATCCGAACTAGCGAACTACCGGGCTGCAGCGACAATCGCCAGAAAATCAACCGCCTTCAACGCTGCGCCGCCAATCAGGCCGCCGTCTATATCCGGCATGGCCAGCAATTCGGCGGCGTTGTCGGGCTTCATGCTGCCGCCATACAAAATCTTTACTTCAACCGCCGCCGCGGGATTTTTCCCTGCCAGCTTGGCGCGCAAGGCCAAATGCACATCTTGCGCCATCTGCGGCGTGGCCGTCTTGCCGGTGCCGATCGCCCATACCGGCTCATACGCCACCACGATCCGGTCCAGGTCGGCAGCGTCCAGCACATCCAGCACCGCCGCCAGTTGCCGCCCTACTACTGCATCGGTCTGGCCGGCTTCGCGCTCAGCCAGGGTCTCGCCGACGCACACGATAGGCACGACGCCCGCCTGCAAGGCGCGCAACGCCTTTTGCGCCACCAGCTCATCGCTTTCGGCATGATAAGCGCGCCGCTCGGAATGGCCGACGATAACGTACTGACAAGCAAAATCCTGCAACATGCCGACCGCGACTTCGCCGGTATAAGCCCCTGCGGCATGCGCTGAAACATCTTGCGCGCCCCAGGCAATTGCCGATCCGGCAAGCTCGGACTGGCATTGCGCGAGGTAAGGAGCCGGCGCGCAGACAGCGATGTCGCAAGCAGGAGCGGCCAGCCCAGCCTTGATTTCCGCCAGCAATGCAGCATTGGCAACCAGACTGCCATTCATTTTCCAGTTACCGGCTACAAGTTTACGACGCATATTTACCGAGGCCCAAGTTTTCAATAACCCGGCATTCTAACGCCTCGCAGTGAAGGCGGTCAAACCGGCAAGAAATATATGGCAGGCGGCATGGGCTCTGCCGGCGGCCGGTTTTGCCCAGGGAAGCTCACGAAAATGGTTTCGCAGCAGCAATACTGCGCGAAAAAAGTTCCATATCGACATTGCCGCCGCTTACTATCACTCCGACCTTCTCTCCCGCAAACGGCAGCACCCGGTGCAGCACCGCGGCGGCAGCCAGGCAGCCGGCCGGCTCGACCACGATCTTCATGCGCTCGGCAAAGAAGCGCATCTGGGTCCGCAACTGGTCGTCGCTGACAGTGACGATGTCTTTTACATATGCCTGCAGGATAGGCAGCACCAGCTTGCCGATATGCTGCGTCTGGGCGCCGTCGGCAATCGTGTCCGGCACCGGGATGTGGACGATATTGCCGCTTCGCAACGACTGCTGGGCGTCATTGCCCGCTTCCGGTTCGACGCCGATCACGATGCAGCCGGGCGACAGCTGCGCCGCGGCGATGGCGCAGCCGGACAGCAAGCCGCCGCCGCCGGTGCACACGAACAGGTAATCGAGCGACCCCACTGCATCAAACAGTTCTTTCGCCGCCGTACCCTGGCCGGCAATCACGTCCGCATGGTCATACGCAGGAATCACGGCGCAGCCGCGCTCAGCCGACAACTGCGCGGCGATCACTTCGCGGTCTTCGCGCTCACGGTCGTACAGGATGATCTCGGCGCCGTATTCACGCGTCGCCGCCAGCTTCATCGCCGGCGCGTTGCTTGGCATGACGATGGTTGCATGCACGCCCAGCATGCGTGCCGCCAGCGCCATGCCTTGCGCATGGTTGCCGGATGAAAAAGCCACCACGCCCTGCTGCTTCTGCTCTTCGCTAAGGCAGCTGATGGCGTTATAGGCGCCACGAAACTTGAACGCGCCTACCCGCTGGAAATTTTCGCATTTGAAAAATACGCTGGCGTCCGCCTGGTGGTCGGCCTGACTGGAAGTCAGCACCGGCGTTTTGTAAGCAACGCTCTCAAGGCGTTTGGCCGCAGCGGCGATATCCTTGTAAGTCACCGCCAATCCGGCAAGTTCGGTTGCAGCCATTTTTCATCCTTTGTAGTTAATCCGCGCCAGGCAACAATATTCGCATCTCGCCAATCACTCCGCCAGGCGGCGCCGGAACATCCAGCGTCCGCCGTCGGAATCCTGCGGAACATAGCGATAACCGTCCAGATCGAAGGCTTTCAGCTTTTCCGCATCGCGGATCTTGTTCAGCGCCGCGTAACGCGCCATCAACCCCCGCGCACGCTTGGCGTAGAAGGAAATGATCTTGTACTTGCCGTTTTTCCAATCCTCGAATACCGGGGTGACGATGCCGGCGGCCAGCACCTTTGGCCGCACCACCTTGAAATACTCTTCCGAAGCCAGGTTCACCAGCGTATCGGATTTTTGTTCGTCCAGCTGACGGTTCAGGGCCTGGGTCACGGTGTCGCCCCAGAACGCATAAAGATTCTTGCCGCGCGGATTGGCCAGGCTGGTCCCCATCTCCAGCCGGTACGGCTGCATCCGGTCCAGCGGCCGCAATACGCCGTACAAGCCCGACAGGATCCGGATCCGGCTCTGCGCATAGGTCAGCTGCGCCGCGTTCAGGGAGGGCGCGTCCAGGCCTTCGTAGACATCGCCGTTGAACGCCATGATCGCCTGCTTGGAATTGGCGCTGGTGAATTTCCTGGACCACGAGGCGAAACGCGCGGTATTCAGCTGCGCCAGCGGATCGGAGATTTTCATCATGCTGCCGATCTGGGCCGGCGACAGCTGCCGCAGGACGCCGATCAGTTCGGCGGAATGGTCGATGAAATCGGGGGTGGTGTGGACTTCTGTCTTGCTGGGGGTGCTGTAATCGAGGGATTTTGCGGGCGACAAAACAATCAGCATGTGAACATCCAAATAAACCTGAGAATATCGGCAATGATACCGAAACAAGGGCAACGGCGCTGGCGGCCGCCTCACCCTGCCGTCGGCGCTTAGCCGAAAGCGCCCCGCAGCAGGTCGCGCTCGAATTCGGCCACCCAGCTCGAACCGTCTCCGATCGGATATTGCTGCTTGTGTCCGCTGGATTTCCTGCTGACAGTGACAAAACCGGTCAGCCCGAAGATTTCATCGGTTTTGGGATCGGTCGTATCCACCTGATGCAATTCGAAGTCGTCCGCGGGAAGTTGGCGCGTCCGCAGGATCGCCTGGAAATCATCCATTTCATCCGGCTCGATCAGTTTCATTGCCGCCTCCTGGAGTGAGATTGCGAACTGCCACCATAGCACGCTGGCGCCTGCCGCGCTTTCCGCCGCAGCGGCGGCGGCCTAGAATTGACGGGCAAACAATTTGGTTTTCTCGCCGTCGCCCTTCAGTTCCAGCAATCCTTCAAACTGCAAGCCTATCTTTTCCAGCAACCTGATCGACTGCTGGTTGTCGGGCGCAGTAATCGCCACGATCCGCTGCAAGCCGCAGGTCTTGTGGCCGAACGCCAGCACCGCCGACGCCGCTTCGCAAGCGTAGCCCTGGCCCCAGAAGTCCGGCATGAAGGCATATCCGATATCGACGTCCGGCAGGCTCTCGCGCTTGATCAGGCCGCACATGCCGATCGGCGTGGCGCTGCCTTTCAGTTCCACCATGTAGAAACCGAAGCCGTGGCTCTCATACATCGCCATCGGCCCGTTGAGCAAGGCGGAGCGCGCCGCCTCGACACTGCGTATGCCCTTGTCGCCGATGAACTGCAGCCATGAAGGTTCGTTCACCAGGCGCAGGTAAAACCCGGCGTCGTCCGTGGTCAGCTTGCGCAAGACCAGCCGTTCTGTTGCAAGAACTGTCATCGATTTTTCCTTGAGACCAGGCATTTCCCTGTAGGATCGCAGCATAAGCAATGCCTCGAAGCTTGTCTAGGTGACCCCGTATGGGCGACCCCGTCTAGAAGACCGCCATGAATCCAATCCGGAAAACCGTCCTGATCCCCTTGCCCAACCTGGATTTCGATCCCAGCGAAGTTGCGGTCTCGTGGCGTATCCTGACCTCGCGCGGGCACCAGGTGGTATTCGCCACGCCCGACGGCAAGGCGGCCGCGGCCGATCCGCTGATGCTGTCCGGCGAAGGCCTGGATGCCTGGAGCTGGATACCGCTGCTCGGGAAAATCAGGCTGCTGGGGCTGGCGCTGCGCGCCAATGCCGCGGCACGCGCCGACTATGCCGCGCTTGCAGACGATGGCGCGTTCCAGGCGCCGCTGCCCTACGCCGCGCTGCAGGTAGCCGACTACGACGGCCTGCTGCTGCCCGGCGGCCATCGCGCGCGCGGCATGCTGGCCTACCTGGAAAGCGAGCCGCTGCAGGATTTCACCGGCGCGTTCTTCGACAGCGGCAAACCGGTGGCAGCGATCTGCCATGGCGTCGTCCTGGCCGCCCGCAGCCGTTCGCCGCGCAGCGGAAA
This sequence comes from Collimonas sp. GW821-FHT07E08, assembly GCF_059418905.1. Lineage (NCBI taxonomy): Bacteria > Pseudomonadati > Pseudomonadota > Betaproteobacteria > Burkholderiales > Oxalobacteraceae > Collimonas > Collimonas sp. GW821-FHT07E08. Next base: position 251,179 of record NZ_JBWKQR010000001.1, on the reverse strand, counting down.
ATCCGCGCTGCACGGACGCAAGACCACCGCGCTGACATGGCAGCTGGAGCACAGCGCCTGGACCTTGATGAAATTCTGCGGCCGCTTCTGGGACCCGGCCTATTACCGCACCTACGGCGAACAAGAAGGCGAAGCCGCCGGCTATCGCGGAGTCCAGGCAGAAGTGACGCGAGCGCTGGCGCAACCCGGCGACTTTATCGACGTCGCCGCCGACGCGCCGGATCATTTCCGCAAAAGCAGCGGTCTGTTCCGCGACAGCGCCGGCGACAGCCGCCCGGCCTTCGTGGTGCAAGACGATAACTACGTATCGGCGCGCTGGCCAGGCGACGTGCACCATTTCGCCGCCACTTTCTCGCGGCTGCTGGAAGAGCGCTTGCCGCGTCGGCAACCGAGGTAAAATGCGCGCTATCGTTTGATGGAAACCCGCATGAACCTAGATTTACCGGCGCCGGCCCAGGCCCGCCAGACCAGACCGCGCATAGTGATCGACACCAATGTCTGCCTCGACCTGTTTGTTTTTCGCGACCCGCGCTGGGCCGGCCTGATGGCCGCCTTGCAGAGCGGCGCGGTCGAAGCCGTCACCCGCGCCGACTGCCGCCAGGAATGGCAAATGGTGTTGCATTATTCGCATCTGCCCGTCACCGACGAGACCCGGCCGGCCTGCAATGCTGAATTCGACGCCTTGATCACTTGCCTGGAGGCCGAGGCGCTGAGCCCGCGCCCCGGTATCCGCCTGCCCATCTGCACCGACCGCGACGACCAGAAATTCCTGGAGCTGGCGCTGGGCGCCAACGCCGTCACCCTGATCACCAAGGACAAGGCGCTGCTGAAACTGGCGCGCAAGACGGCCAAGGCCGGTCTTTTCGCCATCGTTGCGCCGCAGGCATGGAACCCGGCGGGCGCCTAGGCCCTGTGCAGTATCGGACAAACCGCTAAAATGCCAGATCCAGACACCAGGATTGACAGCAGATGAACCGCGATTTAAGAATTCCCGACAGCGCAGCCAGCGCAGACACCAAGCCCACACAACTTCAATCCAGACTGCCCAAAGTCGGCACTACCATCTTTACGGTGATGTCGACGCTGGCCAGCGAGAAATCGGCAGTCAACCTGGGACAAGGCTTCCCCGATTTCGACTGCGATCCGGCGCTGGTCGACGCCGTCAGCGGCGCCATGAAGAACGGCTTCAACCAGTATCCGCCGATGCCCGGCGTACCCGCCTTGCGCCAGGCCATCGCCGCCAAGATAGAAAAAATCTACGGCCACAGCTACGATCCGGCCACCGAAATCACCGTCACCGCCGGCGCCACCCAGGGCTTGCTGACCGCCATCATGTGCGCAGTGCATCCGGGCGACGAAGTGATCGTGATCGAACCGGCCTACGACAGCTACGTGCCGTCGATCGAACTGGCCGGCGGCAAGCCGGTGCTGGTGCAGATGACATTGGGCGCGGACGGATACCAGGTGCCGTGGGACCGGATTGCAGCGGCAGTCAGCCCGCGCACCCGCATGATCATGATCAATTCGCCGCACAATCCGACCGGCAGCGTGCTGAAACCGGCGGACATCGCGGCGCTCAAGGATATCGTGCGCGGCACCGAAATCCTGATCCTGTCGGACGAAGTCTATGAACACATGGTGTTCGACGGCGCGCGCCACGAATCAGTCTGCCGCGATCCGGAACTGGCGGCGCGCGCCTTTGTCGTTTCCAGCTTCGGCAAGACTTATCACGTGACCGGCTGGAAAATCGGCTATGTGGCGGCGCCGGCGATGCTGTCCGCGGAATTCCGCAAGGTGCATCAATACAATATCTTCACCGTCAATACGCCGGTGCAGCATGGGATCGCGCAGTACATGCAGGACCCCGCGCCCTATCTCGAACTGCCGGCGTTTTACCAGCGCAAGCGCGACCTGTTTCGCGACGGCCTGAAGCACACCCGCTTCAAGCTGCTGCCGGCCGACGGCACCTACTTCCTGTGCGTCGACTACTCCGCCATTTCATCGCTGAGCGAAGCCGATTTCGCGATCTGGCTGACGTCCGAAGTCGGCGTCGCGGCGATTCCTGTATCGGCGTTCTACCAGTCCCCGCGCGAATCGGGCATCGTCCGCTTCTGCTTCGCCAAACAGGACCGGACCTTGCAGCAGGCGCTGCAGCGGCTGGCAAAAATTTAATGCAAACCAAACACGCAACAGTACAACAAAGGAAATAGCCATGATCGATGTCTATAGCTGGGCCACGCCTAACGGCCACAAGATCCACATCCTGCTGGAAGAGCTGGGCCTGCCTTATCGCGTACACGCCGTCGATATCGGCGCCGGCGACCAGTTCAAGCCGGATTTCCTGTCGATCTCGCCCAACAACAAGATCCCTGCCATCGTCGATGCCGACGGCCCCGACGGCAAACCGATCTCGCTGTTTGAATCCGGCGCGATCCTGCTTTACCTGGCCGGCAAGAGCGGCCGTTTCCTCGGCCATACCGACCGTGAAAAATTCAATACCCTGCAATGGCTGATGTTCCAGATGGGCGGCGTCGGGCCGATGCTGGGCCAGGCTCACCATTTCCGCATCTACGCGCCGGAAAAGATCGAGTACGCGGTCAACCGCTATACCAATGAAGCCAAGCGTCTCTATGGCGTGATCGACAAGCAGTTGTCGCAACACCCATACCTGGCCGGCAATGAATACACGATCGCCGATATCGCCACGTTCCCGTGGCTCCGTTCCTGGAAAAACCAAGGCATAGAGCTGAGCGAATATCCGCACCTGAAAACCTGGTTCGACGCCATCAGCGAACGGCCGGCGGTGAAACGCGGCGTCGAGGTGCTGGCCTCGGCGCGCAAGCCGCTGACCGACGACAAGGCGCGGGATATCCTGTTCGGCAGCCAGCAGTACCAGAAGCGGTAAAACCCTCGTGGCGGGCGGCGCCCGTCCTACGACTGCGGTGCGGGGTAGCTGACCGCCAGTATTTCCAGTTCGTCGATCCCGGCCGGCGTCATCAGGGTCACGCTCTCGCCTTCATGCGCCTTGGTCAAGGCGCGCGCCACCGGCGAAATCCAGCTGATCTTGCCATGCAGCGGATCGAGTTCGTCGATGCCGACGATGGTCACCGTATGTTCTTCGCCGGCATGGTTCTGGTAACTCACGGTGGCGCCGAAAAACACCTGGTCGCGGCCATGGTGCACGCTTGGATCGACTACTTCCGCCAGGTCCAGCCGCTTGGTGAGAAAGCGGATGCGGCGGTCGATTTCACGCAGCCTGCGCTTGCCGTAGATGTAATCGCCGTTTTCCGAACGGTCGCCGTTCGAGGCGGCCCAGGAAACGATGCGCACCACTTCCGGCCGGTCGACGTCGATCAGGCGCAACAGCTCGTCCTTCATGCGTTGGTAGCCTTCGGGAGTCATGTAATTCTTGGTGCCGGGCGGGATCGCCGGCAATCCGAATTCGAGATCGTCGTCATCGCCTTCGGATTCTTTTACAAATGCCTTGTTCATAGCTGACATTGTAGTTCCAAATACGCTACGGCTGCCGATTTTGCCCCGGAGCATGGCTTTTCTTGCATGGCGGTATGGTAAAGTCGGATTAGTGCAATGTTGCCCGTGCTGACTTCCGCCATATGCCATCTTCCCTTTCCCGCAATGCCTCTTCCGCTCGATTCCGGATCGGCCTCGCCGCCAACCGCAGCCACCAGCAGGGTCCCGAGTCGGCGCTGGCGCAGCTGCTGACCGGCAGCCGCCACAGCATCGAACAGCAGCTCAAGCCGCAGCTGGTCGTGGTCGGCCGCACCCTGGACGCCATGCAGCAGCTGGGCCTGCTGGAAAATTATCCGCACATCGAACGCTTCCCCTACGGCCGTCACGGCGGCTTGATGAAGCTGGTGTCGCGGGTGGTCGACGCCGATCCGGCGCGCACCCTGGATGCGGTGATTTACCTGATGGATCCGGTCGATCCTTCTTCGATCTTTCCGGAAGCGGTAGCCTTGAAACGCCAATGCGTGATCCATGGCAAACCGTTTTTGTCGACGCTGGCCGGCGCCCGCGAATGGCTGGAGCTGGAGGCCACGGCGGCCGGCGCCGCGCCAGATCCGGCACTGGATCCGACCTTCGACCTGGCGCAGGAAGGCATCGCCCTGATCGCCCACGACGCCATGAAACAGCGGATGCTGGAAATTGCGGAACGCCATTTCGCCCTGCTCGACCAGTTCGCATTCCGCTGCGCCACCGGCACCACCGGCAGCCTGCTCAACAAGCTGGCGCAGAAAATCAAGGGCGAAGAAGCCGGCCGCAACTGGGTCAAGCCCTTTCTCAGCGGCCCGCTCGGCGGCGACGCCCAGATCGCCGAACTGATCCTGGACCGCCAGCAATGCCGCCGCGTATTGTTCCTGGAAGACCCGCATGTCGCCCGCCAGCACGAAGCCGACATCCAGCTGCTGGAGCGCGCCGCCCGCACCGTCACCGACTATGCGCTGTGCATCAGCGACGCCGAATGCGGCGAGCGCTGGCTCACGCTGTTGCAGCAGCGCGCCGCGCAAAACCAGCCTGCCGCGCCGCTCTAAGCCTTAAGCGGCAGCCGACGCGTTCTGCTATTGATAAACGATGGTGAAGGTTGCGGTGCCGTTGGCCTTGCCGGTGTTGATGTTGGGCGTGGTCTGGTAGTACCGGGCCTTGAACGGCACCACGTACTGGATATCGTCGGAAGGACCGACATTGATGGAGTTGGTGTCGGCAACCGTCGATGTCGTGAATTTCACCGGCGTCCTGGTCTGGTCCAGCACCTGGATGCCGACCCCGGTCGCCACGCCGGGCTCCTGGGTCAGCTGCAGGACGCCTGGCTTGTTGGTGGGATCGGATGTCGCCGCCATGTTCAATGCGATGATGTTCTGGGTATTCTCGCCGCGCTGGCAATTCAGCTTGATATTGAAATCCTTTTCGCCGGCCGAACTGCCGACTCCCTTGAAATTGCTCCTGGAAACGGACCCCAGGTTCACCGCTATGTTCTTTGAACCGACGTCAACCGAGCAGGTAGGCGTCACGATGGTAATCGCGTTGACGTCAAGGTACGTGGTGAGCACGGATAAATTGTCCGCGACGCTGTAATACTTGGTGTAGATGCCCGCCGCCAAAGGACCGCTGCCCGTCTTGGGGCCGATCTTGAACAGCTCGACGACAAATTTGGAATTGACGTCGAAGAGACCGAAATCGGTAGTAGTGCTGCGGGTATGGGCATAATAGGTGGAGCTGACCCCGGTGAAATAACGCGACAGGCGAACACCGATGCCGGTGACGTTGGTGGAATAGACATGGTCGTATCCTGTCACCATCTGCCCTTGCAGCATGTCGCCGTTTACCGTGCCGCCGTTGATGCAATTCCATGGCTTGTCGAGTTGCCCGCCTTGCAACGGCAGGTTGAATTCTTTTCTCGCGATGAGCGCTCCCACGGCCAGGTCGCTCGGCAGATAGACCTTGCCGAAAAACATGTTGATCATTTTTTCCGTATATGCCGGGTTTTTAAAGCAGGCCGCCTGCGCTACCTGTGCGCCGGCCAGCAGGCACATGAAGACCAGCATGCCGGCCAGGCCGCGACGCCGGCTCGCCAATTTTCGCGCGCACCTGCTTGACATGGCATTCTCATTGTTCATGACATCATCCTTGTTTTCATAGCGTGCTCATTCGCACTGCGCATTGATTTCACGAATCGGCGCCGGATTCTTTTCGACCGGCGCGTGGTATTTGATGCTGCATTGTTCAGCCGCACCCTGGCCCCACTTGACGCTGAACACGCCGGCATCCTTGGCGCCGGTAACGAAAGTCTGGCCCTCGCTGCCGACGATGCCCATCTCTTGTCCCTGCTCGTTCTCGACCTTGGCGCCGAAAGGCAGCGGCTTGCCGTTCTTGTCGGCCAGGTTCAGCATCAGGCGCAAGCCTATCGAGGTCGCGAACTTGGCCAGCACCACCGCGCCGCGGGTCGGCACCACATCCATGGCGGCGTTCTTGATTTCCACTTCGTCGCCCAGGTCCTCGGTGCGCACCGCCAGGCGGTTGACCCGGTACGGGCTCAGGTTCGCCAGCACCGCATTGCCACGGCTATCGGTACGGACGCCCGGATACACCTCGAAGCCGACATTGGCGGCGTCCGGCGCTTCCACCAGCGCCATGGTTTCCCCCAGCGGCTGCGACAAGGTCACGCCGCCGCCATGCGCCACCAGGCCGCCCGCCACGCCCAGCGTTGTCTGGCCGTAGCCGGAACCTTGCGCTCGGCCGAAGTCGAACCGGCCGTACTGCGACAGGTAGCTGGCGGACGCGCTGCCGCTGTTGCCGCTGCGGTTCGAATGAGTTGTCGATACGTTATAGGTCAGGCGGCCATCATCCAGCGCCGAGCCATAGACGCTGGCTTGCTGGCTGATTTCGCCGTTGTTGCCCTGCGCCGCCGAGTAGCGGGCGTAGGAACGGCTATCGCCCAGCGGCATCGACAAGGTCACCATCAGCTGGCGGCTGGACGGTCCGCTCAGGCTGGTGCTGTTGTTATAGAAAAAGCTGTAGGTGAACTGTTTGTAGAAATTCGAATAACCGAGCTGGATCAGGCGCGTCTTCTGGTCCGTGCCCCAATAGCTTTGCTGCTGCGCCGAGGCGTAGACGCTGCCGCCCCTGCTGCCCAGCTGCTGGGCGAAATCCAGCTGCAGCTGGCTGCGGCGGTTGTTAAGCACCTGGCCGTTTTGCAGGTCCTGCATCTGCGCCGCTTCCTGGAACGTGCGGAAACCGCCGGTGGAATAACGATAACCGGCCATGCGGACGCTGGTGCCGTAATTCTCGAACGACTTGGCGTACAGGAAACGCAGCGACTGGCCATCGTAGCTCTGGTTGAACGGTCCCTTGGTATGCGCTTGCGACAGGTCCGCCGAGATAGCGCCGAAATCGCGCAAATTCTTGCCGACGCCAAACACCACCGACTGGTGGATCTCGGAACCGATGACGCCGCCGTACAGCGAAAATTCCCGTCCCAGTCCGCGCGCCAGCGTACCTTGCATGAAAAACGGCTTGGCGCCGCTGACATTCGAACCCAGGCCGTTGCGGTACTGGCCGGCGGTAGCGCTGTAGCGCCAGACGCCTTCGCGCAACAAGGTCGGTACGGCGGAGAACGCTTGCTTGAACTTGGTTTCACGGCCATCCGCTTCGGTAATCGTCACTTCCAGGTCGCCGCTGGTGGAGGTCGGGTACAGATCGTCCAGTACAAATGGACCAGGTGCGACGTAAGTGCTGTACACCACGAAGCCGTTCTGGCGCACCGTCACGCGGGCGTTGGTTTGCGCTACGCCGCGAATGGTTGGCGCATAGCCTTGCTGGCTGTCGGGCAGCATGCCGTCGTCGGACGCCAGCTGGACGCCGCGGAACTGGAAGGAGTCGAAGAAATTGCCCGGCGTGGTGCTGTCGCCGAGAGTCAGCTGGCCGCCCAGCGCAGCGATGTCGCGCTGCAGGTAGGAAGTCACCGATTGCCAATGGCCTTGGCCGTCGAGGCCGCGATTGTAGGTCGAGAAATTGCGGAAGCGCCAGTCGCCCAGGTTAAAGCCGCCGCGCAGGCCGGCGTACAAGGTATTGCGGGCCTGGCTGGTGGTGCTCTGGTTGACGTTGAAATCGGTAATGCTGTTGCCGGTGCTGCCGGCGTTGTTGCCGCCGAAGTTGTTGCCACCATCATAGCGCGCCGCCGAAAACTGGTAGTCCAGCATGGCGACATTGATGCCCTTGTCCCACTTGTCGGGACTGATGGCGCCGCGCGCCTGGCGTTTCATGGCGGCTTGCGGAATGCTCAGCGTCAGCCGCAGTTTCTCGCCATTGTAGGAAACGCTGGAACCCGGAATCGCTTTTGCCAGGTCGATGCATTGATTGCCGGCCGCCATCAGCGCCGGGAACACTTCGACCTTGACGCCCCAGCCTTCCAGCATGCTGCGGGTGATGCAGGCCTGGGCGTTCTTGCTATCGGCCGCATCGTCGGGATTGTCGACGAAATTGACCTGGCTCTGGCCAACGCTGCTTTCATTGAGGCTGACATCCACCAGATAGCTGCCAGGCAGGACCCGGTTGCCGAACGCGAACAAGGACAGGTCGGCACGGCTTTGATCGCCGCCGATGTCCAGGAACTGCTCGTTGAATACCGAGCCGCCCTGGCCTTGGGCGTGCGCCACCTGCGCCAGCACGGCCAGCGTGATCGCGGACAGTGCCAGGCGCACCGGTTTGCGTTGATGCGACAATCTGATCACAGCTTTCCCTTCCTTTATTTCTGCCTTGCGCGGCAGACTGACTTGCCTTGACAGGATCTGTTGCTTGCTCTCTGGGAGATGACGGTGTTATTTGCCTGCGGCGGGGGCGGCTTGCGGGACCGGCTGCTGCGCTTGCTGCGGCATTTGCTGCGACACCTGCGGCCCGGCACCGCCAACCGCGACCTTGGCCGTTACTTCCGGCGTTTCACCGCCGTAGTCGTTGATCGTGGTGTAGCTGGCTTCGATCGCCTGCGGCGCGCCGACCACGGTCAGCGGAAAATCCAGCGCGCCGAAAGCCGGCACCATGCCAGCTTTGGTCTGCTCTTTGTTGCCGTTGATTTTGAAACCGGTAAACGTGACGTTGTAAGCGCTCGGATTGGTCACCCGCAGCGCGGCGCCCTTGCCGTCTTCGCCAGACACCACCGACAAGGTGACCAGGCCGCGCGCCTCGTCAGGCTTGCCAGCCAGGCCGGCAGGCCGGTAGAACACCTTGATGCGGGTGCGCACGGCGACCTGCAGTACATTCTGCTGGTCCGATTTTTCCGGGATTTCCTTGACGTTGAGCCAGAACACCGATTCGCGGTCGGTCGGCAAGTCGCCGCCGATGCGGACGATGCGCAAGATGTTTTCCGCGCCGGGATCCATGCGCGCCAGCGGCGGCGTTACCAGCAGCGGCGTCTTGTTCTTGCCTTCGCCGGCATCGATCCAGGTTTGCACGACATAGGGCGCGGCGCCGGTGTTCTTCAGCGGAATCGACGCCTGCCGGTCTTTCTCGCCCAGGATCACGCGGGTACCGCCGAGCATCACGCCGGCGCCGGCCGACAGTGCGCTGAACGCCAGCACGCTCCCGACCACAAGGGAAGAAAAGAATTGTTTGCTCAACATGGAAGACCTCGTCTATCAAAATGTCCTATGCACAAATTTCTAAGCAAGCACAGGCTCGCGTGCTCACAAATTGATGCATGGGTAATGCGGGAAAATGATGGCTGGCTTGCCGCTACCGTTGCCGCAGGCCAGCCCATCCTTAAAGCCTGGCCGTCGCAAGCGCCAGGCTGCCCGTTTCGCACAACTGCGCGAAACGGGATAAAGCCGTTTTAGGATTTTTGCGAAGCGCGTCGATTACAGGTAAGAAACGACGAACTGTGCTGTCGAGTTAGCTGGACCGACAGTCACCGCAGTGCTGGTCGAAATGTAGGCAGCCTGGAACTTCAAAGGATTGTTGCCCAGGCCCAGGATGTAAGTGCCCGATGCCGAACCGACAGGGATCTTGGTGCCGGCCGAGTCGCCCAGCTCGATCGCCACGCCAGTTGCAGCAGTCACGCCAACTTGGCCGGCGTTAGCGATAGCCAGGTCGTCTTTCACGGTAGCGTCGGTGGTGCCGGTAAAGGTCACGGTTGCGCCCTTGGCTGTTGGACCGCAGTCAGTCAGCAGGATCGTGAACTTCGACGGTGTCGACTTCTTGCCGGCAACGCTGCCGAACACTGTGCGCGACACGTCGCCCAGGGGTACGGTGATGTTTTGGCTGGACGGGTCGACAGTGCATGGGGAGTCAACGATATTGCCGTTGAAGTTAACCGTGCCGCCGTCAGCGAAGGCTGCTTGGGACAACAGACCTGCAGCAGCAACTGCAACCAACTTAGCGATAGTCATTTGTTTCATTTTTACCCTCAAATATAAAGTAGATGTTCGATTCAAATTAATGAATTGCCAACACGGCGAATCACATTCTAGGGGCAAAAAGACACAAAAATGCATTCATGACAATGTTTAACAATTACTAACTGTCATTAGTTATCTGACTGCAATAAATGACGCGAAGATTTGGTGGGATTTGTATATTTATTACTATTTATAACAATCGATTAAAGACAGAAACATCAATACTGGAGCGCCTTTCCGGGTGATTCCGGAAATCTGGAAGAATCTTTAAAGCAATCAATTATTCGATGGAAACATTATCGATACCCGGCAGCAATGCATGATCATGTAGTGCAAATACGACAACTTCTTTAAATTTGATGACACATTTCCTTGCGAATCGAGAAATCTGCTCAATTTTTCCTGAAGACAACCGTTAACACTGTTAAGGAAAACCGATTTTCAGCCCCCTTCACCATCCACCATAAAAAATCCAAGATGCGTAATGAAAATTTCATAGTTCGAGAACCTTTACTTGATCCGAAACAGGGCGTGGTCGGTTACGACCTCACCTGGCAGGAAACCGGCGGCGCCGATGGGCAAGCGAATGAAGAGGATTTGCATGCCTTGCTGGATTTCGTCGCCGGCCAGCTGAGCGATGAAACAAGCGGCTGGCTGCTGGGCAATAAGCTGCTGTTCCTGGAAACATCCCCGGCCCTGCTGAACAGCGCAGCGATCCAAAGGATGCCAGCCGCCAGCACGGTGCTGACCCTCAAGCACGACGACCTGGCCGACCCTGCCACATTGGCCGCGGTAAAAAACCTGCGCTCCGCCGGGTACGGCATTTCCTTGCGCGGAGCCGAACTAGGCAGCGATGTGCTGCCTACCGACATCTCGCATCTTGAAGTACGGTTCTCCGCCGGCGATTTTGCAGCGCAAGCGCGGCGCTACGCCGCGCTGAAAAAATCGTCGCTGCGCATGGTCGGCCGGCCGGTCAGCAACTGGCAAGACTACGACGCCTGCGCCATGCTGGGGCTGGACGCCTTCGTCGGCAAGCTGCACCTGACGCCGCGCCCGGGCAAGCGCGCTACCGGCTTGAACCCGGCACAGCAAATCATCGTGCAGATCATGAACCTGGTCGCCAAGAATGAGAACCTGCAAAAGATCGAAGAAATCTTCAAGCGCGATCCCGGCTTGTCCTATGAGCTGCTGCGTTTCATCAATTCCGCCGCATTCGGCTTGAAGACGGAAGTCCAGTCATTGCGCGCCGCCCTCGCCCTGCTCGGCTACGAGGCGCTGTTCCAGTGGCTGTCCTTGTTGCTGGCCACCGCCAGCAGCAGCGGTTATTCGCCGGTGCTGATGGAAACCGCGATCATCCGCGGCCGTTTCTCGGAGCTGCTGGGACAAAAATACCTGCCCAAGGGCGAATCGGAAAACCTGTTCGTGGCGGGGATTTTTTCACTGCTGGACCGGCTGCTGGGCGTCAGCATGGAAGAAGTGCTGGCCAGCATCAAGCTGTCCGACCAGGTGGCTGCGGCCTTGCTGACCCGTTCCGGGCCATACGGTCCTTACGTGGCGCTGGCCGAGGCTTGCGAACTGAATTCGCCGCTGGTCGGGCCGCTGGCGAGTTCGCTCAAGATCAGCCCGATGGAAGCCAACCTGGCGCACCTGTCGGCGCTGGCATGGGCGCAGAAGCTGGGCGTGCCGGCGGCTTCTTAGGCGCTGCCGGTTTCCGGGCCGGCTACAGTGCCGCGGCGGCTGCCGGCGGGTGGTTCCCCGGCAGCTGCCGCTGCCAGCTGCGCAAGCCGATCACCGCCAGCACGATGAAACCGGCATACAAGCCCGCGGTCAGGTTCAGGTCTTTATAGACATATACGCCGACGTAGATAATGTCGACCGCGATCCACAGCCACCAGTTGGCGACGTATTTGCGCGCCATCCAGAACTGGGCCACCAGGCTGAAGCTGGTCAGGGCTGAATCCAGCCATGGAATGTGGGCGTCGGTAAAACTGGCCATGACATAACCCAGCATAACGCTGCCCGCCACGCCGGCCAGCAGGCCGATCAGCAAACCTTGCTTCGGCAAGCGCTGCGGCTGGATATGCTGGCTGTCCTGCCCTGGCGCTCCCCGCTTCCACTGCCACCAGCCGTACAGCTGCATGACGGCGAAGATCAGCTGCAGCAGCAGGTCCGAGTACAGTTTCGCCACCAGGAAGATGCGCGCATACAGCAGCACCGATACCAACCCTATCGGCCAGCACCACAAATGACGGCGCGCAGTCAGCCAGACTGCCAGGGCGCTCAATATGACTGCAACGATTTCCAGACCTGACATCAAGGCTCCTGTTGACCGGTTTTACGCGCGCAGCGGCGCTGCAGGTGATCCAGCAAATACTGGCCGGCGTCGCTGTTGAACCACTCGGCATGGCCGAGGAAATAGGTGTCGTAGGCCAGTGCCGAGTTTTCGGCGGACTGCTGCACGCCGTGGAAATACGCCAGCTCCGACAACGCAAATTCGGCATGCGCCAGCGGCAGCAGCGCCGGCAAGGCAGCCGCTTCCAGCAGCGACAATGGCCGCAGCGCTTCATAAGCGTCGAGCATGGCGTCCAGCTGGCCGATATGCACCAGCGGCCGCTGCCCGAGCGGCGGCGTCGACGGCAAAGCCAGCCACTCGATCATGTTGCGCTCGATGGCGATGGCAAGATCATAGACTGCGCAGGTGCGGTCGGCCAGGCCGAAATCGACTATCGTCGTTACCGCGGCCGGTCCGTGCGCCTGCCATAGCAGGTTGGAGGCATGCCAGTCGTTATGCGTCCACAACGGCGCCAGGCCGTGCAGCATCGGACTCAGGCGGGCGTGGAACGGCAGCAGCGCACGGGTTACCTCCTGCGGCCAGTCGCGCTGCGCCAGGTAGCCGGCCAGCGCCGGCCTTTCCTGTATGTAGTGCCGGATCCGTTCCAGCACCTGTTGCGGATTGTCGGTATTGAACAAGGTGAAACCGGAGGCCAGTAATTTGGTGCTGCGTGCGGGTGCATCGTAACCGCGCGCGGCAAGATGCAGCTTGGCCAGCGCGCTGCCTGCCGCCGCCGCGTCTTCGGTGCTGGCGAACGGGGTCCACGAGGTGGCGTCGCGATAGCGGTCGACGCCCTGGCCGAGGCGCTGCACCTCGTAGGTCCAGCCGCCGTCTGCGTGGGCAGTGCTGCCGTCGCTGGCCTGCAATACCTCGCTGACCGCCAGGCCGCGCTGCCGCAGGTGCGCCATGAAGCGGTGCTCGTCCATCAATTCGTCGGCGCTGCGGATCGCCCGCAGCAAGCGCTTGACGAACAGCGGGCCCGATTCGGTGGCGGCCACGCAGGCGCTGGAAAACGGCCGCGGGCTGTGCCACTCCAGGCGCGTGACGGCGCCGGCTTGCGGATAGTGGCGCAACAGCCGCGCCACCTCGTCCAGGGTCAGCGCCGGCCAGCTCGACGCCACCGCGTCAAGGCCCATGCCGTGGCTCAACACCGTCCCGTGTCCGTCCACGCCATCTTGTCTCGCGTCGCTCATGCAGCGTTTCCCGATCCGGATCAGAAGTCGTACTGGACCGACAGGCGAGCCGTGCGCGGCGCACCCAGGTGCAGGTAACCGTCGCCGATGTATTCGCCGACATCTTTCCAGTAACGCTTGTCGAACAGATTGTCCACGCTCAGGCGCAGCACGGTGGAGTGGCCCCACCAGCTGGTCTTGTAGCGCAAGCCGGCGTTGAACAGATGGTAGGCCGGCACATCGACGTTGCCTTCCCGCGTCGCCGCCTTGCTGCCGCTGTACTGCCAGCCGCCCAGCAGGCTCAGGCCGGCGACCTCGGGTACGGCATAAGCGGCATACAGGGCGGCGCGCAGGCGCGGCACGTTGAGCGCCTGGTGGCCGTCGTAGGCCGGCGTGCCTGTGTCTTCGGCGCGCGCCTGGATCAAGGCCAGGCTGGCCGTCAGCCGCAACTGCTTGCTGACCTGCCCGGCCGCGCTCAGTTCGATCCCGCGGTGGGTTTCGGTACCTTGCTGGACGTAGCTGAAACCGCCTGCGTCCGGCATCGGATATTCGTAAGGCTTGCGCATCTGGAAGATCGCCGCGCTCAGGCTGAGCTGGTCCAGCCAGTCGTATTTGACGCCGGCCTCGATCTGGCGCGACACGGTCGGCGGCAGGAAGGCAAAAGCGTTCTCGGTCCACCACGGCGCCTGGCCGCCCATCGTAAAGCCTTTGCTGTAGCTGGTGTACAGCGACAGGTCGGCTTGCGGCTTGTAGACCACGGCGATCTGCGGCAACAGCAATGTCTTGTCGGTGGTGCGCGTCGCCGCGCCGGTGATGTCCAGCGCTCGTTCGTTGACCCACACCTGGCGCGCGCCGGCGATCAGCTGCCACTGCGGATTGAAGCTGAGGCGATCGACCGCAAACAGGGCTTTCTGCCGGCTGTCCAGACGCAGGTAGGAAGCGTCCGGCGTCAATGCCGATGGTGCGTAGACGATCGGGTTCGGGTTATAGATATTGTCGCTGCCGACATATTCATTGACGCCGTCGCTTTGCGACACGGTGCGGCGGAAAGTGCTGGCGCCGAGGGTCAGGTCGTGACGCAGCTTGCCGGTATCGAGACGGCCCTGCAGCACGGCTTGCAGCTGGTCGTTGCGCCGCGTGTCGTCGGGGAAACGATAGTCGTAGATATCGAAATCGCCGCCGGCGCTGAAGTAGCGGGCCGGAGTTCCGCCCTCGCCGCAAGTGCTGCCGTAACCGCAGCCATAGGGAAACGCCGAGTTATCGTCGATCACCACCCGGCTGCGGCTGGCCGCCACATAAGCGCGCCAGTCCGGCGCCAGGTCGAGGTCCAGGCGCAAGTTCAGGTTCAGCGAATTGATCGTCACCGGCTTGGCCCACGGCTGCGCGCCCAGCAGCTTGCTCGGCGCAACGTCGCTTGGAATGCCGGTGCCGCCCAGCAGCTGGTAGCCGGGCGCCGAGCGTTGTTCGCGATGCTGGTATTCGGCGTCGAACTGCAGCCGCGCCTGCGGCGTGATCACCCAGTCGGCCGCCAGCGAGGCGAAATTGCGCTGGCCGTCGGTATCGTTCACATATGAATGCAGGGTTTCATGTGCGGCATTGATGCGGATGCCGAACTGCTTTTGCTGGCCGAACAGGGTGCCGATATCGGCCGCCAGGTAACGCGAGCCGCGCGCATCGGTTTCCAGCGTCACCGAACGCACGTCGGCCGGCCGCTTGGTCACGTAGTTGATCAGGCCGCCGGGCGCCGCCATGCCGCTTTGCAGGCCGGCCAAACCCTTCAGGATTTCGACGCTCTCCTTGTTTTCCAGCGCCACGTTCTGTTCGCCGGCAATGCTCATGCCGTTGATCTGGTAGCTGGAGGCAAGGTCCAGCGCAAAACCGCGGATGGTGAAGTTTTCGTAATAGCCGACCGGCGTGTAATTGTCGCCGACCGCGGCATCGTTGCGCACCACTTCGCTCAGCAGGCGCGATTGCTGGTCGTCCAGCTGGCCGCGCGTGACGACCGAAATCGAAGCGGGGGTATCGAGCAGCGAAGCCTGGCCGAATGTTGCAACCGAAGCCGAGCTCTTGCGGTAACTGTCGGCGCCGGTACCGGCGCCAGTTACGGTAATGGTCGGCAGGACCGGATCGCCGTCCGGCCTGGCCGACGCGCCTGGCGCCGTTTCCTTTTGGCCGGGAACGCCCTGTCCATGCGCCATCTGGGCGGCCGCCGCGGCAATCAGGGTGATCAGGAATTTTCTTTTGGCCGGGAGCTGCAAACCGCCGCCAAACGCCGGGTAAAACGCTTTTATATTTATCATTACTTTATTGCCAGTCCAAAACCGAAGTCCGCGCTGCCTGTCCTTATACCCGGCGGGTGCCGGTGTCGACCGCTTTGGTCTGGCCCGATTCCAGCGTAAACCCGGCGCCGGAATCGGTGCCCAGCACTTTCGCCAGGTAGGGCATCAGCTCTTTGAGCATCGGCTCCAGCGTCCACGGCGGGTTGATCACGAACATGCCGCTGCTGTGCAGGCCGAAGCCGTCCGGCGACGGCGTCTTCACCGTCAGCGTGACGTTAAGCCAGCCATTCGCCTTCATGCGCTTTAGCTTGTCCGGCATCTGGCGCGATTCCATGCGGTTCAGCAGCGGATACCAGACGGCGTAAGTGCCGGTGGAGAAACGCGTGAGCGCGTCTTCGATGGTGTTCTTGACGTGGCGGTAATCTTCTTTCACCTCATACGGCGGATCGATCAGCACCAGGCCGCGGCGCGACGGCGGCGGCAGCAAGGCCTTCAGGCCGAGGAAACCGTCGCCAAGCTGGATCATGACGCGCTTGCCGCGGCCGTTGCCGCGCGGGTTGCGCTCCGCTTCCAGGCGGCGGAAATTATCCGTCAGGATCTTGCCGTCGCTCGGATGCAGCTCAAACAGGCGCAAGCGATCCTGCTCGCGCATGACGGCATCGGCGCAATACGGTGAACCCGGGTAATAACGCAGCTTGCCGTCCGGATTGAGCTGCCTGACGACATCTACATACTCGGCCACCGCCGGCGGCAGGTCCTTGCGGTCCCAGAGGCGGCTGATGCCGGTCTCGAATTCGGCGTTTTTCGACGCGTAGCCGCCATCCAGCGCATACACGCCGGCGCCGGCATGGGTGTCGATCACCATGTAGGAGGTGTCTTTCTGGCCCAGGTAACGCAACAGCTGGATGGTGACCAAGTGCTTCAGCACGTCGGCATGATTGCCCGCATGGAAGGCATGGCGGTAACTCAACATAGGAAACTCTATCGTGGTGAAGTGTGTTGCCACACTCTACATCAAAGCGCCGGTCGGCTGCCGTGTAGAGGTGAGGCGTAGATGGCTTGGGGAGGCTGCGTAGCACAACCCCGCAGCGCAAACGACCCGCATTCTACCATCGCAGCATTCGATAAGAAAAAGCTATTCGGTGGAAGATTGCATTTTCAACATCTCTTCAGCCACCTTGACGCAGGCTTCGATATGGCGGTTGCCTATGGCCCGGAAGGCGGAAAAACCGATTGCCGCCGACACCATCTGGCCGGCGATCGGCACTAGCCGGGTGGCGTTCTTGGAGAGCACCTTGACGCCGCTGCGGGTCAGGATTTTCAGCATGAGTTCACGCGTCACCGCCCGCCCGATCAGCGTGCTGCCGAGGCCGACGATGGTGCTGTAGGTAGCCACCTTGAGTTTTGGCTGGAGTTTGTCGATCTGCTGCGGCGTCAGGCCGAACTCGGCGTTGATGTCTTCGATCAGCCGCGACAGCAAATGGATGTCGACCGCGATATCGATGCCCATGATCGGCAGCGCCGAAGCGCCGGCCGACAGCAAGGCCCGCTTCGCCACCATCTGGCGGCAGCGGTGGCGCACCGCGTGCAGCGCACGCTCGGTAGCGGGGATCAGGACCAGGTCAGCCTGCCTGGACGGCATCTTGCGTCCAGGCAGGCGGCCACGCAAGGCGTCCAGCATCAGCTAGCTGCCTTGCCTTTGACAAAGCCGTAAATCAGCAACAGGATAAAAGCCCCGACGATCGAGCCGATAAAGCCCGCGCCCTGGCCGGCGTGGTACCAGCCGAGGGCCTGGCCGATATAGCCAGCCAAAAACGAACCGGCAATACCCAGCAAGGTAGTCACGATAAAACCCATGTTTTCCCTCCCTGGATGAAGAAATTTAGCAATCACGCCGACGATGAAACCTACGATGATTGTCCACAGAATTTCCATTGCTGCTCCTAAGAGTTGATATTGTTTGCGGGGCGGCTGCCTTGGGCAAAGCCGGTGGCCCGCCGTCCAATATAGAGCAAACTCCGGTCGCACGCAGCGATTGCGAGGTAAATTTATGTGAAATATTGTCTCGGCAACACTATTCAGGCGTGCAGTTCCTTCGACCGGTCCAGCCGGAAATACGCATCCAGCAAGGATGTCTTATAGACCGCACCCAGCAATTCCGGATCTTCATGGCTGCGCACCACCGGCAGCCGCTCGCCCTGGTGGTCAAGGAAAGACTGCAAGGCGTCGCCCAGCGACATCTCGGGCGTCACCACATGCAGGAATTCGCGCCGCACGAAATCGGCAGCCACCTTCTCCTGCGTCTCGCTCTTCTCCAGCAGGCAGGAAGTAATGTCTTGCAAGGCCACCACGCCGCAATAACGATTGCGCTGGTCGACGACGTAGATGTATTTCACCGGATACTTCAGGAACATGCCGCTGATTTCGGCAAACGGCGCCGTCAGCGGCAGCACGGTGTCCGCCGGCCGGATCAGCTCGCTCATGTGGATGCCGCGCAGGCGCACCCGTTCCTGCGCATCGCGGTTGCGCTTGATCGTGATGTCGTACATGGAGGCGCCGTTGATGCTGCGTGCAACAAAATAAGCCACCACGCAGGACAGCATCAGCGGCAGCACCACCTGGTAGCTCAGGGTCATCTCGAAAATCATCAGGATCGCCATCAGCGGCGCGCTGGTGGCCGCCGCCAGGAACGCGCCCATGCCGACCATGGCATACGCGAACGGCGCCGAGGTAAGGTCCGGCAGCACGATATGCAGCAGCTGCCCGAACAGATAGCCGATGGCGGCGCCGACGAACAAGGTCGGCGTGAAGATGCCGCCGACCGCGCCGGAACCGGTGGTGATGGCGGTGGCCAGGACCTTGAACACCAGCATCAGCAATACGCTCCACCACAGCCAGGGCGTATGCAGCAGCGAATTGACCACGCTGTAGCCGTTGCCCCAGACTTCCGGCAGCCAGATCGAAATCAGGCCCACCAGCAAACCTCCCAGCGCCAGCCGCGGCGGCAGCGGCAAGGCGGTCCGGGTAAACAGTTTTTTGGAAAATGCCAGCAAACGCAGGAATTGCGGCGCCGCAACTCCCGCCATGATGCCCAGCAGGACGAACCACAGGATCTCGATGCCGGCGACCGGCGGGAACGGCGGCATCTCGTAGGCCGGATGGTAGCCGGGCAATTCGCGCATGGTGATGTTGGCGACCACCGACGCCACCACCACCGGCCCGAAACTTTCCATGACGATCGCGCCCAGCACGATTTCAGTAACGAAAAAAGCGCCGGCGATCGGTGCGTTGTATGCCGAAGTAATCCCTGCCGCCGCGCCGCAAGCCACCAGCAGGCGCAAGCGGGCCGGACTGAAATGCGTGAAGCGGCCTACCAGCGATGCCGCCAGCGCCGCCAGCTGCACCATCGGCCCTTCACGCCCGATCGAGCCGCCGGAAACCACGGTCGCCAGCGAGGAAAGGCTGCGCAGCAGGCTTTGCCGCACCGGGATGTTGCCGTCGCCGATGGCTACCGCTTCCATGTAATCCGAGGTCGCGCTGGACGGCACGCGCTTCGCCAGCACCAGGATCGCCCCGGCCAGCAGGCCGCCCGCCGCCGGCAGCATCAGGCGCATCCACCATGGCAGGCTCTTGGCCATGGCGACAAAACTGCCGCTATGGCCGGTCAGCAGCGACTGCAAACCGTAGATGCACTCGCGGAACAGCACTGTCGCCAGCGCGCCCAGGAAACCGACCACCGCTGCCCATAGCAGCATCGAATGGCTTTCGGAAAAATGGAACAGGCGTTGCAGGCGGATCCGGTATCTTAGGAGTGTGCTGCGCGCGGTACTGCGTGAGGACATGGTGGCTGGTCGCAAGGAGATATGGTTGGAATGCTGCCGCATCAATTGGCTGGGGGGTTGCCGGGCGCCGCCATCAGCGCGTCGAAGTACGCCATATCCGCGGCTACCGCCGCTTCCGCCTTGCTTTGCATGGCCTGGTAACGGGCGATGACTTCATGACCGCTGGCCGTCACCTGCGCGCCGCCGCCTTTGGCGCCGCCGGTCGCAGTGGCCACCAGCGGCAGCTTGAAACATTGGTTCATCGCCTCCACCAGCAGCCAGGCCCGGCGGTATGACATGCCGAGCGAACGCGCCGCCGCAGAAATCGAACCGCTCTGATGGATGGCTAGCAGCAACGCTGCCTTGCCGGGACCGAAGGCGATTGCATCGCCCTGCAGCACTCTGAGCCGAATCGATTTGGAATTTGCCATATGCGGGATTGTAGCAAGGAGGTCGGCGGCAAATCAGCTATTTTGTTGGCAGACTCGCCATGCCGGCAAGATTTCACGCAGGCTCGGTGTTTTAAAGTTGACCTACGCTATATCCTGCCATATATTTCGATGTTGTCCGATCTTGCCACCCACCGCCCAGGAGACATTCCATG
The DNA here is from genome assembly GCF_059418905.1 of Collimonas sp. GW821-FHT07E08. Taxonomy (NCBI): domain Bacteria; kingdom Pseudomonadati; phylum Pseudomonadota; class Betaproteobacteria; order Burkholderiales; family Oxalobacteraceae; genus Collimonas; species Collimonas sp. GW821-FHT07E08. Next base: position 231,063 of record NZ_JBWKQR010000001.1, on the reverse strand, counting down.
TTGTGCCGCCTCAAACGCCTCGTTCTTGCCAGCGCCCTTCCCCTGTTGCTGTTGACGCCGGCAGTTCATGCGGCCGACCTGGTGGTCTCTGCTGCGGCCAGCCTGACCAACGCTTTCAAGGATCTCAGCCAATCGTTTGAAGCGCAGAACCCGGACACCAAGGTGATCCTCAACTTTGCCGCCTCCGATATCTTGCTGCAGCAGATCATCAAAGGCGCGCCGGCCGACGTATTCGCGTCGGCCGACCAGGAAGCCATGAACAAGGCCGAAGCCGAAAAGGCAGTGGTGGCCGGCAGCCGCAAGAATTTCGCCAATAACCAGATCGTGCTGATCGTGCCGGCCGACAGCCAGCTGCACATCCAGCAATTGCAGGACCTGGCGCAGCCGGCGGTCAAGCGCGTAGCCTACGGCAATCCGGCTTCGGTGCCGGTCGGCCGCTACACCAAGGCCGCGCTGGAACACGCCAGCCTGTGGGACGCGGTTGCCGCCAAGGGCGTGCCGGCGCAAAACGTGCGCCAGAGCCTGGACTATGTGGCGCGCGGCGAAGTCGACGCCGGTTTTGTCTTTTCCACCGACGCCGCGATCATGCCGGACAAGGTCAAGGTCGCACTGCGCGTGCCTTCGCAAACCGCGGTCAGTTATCCGATCGCCGTCACCAGCAACACCAAACAGGCTGACATGGCGGCCAAGTTCGTCGCCTACGTGCTGTCGCCGGCCGGCCAGGCCACACTGGCACGCTACGGCTTCTTGAAACCCTGATGACAGAGTGTTATCGTCAAGCACTTCCGCACGGGATCAAGCGCATCACACCAAGGGTAAGTAGTGAATAGAAAGCAGAAGCCATGAACAACGGGGCCTGGGTCGCCCTCCTGTTGTCGCTGAAAGTCGCCGGCTGGGCTACCTTGCTCAACATGCTGCTCGGCGTAGCCGCCGCCTATGGCCTGTCGCGCTGGCGTTCGCCGGCGCGCGACCTGGTCGACGCCGTCCTGACCCTGCCTCTGGTGCTGCCGCCGACCGTGCTCGGCTACTATCTGCTGGTGCTGCTGGGCCGCCGCGGCGTGTTCGGCGCCTGGCTGGAAAAATGGGGCATCGAACTGGTATTCACCTGGCAAGGCGCGGTGATCGCGGCCACCATCGTCGCCTTTCCGCTGGTGCTCAAGTCCGCCCGCGCCGCTTTCGACAATGTCGAAGTACAGCTCGAAAACGCCGCCCGCGTGCTGGGCGTATCCGAGGCCGGCGTGTTCTTCCGCGTCACCTTGCCGCTGGCCTCCAAGGGCATTGCCGCCGGCGTATTGCTGGCGTTTGCACGCGCGCTAGGAGAATTCGGCGCCACCCTGATGATCGCCGGCAACCTGCCGGGCCGCACCCAGACTTTGTCGGTCGCCATCTATGAAGCGGTGCAGGCCGGCGACGACCAGACCGCCAACCTGCTGGTGCTGATCACTTCGGCCACCTGCATCGTGGTGCTGCTGATCGCCGGACGCCTGTTACCGAAAAGCCAGCGGCGCAGGCAATCATGACGAATTTCCTATGACCATCGAGATCAGCATACGCAAGCATTTGCAAGCCGACGACCGCGGCTTCAACCTGGACATCGCTTTGCGCACCGAAAGCGACCGCGTGGTGCTGTACGGTCCGTCGGGCGCCGGCAAGAGCCTGACCTTGCAGGCGATCGCCGGTTTGCTGACCCCAGACCAGGGGCATATACGCCTCAAGCAAAACACCCTGTTCGACAGCGCCAGCGGCATTTGCCTGCCGCCGCAGCAGCGCAAGGCCGCCTACCTGTTCCAGGACTATGCGCTGTTTCCGCACCTCACCGTGGCCCAGAACGTGGCTTTCGGCTTGCGCCCGGGCTGTTTCAACCTGCGCCGCCCGCACGATCATCCGATCGTCAGGAAGTGGCTGGCCTCGTTCGAGCTGAGCGCTGCCGCCAACAGTTATCCGCACCAGCTGTCCGGCGGCCAGCGGCAACGCGTGGCCCTGGCTCGGGCGCTGGTGCTGGAACCGGACATCCTGCTGCTGGACGAACCGTTTTCCGCGCTCGACCTGAGCCTGCGCGACAGGATGCGGCGCGAATTGTCCGAGCTGCAAAAACAGCTGGACGTGCCGATGATGGTGATCACCCACGATCCCGCCGACCTGGCTTTGCTGGGCGACGAGATATTCGAGATCCGCGACGGCATGATCGCGCCGCCTGCCGGGACATAAAAAAAGCGCAGCCGAAGCTGCGCTTTTGTCGCCGGATTTCCCTGCTTAGAAAATGTGACGGATGCCGATCGCAACACCGGTCACGCTATCCTTGCCGACCAGTTCCGACAAGGCTGCATTCTTGGCCTTGTTGTAGTCCACGGTACCATAGACCTGAGTCCGCTTCGACAAGGCATATTCAGCCACGCCGACCAGCGCGTAACGGGTGCCGTCGCCCAGGTTGCCCAAGGTGGCGACCGTGACGTTCTTGCTCTTGTCATAGTAGCCGGCTGCGGTCAGCGACCAGGCTGGAGTTGCCTGGTAAGTCGCGCCCAGGAAATAAGCATCGTCCTTGCGCTCGACGCCGCCGATGCCGCCATTGATCGAAGCCACGCTGTTGGTGACGCCGAAATATGCCGGCGTGGTGCCGGTGCTGTCCTTGATGCGATAGTAGCCGCCGAACAGCTTGGCCGCGCCCAGGGTGTAGGACAGGCTCAGGTTATAGGCGGTATCTTTCCAGTCCGAATTGGTCGGGCTGACAGTTTGCTGGAAACCGCCGCCGATTGCAAACGGACCTGCGGTATAAGCCAGCGTGGCGCCGATCTGGCTGCCCAGCTTGACCGATCCGGCCTTCTCGCCCGCAGCGTAGCTCACGCCGGCAGCGAGGCCGCCGAAAGTGCCGTAGTACTTGAGCATGTTCGAATTGCGGATCAGCGTGGCGCCGGCCGGCAGCCATGCATTCTGGTCGTAATTGCCGACGGTCAGCGGATCGAAATGATCTGCCATCAGGTCAAACAGCGGAGTCTGTTGACGGCCCAGGGTGACCGTGCCGAACGAACCGCTCAGGCCGACGTAGGATTGGCGGCTGAACAAGGTGCCGGCGCTGGACAGGCTGCCGGTATCGGAGTTGAAACCGTTTTCCAGGCGGAAAATGGCTTTCAGGCCACCGCCCAGGTCTTCAGTACCCTTGAAGCCGATGCGGCTGTTGGAGATCGCGCCATTCGTGATGACGAAGTTCTTTTGCCCGGCTGCGTTATCGCTGCTGAGATAACGGATGCTGGTGTCGACAATGCCGTAGATCGTGACATTGGTCTGGGCCATCGCGCTCCCGCTGGCCAAACCTGCAGCCACCAGCATCAAGGATAATTTTTTCATGCGTCTCTCCGTAAGTTAAACATTTTTTAGATTTTTTTCGACAGCCTGGCGACGCCTGCCCCCACGTCGCCCCGCCATCGCTTTACCGCCACTGCTGCTGCATCACGCTGCCATTCCAGCGTCGCCGGGATAAAGTTGAACGGACATCATATCAGCACAACTTTCTCCCAAAACAAGTTGTTGTTAAAACCCAACTAAGTTTATTCTGATTTCAGTACACCGCGACGTATCTGGTCGCGTTCGATGGACTCGAACAGCGCCTTGAAATTGCCTTCGCCGAAGCCTTCGTCGCCCTTGCGCTGGATAAATTCGAAAAATACCGGCCCCAGCGTGGTCGCCGAGAAGATTTGCAGCAGCAGGCGCTGGCCGTCCTGGTTGGAGACGCCGTCCAGCAGGATGCCGCGCGCCTGCAGCTCTGCGGTCGGCTCGCCATGGCCAGGCAAACGCCCTTCCAGCATTTCGTAATAGGTAGCCGGCGGCGCGGTCATGAACGGCGTACCCATTTTCTTCAAGGCGTCCCAGGTCTGCACCAGGTTGTCAGTTTGCAAAGCAATATGCTGGATGCCTTCGCCGTTGAACTGCATCAGGAATTCTTCGATCTGGCCCGAGCCTTTGGACGACTCTTCATTCAGGGGAATGCGGATCTTGCCGTCCGGCGCGCTCATCGCCTTCGAGGTCAGGCCGGTATATTCGCCCTTGATGTCGAAATAACGGACTTCACGGAAATTGAACAGTCGCTCGTAGAACGCCGCCCAGTGCGCCATGCGGCCGCGGTACACATTGTGGGTCAGGTGGTCGATGGTTTTCAGGCCGGCGCCGGCCGGATTGCGGTCGACGCCTTCGATGAATTCGAAATCGATGTCATAGATCGATTTGCCGGGAGTGAAACGATCGATCAGATACAGCGGCGCACCGCCGATGCCCTTGATGGCCGGCAAGCGCAGCTCCATCACGCCGGTGTTGATTTCCATCGGCTCGGCGCCGCGTTCCAGCGCGCGCTGGTAGGCCAGGTGCGCGTCGTTGACGCGGAACGCCATGCCGCAGGCGGACGGGCCATGCTCTTTCGCGAAATAATATGCGGGGCTCTTCGGCTCGTAGTTGATGATGAAATTGATATCGCCCTGGCGATACAGCGTCACGTCCTTGGAACGGTGACGCGCCACCTTGGAAAAGCCCATGGCTTCGAATGCCGGCTCCAGCACGTTCGGGGTGGGCGAGGCGAACTCGACAAATTCAAAGCCGCACAGGCCCATGGGGTTTTCAAACAGATCGGACATGATGTACTCCTGCAAATAAAGTCTGGTGGACTGGGTCAAAACGGATCAGTTGCGGGTAGCAGCCGGCTCCGGGGTTTCTGGTGTAATCAGTTGCTGCAAGGCGATTTCAAAAGCGACTTTGGCGATGCCGGTGCGGCTGGCCGAACGCGCATGGCATTTCTCCAGCGCCGCAGCCACGGTGGCCGAGACATCGCCGAAGATCGCTTCGTCCGAAATTTCAACCTCGCTTTGCATCAGGAACGCAAAAGCGCGCGCCATGCCGCAGTTGGCGACGAAATCCGGGATCACGGCGACCTTGGCGTCGGCATCTTCATAGATCGGGCCGTAGAAAATATCGCTGTCGGCAAACGGCACGTTGGCGCCGCTGGCGACCACTTCAAGGCCGTGGGCGACCATCTGGTCCACCTGTTCCTGCCTGACCAGGCGCGAGCCGGCGCAAGGCAGGAAGATGTCCGCGCCGACGCTCCAGATCGCCGCATTGCATGCCTCGAACGGCAGCATGCCGTCGGCGATCAGCTGGTTGCCCTGCTTGGCCAGGAACAAGGCATGCACTTCGTCATGGCTGTAGCCATCGGCTTTCACCAGGCCGCCATTGCGGTCGATGATGCCGACCACGCGTGCGCCTGCCTTGGACAGATAATATGCCGCGGTCGAACCGACATTGCCCCAGCCCTGCACGATCACGCGCTTGCCTGCCACGCTGCCGCCATACAGGCGGTAGTAGTGCAATACGGATTCCGCCACGCCCCAGCCGGTGATCAGGTCCGCCACCAGGTACTTGCGGCCGGCGGCCGGCGTATAGCGCGCGTCTTCCACCACCTTGGCCACGCCCATGCGCAACTGCCCGACCTTCTGGATGCGGGCGCTGTCGCTAGGCTGGAAATGGCCGTTGACTATGCCTTCCTGCGGATGCCACAGGCCGTAGCTTTCGGTCATCGGGATCACTTCATGCACTTCATCTACATTGAGGTCGCCGCCGGTGCCGTAATAGGTTTTCAGCAAAGGCGTGACCGCCTTGTACCAGCGCCGCAGCACACCATCCTTGCGCGGATCGGCCGGATCGAAATCGATGCCCGACTTGGCGCCGCCGATGGCCGGGCCGGAGACAGTGAACTTGACTTCCATGGTCTTGGCCAGCGATTCCACTTCGCGCCGGTCCAGGCCGCTGCGCATGCGGGTGCCGCCGCCGGCCGCGCCGCCGCGCAGCGAGTTGATGACGATCCAGCCGCGCGCCGGGGTCTCCGCGTCATGCCATTCAAAGACGATTTCCGGCGCCCTGCTTTCAAACGCATTCAATAAAGCCTTCATGTTTCTCCTGTCTGGGTTTTCTACGCTGCAGTCCGGTCAGCCCAGCAACAGCTTGTCGTCATCGATTTTTTCGCCGCGCGTGGTTTCGAACATGCGCAGCAGGTCAGGCACATCCATGCCCTTGCGCTGTTCGCCATGCACGTCCAGGATCACCTTGCCTTCGTGCAGCATCACGGTGCGCGTGCCGTAGTCGAGCGCCTGGCGCATGCTGTGCGTCACCATCATCGCCGTCAGCTTTCCCGATTCGACGATCTTCGCCGTCAGGCTCAGGATAAACGCTGCGGTTTTCGGGTCGAGCGCGGCGGTATGTTCGTCCAGCAGCAGGATGCGCGACGGCTGCAGCGAAGCCATCAGCAGGCTGACTGCCTGGCGCTGGCCGCCGGACAGCAGTCCCATGCGGTCGGACAGGCGGTTTTCCAGGCCCAGGCCTAGGATGCTGAGCTTTTCGCGGAACAGTTCTCGCATCGAGCGGTTCAAGGAAAAACGCAGGCCGCGCGGGCTGCCGCGTTTCCACGCCAGCGCCATGTTTTCTTCAATCGTCAGGCTCTCGCAGGTGCCTGCCATCGGGTCCTGGAACACCCGCGCCACCAGGTCGGCGCGCTGCCAGCTGGAACGGCGGGTGGCGTCGGTGCCGTCGATGGTGATGCTGCCGCTGTCGACCATCAGGTCGCCGCTGACGGCATTGAGCATGGTCGACTTGCCGGCGCCGTTGGAGCCGATCACGGTCACGAACTGCCCTGACGGGATCTCCAGCGATAGCCCGCGCAGCACCTTGTTTTCGATAGGCGTGCCGGGATTGAAAGTGATTTCCAGGTTATTCAGTTGCAGCATCAGTTTTCTCCTTCCTGGGTTGCCGGCACAACGCTGCCGCCGGAAGGTTTGAGTTTTCCATTGCCGCGCTTGCGGCCGAAGCTGCGCTTGAAATTAGGTATCAGCAGCGCAAAGCCGACCAGCAAGGCTGTCACCAGATTCAGGTCCTGCGCCTTGAGGCCGATGAAATCCATGTCCAGCGCCAGCGCGATGAAAAAGCGATACAGCACGGCGCCGAAGATGCAGGCCGCGGTGGTGATCACCAGGCTGCGCGCCGGCACCACGGTTTCGCCGATGATCACGGCAGCCAGTCCGATCACGATGGTGCCTATGCCCATCGAAATATCGGCGCCGCCCTGCGTCTGCACGAACAGCGCGCCGGCCAAGGCCACGAGCGCGTTCGAAATCGCCAAGCCCCATACGGTCTGGCGGTTGGTGGAGATGCCCTGGGCGCGCGCCATGCGGGTATTGCCGCCGGTGGCGCGCATGGCCAGTCCGGTCTCTGAGGCAAAAAACGCATCCAGCAAGAGCTTGGCGACCAGCACGATCACCAGCATCAGCAATGGCTGCACCCAGTAGTCCGGCAGGTCGCCGATGCTGGTCATGCTGAACACCGTCGGCTCGCTGATCAGCGCTACGTTGGGTTTACCCATGATGCGCAGGTTGACCGAATACAGTGCAATCATCACCAGGATGCTGGCCAGCAATTGCATGATCTTCAGGTATACATTCAGGCAGGCTGTCACGCAGCCTGCCACTCCGCCGGCCAGCAGCGCGATGAAGGTGGCCAGGAAAGGATTCCAGCCGGAGACGATCAGGGTTGCGGCAACTGCGCCGCCGAGGGGAAAACTGCCGTCGACCGTCAGGTCGGGAAAATTGACGACACGGAAAGACAAGAACACGCCAAGCGCGACCAGGCCGAAAATCAGGCCGATCTCAATGGCGCCTAGCGAAGCGATGAGCGACATAAACTTCCTTCAATAAGCTCGGGACCGCCCTGCCGGCAAGGCGGCAGGCGGTTCACCAACAAAACAGAATCACCAGCGATGCAGCAAGCGGATGGCGGCGCCATCCGCGCGCATCTTATTGCTCGACCACCTTGGCCGACTTGACCAGGTCAGCCGGCAAGGTCAGGCCCTGTTTCAGCGCAGCTTTAGGATTGACGTAGAGTTCGAATGTCGTGCTGGTTTGCGAAGCGATCTTGCCTGCGGCTTCGCCCTTCAGGATGCGCACCACGATCTTGCCGGTCTGGCGGCCGAGGTCGTAGTAGTTGAGGCCGATGGCGGCGGCGGCGCCGCGCTTCACCGCGCCGGTATCGGCGGCAACCACAGGCAGCTTGGCCTGTTCCGCTACCTTGACGATGCCTTCGAAGGCCGACATGACGTTGTTGTCGGTAGGCGCGTAGATGACGTCGACCTTGCCTACCAGGCTTTGCGTAGCGCTAGGCACATCGATGGTGCGGGCGGCGGCGCCTTCGACCAGGGTCAGGTCGGTGCCGGCCAGCAGTTTCTTGAGCGATTCGACGATGGATACCGAATTGGCTTCGCCCGGGCTGTAGATCACGCCGATGCGCTTGGCTTTCGGCGCCACCTTGCGGATCAGTTCGATCTGCTTGTCCAGCGGCGACATGTCGGAAACGCCGGTGACGTTGGTGCCGGATGCATCCCAGCTCTTCACCAGCTTGGCCGCGACCGGATCGGTCACGGCCGCGTAGACGATAGGCACGGTCTTGGTGGCCGATACCAGCGCCTGGGCGGAAGGCGTGGCGATCGCCACCGCGACGTCCGGATGGCTGCCGGCGTATTTGCGGGCGATCTGCGACGCCGTGGCGTTGTTGCCTTGCGCGCTTTGATATTCGAACTTCAGATTCTTGCCCGCTTCATAGCCGGCCGCCTTCAACTCGTCCTTGACGCCGTCGCGCACAGCGTCGAGCGCCGGATGTTCAACGATGGCCGTGACCACTACCGTTTTATCGACGGCATAAGCCACGGAAGCGGATACGCCCGCCAGGCTCAGCAAGACCAGGGATGCAATAGCGGAACGCAAGAAAGGAAATTTCATGACTTTGTCTCCAAATGAGTCAGTTTGGTTGCCGGAAATCGGCTTCTTTATTATATTGCAACAGGGACTTGCTTCGTACTGCTCCCCCTGCGGCGCCATGTGTTATTTTGAAAAAAGTATAGCTTTTAACGCTGAAAATTGGCTTGCGACTTGAGGCCGATGTTTACCCGGTTATGAAATATAATTTCGTAGAAAATACGCAAATCGAGAATAAATTGCACAAAATAGACATCGATCAAATCGACCGCAAAATGTTGACTTTTCTGCAGCAGAACGGCCGCGTATCCAACCTGGAGCTGGCGCAGGCAGTCAACCTGTCGGCGCCGCAGTGCCACCGCCGCCATCGACGGCTGGAAGAAGCGGGTTTTATCGTACGCTATGAAACCCGCCTGAATCCAGCCAGCCTGGGCTTGTTCGTGATCGCCTTTGTCCACGTCTCGATGGAAAAAGGGCACATCAACGACTTGTCCGGCTTCAAGAGCGCCATCAACGAATGGCCGCAGATCCTGGAATGTTACTCGGTAACCGGCGACTTTGACTATGTGCTCAAGGTCACCGCCCACGACCTCAAAGAGCTGTCGGATTTTCTGATGGAAAAGCTGATGCGCATGCGCGGCGTCAGCGGCGTGCGTTCCAGCGTCTGCCTGGATGAAATCAAGTCGACCAGCATGCTGCCCTTGCCGCCGGCGTGAACAAACCCGCACGCCAATGATAAAAGGCCGCATCCTTGTGGGATGCGGCCTTCATGGCTCCTGGCGAGATAACGCCAGAAGCCTGCCGGCTAGCCGGCGTTCAATAAGCTTTTAGTCCTGCAAATCAGGCCACCTTGGCTTCGAAGAATTGTTCATCTTCGGTCGAGCCGTGCAACGCGGTAGTCGACGACTGGCCTTGCTGGATCGCCTGGGTCACCGCATCGAAATAACCGGTGCCGACTTCGCGCTGGTGCTTGACCGCGGTGAAGCCCTTGTCGGCGGCCGCGAACTCCGCTTCCTGCAGTTCGACGAACGCGGACATCTGGTTGCGTGCATAACCGTGCGCCAGGTTGAACATCGAGTAGTTCAATGCATGGAAGCCGGCCAGGGTGATGAACTGGAACTTGTAGCCCATCGCGCCCAGCTCTTTCTGGAACTTGGCGATGGTGGCGTCGTCCAGGTTCTTTTTCCAGTTGAACGATGGCGAGCAGTTATACGCCAGCATCTTGCCTGGGAACTTGGCATGCACCGCTTCCGCGAATTTCTTGGCGAAAGCCAGGTCCGGCTTGCCGGTTTCGCACCACACCAGGTCGGCGTACGGCGAGTAAGCCAGTGCGCGCGAGATGGCCTGGTCGATCCCTGGACGGGTCTTGTAAAAACCTTCTACCGTGCGTTCGCCGGTCAGGAACGGCTTGTCGTTTTCGTCGACATCCGAAGTCAGCAGGTCAGCCGCTTCCGCATCGGTGCGGGCGATCACCAGGGTCGACGTGCCGGAAACATCGGCCGCCAGGCGCGCCGCGTTCAGCTTCTCGACCGCTTCACGGCTTGGCACCAGCACCTTGCCGCCCATGTGGCCGCATTTCTTGACCGAGGCCAGCTGGTCTTCGAAGTGGACGCCGGCAGCGCCGGCATCGATCATCGACTTCATCAGTTCATAAGCGTTCAGCACGCCGCCGAAACCGGCTTCCGCATCCGCCACGATAGGCGCGAAAAAGTCGATATCGTTTTTACCTTCCGACCATTGGATCTGGTCGGCGCGCTGGAATGTATTGTTGATGCGCTTGACCACCAGCGGCACCGAGTTGGCCGGATACAGCGACTGGTCGGGATACATTTCACCGGCCAGGTTGGCGTCGCCCGCGACTTGCCAGCCCGACAGGTAGATCGCTTTCAAGCCTGCCTTGACTTGCTGCATCGCCTGGTTGCCGGTCAACGCGCCGAGGGAATTGACGAATGGCTCTTCGTGCAGCAACTTCCACAGCTTGTCGGCGCCGCGCTTTGCCAGCGTGTGTTCGATCTGCACCGAACCGCGCAGACGTACGACGTCTTCTGCAGAATAATTGCGGGTAACGCCCTTCCAGCGTGGGTTTTCGGCCCAGTCCTTGGCCAGTGCGGCAACTTGCTGTTCACGTGTAGTCATCGTCGTTCTCCTGTTAAAAACAAAAAGTAAAATCAAATCCGATGACTAAATAGTAGGCTTATCTGTGCGAGGCAACAATGTCTTATATAAGACATATAAGTATTTTTATTTCATTTAAATTCAATGACTTAACTTTAATTTTTTGCGATATGAAATAAAATCCCTGAGAGTGAAATATGAAAATGGTGCTTCGCGTTTCACAATTCCACATTATGAAACGCATGTCATATCCTGAAATATGCGAAAAAAAAGAGGGAGCAAGCTCCCCCTTTCCCGTAACTGCCGCGTACCTCAGAACGATTTCGTCATGGCCAGGTAGAAAGCGCGGCGCTGGCCGAACTGCGGCGCGCCGACGCCGATGCCCGAGCCGTCGCGGATCTCATAGACTTTGTCGAACAGGTTGATCACGCTCAGGCGCGTGGTGAACTTGCCGATCGGGCTGTCGTTGAAGGTATGGCTGGCGCCGAGGTTGACTTCGGTATAGGCCGGCAAATGCTCGGTGTTAGCGAAGCCGCTGCGCAAGCCGCTGCCGAACAGCGCGTCCGCCGTCAGCGTGGTGCCCCGCCACAGGTAAGAAACGCCGGTCGAGGCGGTAATGCTTTGGTCGTGGTCCAGGTGCACCCAGTGGCTGGAGATATAGTTCAGCTCATCCTGGCCGAAGTTGTACTGGCTCGACACGATGTTCTTGCCCAGCGCGGTAGAGCGCGCCAGGTTCAGGTAGGCCGACAGGTTGTCCTTGCGGTAGTTCAGCGTCAGCTCCAGGCCGTACACCTTGCCCTGCGCGTAGTTGAACGGCGTGTACAGCAACGCCGAGCCGAACTGCCCTTCGTCCAGCATGTTCTTGACCTTCTTGTAGTAGCCGTCAAGTCCCACTGTCAAGTGCTGGGTCAGCTGGTGGTTGACGCCAAGGTCGTAATAGTCCGAGCTCTCGGCCTGCACGGAGTCGTTCTGGTTGTTGGCCGGGGCGTTGGTGGTGCCGTTGAAGCTGGCGATGGTGCTCGAACCGATCAGTTCGCTGGCAGGCGGCGTGAAGTACCTGGCATAACCGGCATGGAAGGTGGTCTGCGGCGTCATCTGGTACACCACGCCGATGCGCGGACTGAACTGGCTGGCGCTGACATAGGCATTCACCCAATCGGCCCGGGCGCCGTAATTCACGGTCACTTTATCGTTCAGTTTCCATTCGTCCTGCAGGTATATGCCGGTCTGGTTGGTGGTCTTCTGGCTGCTGTCGGCCAGCGAGATCGGCTGTGTCGACAATTGCGCGCCGCTGTCGTCGGCGGGAAAAGTCAGCGAGTTGTCGCTGTTCTTCAAGTTCTCGCGGGTGTAGTTGATGCCGGCCCGTATCGTATGGCTGGCGTTCAAACGATAGCTGCCGTCAGCCTGCAGGCCGTTCGCCAGGCCGGTACGCAATACGCGCGAGGCGACGCCGGTATACAGCAGGTCGCCGGCCTGGTCTGGCTCGAACAGCACTTTCGAATAACGGCTGAATGCGGCTACCTGGTAGTCGATGTCGGAGCCGATTTTTCCTTGCAGGGCAAGGATGCCGTAGCGGTTGGTTTCGCGCTGCCGCTCGTTCAGGTTGGCCGACGGGAAATCGGTCACGCCGTCGAGCTGAAAGCCGGGTGTCTGGTCCGGGCGGTTCGGAATCTGGAAACGGCCGTCCGAATTGCCGAGGATCAGGCTGACCCGGGTATCCGCATCCAGCAGATAAGAGAAGTAACCGAAAGCCTTGTTTTGCAACGTGCGGTCGTGCAAGGCGCTGGAAGCGCCGGTAGGATTTTCGATGCCGAGGTTGTTGGCGTCAAAGGAACCGTTGATGTAATAGCTGAAAGTGTCGGTGCTGCCGCTCACATCGCCGCTGACCTGGCGCGCGTTGTTGCTGCCGACCTGTACGCCGATATTGCCGCCGTTCTGCAGTTCGCCGTTCTTGGTGTGGATATCCACCACGCCTGCGGTCCGGTAGCCGTATTGCGCCGGCAAGGCGCCGGTGAGGACGCTGACGCTGTCGACAAAGCGGGTGTCCAGGGTCTGGCCGAAGCCGGAGATGCTTTCCGGCAGGATGATGCCGTTCAGGCGGTATTGCAGGTTGGCGTGATCGCCGCGCACATGCAGCTGGCCGAAGGAATCCTGGGCCACGCCGGGCGCGCGCAGCAGGACCTCGTTGAACGCCGTATCTTCGCCTTGCGGCATGGCGGCGATTTCCTTGCGGCCGATGCGATAGATGCTGCTGCCGGTTTCCACCTGGATGCCGTTCCTGGCGCGGTCCAGGCGGTCGGCGGTGATCACCACCGCGTTGCCGGCCTCGGCTGTGCCGCCCTGGCTGGCTTTCAAGGTGATGTCGGCAGTCGCGCCGTTTTCGTCGGCCACCGTCACCGTACCGTTCTCCGACTGGAAGGAAGGCTTGCCGACGCTGATGGCATAACTGCCGGGTGCGATGTCGCTAAAGACAAAATGCCCCTGCTGATCGCTCCTGGTGCTGCCGACCGCCTTGCCGGCCGCATCTTTCAGGGCGACCGTGGCGTCAGGCAAAGGATGGCCGAGCGCATCGTGGATGGCGCCGCTGATTTGTTTGACGGTGGACTGCGCATAGGCAGCAGGAACAGCAAACCCGTAAGCCAGCGCAATCAGGGCGCCTAGCTGTACTCGGCGCGACAAGCGTATTTTCATTCTCAGAACTCCAATAGCGGGAACAACCCCGCAGGTAACCCGACCGCCGGATCGCCGGACCACCATTTCAGGTGCGGCGGCAAGCGCCGCAACGCGATCGGAAATGGCGCAGCCTCAAGGCTGGGTCAGAAACAAATAGGAAAAAACACGGAGAGTCAGGCGATGAAGATCGGCGGAGCTTGGGAATGCGGAGTCAGGTAGTGCTTCTGCGCCGGAATGAACGCATACACCAGTTCGACGGCGTTGCGGTAGGCAAATACCAGGACCGGCGCCAGCGCCGGCACCGGGCTGGATGGGACCGGAGAAGGGAAATCGGCAGCCAGGTCGCAGCTGACGCAATCGGATGAAATTTCAGCCAGGCTGTGATGGTGGAAAGCCATCCCGACCAGCTGCAGCACCAGGACAGCCAGCGCCAGCCATAACGCGAACTGCTGCAGGCGCAGCTTGAAGCGGCGCCTGGCGTGGAAATGCGGTTCGACGATCAGGCGCATGCAGCACCCGCGCAGCTGTCGGCTACGTCCGCTTCGGGCAAACGCGCACCGGCCGCGCATGCAAGGCACGGCGAAGACACGGTGAAGCTGGTTTGCTGACGATACATGCGGTTCGGCCTGGTTATGTCTCTGGTAAAAAATCAAAGACCTGAAGCTGCAAGTGTAATCGCGAACCGGCATCGCTTGCAAGGTAATTGCAACACAGTTGCACGGATTAAGCCATATGTTACCTGTCAGGCAAACCCAGGCGCGGCCAGGTCGACTCGTTGCCCGATGCGCGGCTGAAATCCCGCTTACAATCGATTGCCCTGGCCTGAACTTGCGCCGCAACGGCGGCAAGCCCAGCCCCTCATCAGCAACAAACAGGAGAACGAATGTCGAATCGAGAAGAAACCGTGGCGCAATGGCAGGCGCAGGACAAGGCCGTGCGTGCCAAACTGGCGGCGCCCGGCGTGGCTTCGCTGGAACAGCTCAAGCAATACAGCGGCGTTGAATTTTTACAAGCCATCCTGAGGGGCGAATTGCCGATCCCGCCGATTGCGCAAACGCTGGATTTCAACCTGATCGAAGCTGAATTCGGCCGCGTCGTGTTCCAGGGGACGCCGGCCATGCAGCATTACAACCCGATCGGCAGCGTGCATGGCGGCTACTTTTGCACCTTGCTCGATTCGGCGCTGGGATGCGCGGTGCAGTCGGCCCTGGCCAAGGGCAGCGGCTACACCACGCTGGAACTGAAGGTCAACCTGATTCGCGCCCTGACCGACAAGACCGGGCCGGTGCGCGCCATCGGCAAGGTGATACAGGTCGGCGGCAGGGTCGGCGTGGCGGAGGCGAATATCGTCGATGCCGAGGGCAAGATCTACGCCCATGCGACCACTACCTGCCTGGTCTTTCCCCTGCCCTGAGCATGACGGCGGCGCCGGCTAACCTGCCGGCACGCTTTCACCGGCCGGCGTTTCTGCCGCAAGCTTGGCCAGCTTGATGTATTCGATGTTCAAGGTAATCGCTTCGCTATAGCGCAGCACGAAATAATCGCCGTCGACGCCATAGAAGCGCGCCAGGTCCTGCTCCACCGTGGCGTCCGTCTCTTTGTCCGCGACCAGCGGCCGCCGCATCACCTGCTGCAGGATGAGCCGGTCGAGGACGCCGTTGACATCGAAAAAATAATCCGTCAGGAGGCCGGTAAACAACACCGCCTGGCCGGCCACGTTGACGATCGCCGATACTGCGATCAGGTCCGGCCGCCGCCCTTCTTCAAAATCGGCGCCGGTCAGCAGGTAGTACCACGGCGCCTGGTTAAAGCGCAGCCAGGGCACAAACCAGCCGGCCCCGGATCGGTCCAGCCCGAAACGGGTGATGAGCAGCCGGAACCCGTTCGGCACGATCCAGGCGCCCGCATACAGGGTCAGGAAATAGGCGCTGATCCAGGAAAATTCCAGGGCGATGCCATGGATCGCCCTGGACTGGCTGGCGGGATCGGAAGACAGCAGCTCCAGCAACAGCAGCGGCTGCAATACACGTCCGAACAGGACGGCGGACAGCAACAGCCACAAGGAATGGAAAATGCAGTTCCACAGCACCGCCTCGGTGACAATCTGTCCAAACGGGGAATAATCAAACGAAGCGCGCTCTGCCCGCTTGAAGCGGGAACGGGCGATAAAACCGGGGAGCAACAGCAGGAAAACAATGAAAGCAGGCAGCGCTACGTTCATCGATGCGCTCAGGCGGCGCTAGGGACAACGGTGATGCGGTACTGGACGGTTCCCTCTTGCTCGGAATGCAAGCTGATCACGTTATCGGTCTCGACCGCGGCGGATAACGATGACTTGGAGTTCTTGCTGGCCAGGTAAGCGCGCAATTGCAGCGCAGCCCTCGGGTCGGCGAGAATCTTTTTGGCCAGTTCGCTTTGGAGTGCTTTCATAGTGTCTTTACTATGCCATAAAAAAACATCTCTTGCATGTTCCCGTCACAACATCTTTACCAAACGAAAATACGGCTTACCAACAGGATTGTTATATATAAATAACGATATATAACTTTGGCGTATATAGGCTCGCTGATAAAATGGCAAGCCTGACTGAATTCGTGAAGCAAACCTGTGATCCGCATCGAGCACCTGCATAAAACCTATCCGCTGGAACGCAATGCCAAAACCGCCGGCACTCCCGTCGCCGCATTGTCCGATATCAACCTGCATATCAAGAAAGGTGAAATTTTCGGCATCATCGGCCGCTCCGGCGCCGGCAAAAGCACCCTGATCCGCACCCTCAACATGCTGGAACGCCCATCCGGCGGACAAGTGCTGATCGAGGGCGAAGACATCACCGCGCTCGACAACAGCGGCCTGCACCGGCTGCGCCAGCGCATCGGCATGATTTTCCAGCATTTCAACCTGCTGGGCGCCAAGACCGTGGCCGCCAATATCGACTGGCCGCTGAAGATCACCGGCAAATACACGCAGCAGGAACGCGCGGCCCGGGTCAGCGAACTGCTGGAACTGGTCGGGCTCAGCGAGCATCGCGACAAATATCCGGCGCAACTGTCCGGCGGCCAGAAACAGCGCGTCGGCATCGCCCGCGCGCTGGCCAATACGCCGCACCTGCTGCTGTGTGACGAAGCCACCTCTGCCCTCGATCCGGAAACCACCCAGGCGATCCTGCGCCTGCTGCTCGACATCAACCGCAAGCTGGGCCTGACCATCGTGCTGATCACGCACGAGATGCAGGTGATCCGCAACATCTGCGACCGGGTGGCGGTGATCGAGGCCGGCCGCATCGTCGAAAGCGGCGATGTGGCAGAGGTGTTCCTCCATCCGCAACATGCGGTGACGCAAAGCATGGTCGCCGAAAGCACGCCGTTTTCAGCCGAGGCCGCATTGCTGCCGTCGGCCGTGCCCGGCGCCAGCCAGCTGCGCGGACTGCTGGTGCGCCTGACCTATGTCGGCGACATCACCTACCAGCCGATCCTGAGCAGCATCGCGGCCGCGACGCCGGCGCTGATCACCATCCTGCAGGGCACCATCGCCCGCATCAAGGACACGCCCTACGGCCAGCTGCTGGTGGAACTGCGCGGCGAACCGGCCGATGTAGCGCAAGTGTTCACCACGCTCGACCAGCACAACATCCGTCATGAGGTGCTCGCATAATGGATTTCTCTCTCATCGACTGGGCCGATATCTGGCAAGCCACCTGGGAAACCCTGGCCATGACCGGCTTTTCCCTGTTGTTCACGATACTGCTCGGCCTGCCGCTCGGGATCCTGCTGTTCATCACCGGCAAGCGCCAGCTGCTGGAACAACGCGGCATCTACCGCGTGCTGTCGCTGGTCGTCAACGTGCTGCGCTCGGTGCCGTTCCTGATCCTGCTGATCGTGATGATCCCGGTGACGGTGATCCTGGTCGGCACCTCGCTCGGCGTGCAGGGCGCGATCCCGCCGCTGGTGCTGGGCACCGCGCCGTTCTTCGCGCGCCTGGTTGAAAACGTGCTGCGCGAAATCGACCGCGGCGTGGTGGAAGCCTGCCAGGCCATGGGCGCCAGCAAGCGCCAGATCATCTTCGGCGCGCTGCTGCCGGAAGCCCTGCCCGGCCTGATCGCCGCCACCACCGTCACCGCGATCGCGCTGATGTCTTACGCCGCCATGTCCGGCGTGATCGGCGGCGGCGGCCTGGGCGACCTGGCGATCCGTTTCGGCTACCAGCGCTTCCAGACTGAAGTCATGGTCACGACCGTTGCCGTGCTGGTGGTGCTGGTGCAGGCGCTGCAGTTTTCCGGCGACCGCCTGGTGCAGCATTTCACGCGCAAATGATTTGTAAATGTCTTTTTTGCAGGTAATGCAGCAACGTTGTTTTTAAAATCCAAAATGGGAGTTTATATGTCACGCAAATTTTCACTGTCCCTGGGACTGGCCGCAGCCGTGTTCTCGACCTTCAGCCTGATCGCCGCCGCGCCGGCGCAAGCCGCCGACAAGCTGGTGATCGCTGCCACGCCGGTGCCGCATGCGGAAATCCTCGATTTCGTCAAACCGATCCTGGCCAAGGAAGGCGTCGACCTGCAGGTCAAGGTGTTCACCGACTATATCCAGCCGGCGGTGCAGACCAACGAGAAACGGGTCGACGGCAATTTTTTCCTGCACCAGCCCTACCTGAATGAATTCAAGAAGAGCCACAAGAACGATATCGAAGTAGTGATCACCAAGGTCCACGTCGAACCGTTCGCCGGTTATTCGGCCAAATACAAGAAACTGGCCGACCTGCCGGACGGCGCCACGGTCGCCATCCCGAACGACCCGTCCAACTCCGGCCGCGCCTTGCTGCTGCTGTCGCGCCAGGGCCTGCTGAAACTGAAGGATCCGAGCAATATTTCGGCGACCCAGAAAGACATCATCGAAAATCCCAAGCACCTGAAGTTCAAGGAACTGGAAGCGGCTACCTTGCCGCGCGTGCTGAACCAGGTCGACCTGGCCTTGATCAACACCAACTACGCGATTGAAGCCAAGCTCAATCCGGTCAAGGATTCGCTGTTCATCGAAGACGCCAATTCGCCCTACGCCAACCTGCTGGTTGCCCGTCCGGACAACAAGGACAGCGCCGCCGTCAAGAAACTGGCGGTAGCCTTGAATTCGCCGGAAGTGAAGAAATTCATCGAAGAGAAATACAAAGGCGCGGTGGTTCCGGCATTCTGATCGCCCGGATCGCTGTCAGGCAGCAATAACAAAAGAAGCCCTCGCGATTTGCGGGGGCTTTTTGGTTTACACTGGTTCTTTTGCGGTTAATGAACTCCCCAACACCTTAGAGGCACATCATGGAAGAAAAAGTGGAAACCAATGCATCCCAGCGCGACGCCTTCCTCGAAGAGAAAGCGTTCAAGTCACGCACCGTGCTGCTGTTCGGCCAGATCAACGACACCGTGGCGCGCGATGTCGTGCGCCAATTGATCGCTCTCTCCGGCGAATCCAAGGCGCCGATCAATTTCCTGGTCTGTTCGCCGGGCGGCCATGTGGAATCGGGCGATGTGATCCATGACGTGATCCGCTTCATCGACGCCCCGGTCAACATGATCGGCAGCGGCTGGGTCGGCAGCGCCGCAGTCAACGTTTTCCTGTCGGTGCCGAAAGAACGCCGCTTCTGCCTGCAGAATACGCGCTTCCTGATCCACCAGCCGAGCGGCGGCGTCGGCGGCCAGGCTTCCGATATCGCCATCCAGGCGCGCGAGATCATCCGCGTGCGCGAAAGGATCGGCGCCTTGATCGCCAAGGAAACCGGGCAGGATCCGAAAAAAGTCATGGCCGATATCGACCGCGATTTCTGGATGTCGGCGCCGGAAGCGATAGAGTATGGCCTGGTGTCCAAATCCATCGTCAGCGCCAGGGAAGTTTCATAAGCCAAGGTTGCGGCTGGCCGCAACCGGCTTGAAATAAGAGGCGAAAAAAAAGGGGCGAATGATATTCGCCCCTTTTTTCATCCCAGCTTATGCTGCCTTGCGTTCCTGCTCCACCGTCTCACGCAGGCGCTTGGCGGCCAGCACCATGTTCTCCAGCGCCTCGTATGTCTCGGGCCAGCCGCGGGTCTTCAGGCCGCAATCCGGATTGACCCACAAGCGCGCATCGGGAATCACGCCGCGCGCCTTGCGCAGCAGGCGCTCCATCTCGTCGACCTGCGGCACGCGCGGCGAGTGGATATCGTAGACGCCCGGGCCGATGTCGTTAGGATAGGCGAACTGCCCGAAGCCATCCAGCAGCTCCATGTCCGAACGCGACGTCTCGATGGTGATGACGTCAGCGTCCATCGCGGCGATCCACGGCAGGATGTCGTTGAATTCCGAATAGCACATGTGGGTGTGGATCTGGGTTTCGTCGCCGACGCCGGCGGCGCTGATCTTGAATGCCCGCACCGCCCAGTCCAGGTAATGCGGCCAGTCGCGCGACTTCAGCGGCAAACCTTCGCGGAACGCCGGTTCGTCGATCTGAATCATGCCGATGTTGGCCTTTTCCAGGTCGCACACTTCGTCGCGCAAGGCCAGTGCGATTTGCAGCGCCGTGGTTTCGCGCGGCTGGTCGTCGCGTACGAAGGACCATTGCAGCATGGTCACCGGACCGGTCAGCATGCCCTTCATCGGCTTCGCAGTGAGGGTCTGGGCAAACTGGCTCCAGCCGACGGTCATCGCTTCCGGACGGTAGACGTCGCCATAAATGATAGGCGGCTTGACGCAGCGCGAACCGTAGCTTTGCACCCAGCCGTTGGCGGTGAAGGTGTAACCCCACAGCTGTTCGCCGAAATACTCGACCATGTCGTTGCGCTCCGGTTCGCCGTGCACCAGCACGTCGAGGCCGAGCTGTTCCTGCTTCTCCACCACGTCGCGGATTTCTTCGCGCATCTTGTCGAGGTAGTCCAGGTGGCCGATTTCACCGCGCTTGTAGGCGGCGCGCGCCTGGCGGATTTCGGCGGTCTGCGGGAACGAGCCGATGGTGGTGGTCGGGAAAGCCGGCAACTGCCATTTGGCTTGCTGCTTGGCGATGCGGGCGGCAAAACCGGCCGAGCGTTCGGCGTCAGCCGCGGTCACCGCGGCCAGGCGCTTTTGCACCAGCGGATTGTGGATGCGGCTCGAACTGCGGCGGCTGGCCTGGGCCGCGCGCGAGGCAACGAATTGCGCTTCGACTTCAGCCGCTTTGCCGTTCAGCGCTAGCTTGAGGGCGACGATTTCCGCCAGCTTTTGCGTAGCGAACGCCAGCCAGCTCTTCAGTTCATCGTCGAGCTTGGGTTCATTGGCCAGGTCCACCGGCACGTGCAGCAGGGAGCAGCTTGAGGCTACCCACAGACGGTCGCCCAGTTGCGCTTGCAAAGGCTTGAGCTTGGCCAGGACCTGGTCGAGGTCGGTGCGCCACAGGTTGCGGCCGTCGACCACGCCGAGCGACAGCACCTTGTCTTGCGGCCAGCCGGCGGCGATCTGTTCCAGCTGATCGGCGCCGCGCACCAGGTCCAGGTGGACGCCCGCTACCGGCAGCGCGCGCAGCAGTTCGGCATGTTCGCTGACTTCGCCGAAATAGGTGGTCAGCAGCAGCGCCGGAGCGGTGCGGCTCAATTGCGCGTAAACCGGCGCAAAGGCGGCGCGCCAGGCGGCATCCAGTTCCAGCGCCAGGATAGGCTCGTCGATCTGCACCGACTCGATGCCGGCGGCGTGCAGGCGCTGCAGCAGTTGCTGATAGCCGGCTACAACCTTGGGCAGCAAGTCCAGCTTGTGCGCGATTCCTGATTTGATCTTGCCCTGGTACAGCAAGGTCAGCGGGCCGACCAGCGCCACCTTGACCTTGTGGCCGAGCGCGCGCGCTTCGGCAATCTCATCGTGCAGCCAGTCGACACCGCCGTCGAACTGCACATCGGCAGTCCATTCCGGCACCAGGTAATGGTAGTTAGTGTCGAACCATTTCGTCATTTCCATCGCGAAGTGATGCTTGCTGCCGCGCGCCAGGGTGAAATAGTCGGCCAGCGTCAGCTGTTTCGGATCGAAGCCGAAGCGGCTCGGAATCGCGCCCAGCAGGGCCAGCGTGCCCAGCACCTGGTCGTACCAGGCAAAATCGCCGACAGTGACGAAATCGAGGCCGGCATCGGCTTGCGCCTGCCAGTGGCGGGCGCGCAGCGTGGCACCGGTAGCGCGCAATGCGGCCTCATCGGAAGCGCCCTTCCAGAACGACTCCTGGGCAAACTTCAGTTCGCGGTGAGCGCCAATGCGCGGAAACCCTAATACGTGTGCCAATGCCATCTTTATCTCCATAAAAAACAAGTTCGATGACTCGCATGTTGGGCCAGCTTGGATTATGATTCAAACGATAAATATTAAGAATCAACTTGAATTTTACTAATACATCTTATTTGATTATCCTTTAAGCAACCAATATGCAATCCATCCTGGAATTACGCCACCTGAAAACCCTGCACGCGCTGCGCGAAGCCGGCAACCTGCTGCGCGCGGCGACGCTGCTCAACGTCACCCAGTCGGCGCTGTCGCACCAGATCAAGCAGCTGGAAGATCATCACGGCACTACCTTGTTTGAACGCAAATCGGTGCCGGTGCGTTTTACCCCGGCCGGCGAACGCTTGCTCAAGCTGGCGGATGCGGTGTTGCCGCAGGTAGCGGAAAGCGAGCGCGACCTGGTGCGGCTGGCGCAAGGCGTGGCCGGCCAGCTGCGGATTGCGGTGGAATGCCATACTTGCTTCGATTGGCTGATGCCGGCCATGGACATCTTTCGCAAACGTTGGCCGGAAGTGGAGCTCGATATCGTCTCGGGCTTCCAGGCCGATCCGGTCGGCCTGTTATATGAGCATCGCGCCGATGTTGCGATCGTGGCGGAAGTCGATCCTGACGAGAAGGTCGATTACCACGCCTTGTTCAGTTTCGAGATCGTGGCGCTGGTAGCGCATGACCATCCGCTGGCGGCCAAGGAGTACCTGGTGGCGGAAGACTTCGCCGGCGACACGCTGATCACCTATCCTGTGCCGGACGACATGCTTGACGTGGTGCGCCAGGTACTGAAACCGGCCGGCATCCAGACCGCGCGCCGCACCACCGAACTGACGGTGGCGATGCTGCAGCTGGTCGCCAGCCGGCGCGGCATCGCTACCTTGCCGATCTGGGCCGCGCAGAATTACCTGACGCGCGATTATGTGCTGGCCAAGAGGATCACCGCCGCCGGCCTGACCGGGCGGCTGTATGCGGCTTGCCTGCCGGAGATGTCGCAGCAATCGTACCTGGCCGATTTTGTCAGGACCACGCGCGAGAGCTGCTACGTCAACCTGCTGAGCGTAGAACTGCTCTGACAGCTGCGGCTACCTGTCGCATTGCAGGTAGCCGTTTATATTAGCGAAGCTGCCGCTGCGGCAGGAACGTATGGAGATGGAAGACCGTATCCTGCTGTTATCCCTGCCGCCGCAAGTTGCTTGCAGCGTGCCGCCGTAAACCCCGATCTCCGAGCAAGACTGGAGGTAGCTCCCAGGCGGCACGTCCCTGCTGGAACCGCCGTAGCCCCGATCGCCCCCGCCCATGCATTGCAGGTTGCCGTTGATGTTTTCAAAACTGCCGCTGCGGCAGGATGACAGGGGAATGGCCGTCCTGCGGCCGCCGTTGTCGCCGCCGCAAGTGGCTTCCAGCATGCCGCGCCGGACCACGATATCGCGGCAGGAATCGCGGTAGCTGCCGGGCGGCGTCCAGCCGCCGCGGTCGTCGTCGTAGCGGTCGTCGCGGCGGTCGCCGTAGGATGGGGAGTCGCCGTATCCGCCATAGGCAACAATCGGGGCATTGCCATAACCGCCGGCGGCAGCAGGCTGATACGGGTTATAACCGTCGTTGTACGGGCTTGCGGCGCAGGCGGCGAACGAGCCGCAGGCAATCAGGACCAGCATGGATTTGATTTTCATTTTTTTCTCCATTCAATGAAACATTTTGTATATGTGTAATTCTACTTCGACAGCATCAATTTCCTAGCGTTTCCTGACGTTTCCTGCCTTTATCCAGCCGCGCAGCACCCTGCTCCTCCTTCCTCATCCGGCGCCAAGCACCACCAACACATCCTGTAAGAAATAACAGCTGTTTCGGCTTCATGAATGCAGGTATGTTGCCGCATGGCATTCATTTTGTAACAATACGTAACTTTAGTCACGTATTTCCATCTGTGAAAGTCATCGCCGCTGTCCTCGATAGCCGGTTGAGTTTTTGTTCGCGAAGTATCTGGTCAATCTTATGAAATATCCACGCATCCATTTAAAGAGAGTGAGATAACATGAAGCCAGCATTACGTCACGTCGAAGGCCCTTTATTTCTTTCACTGCTGCTAGCAGCAGGCTCAAGCGCCATCGCAGCCGACCGCGTTGACCTTGAAAGCTACGCCCCGCAGGCAGCTGCGGCAAAACAGGCCGGACCGGTAACGGCGCAAGCCTTTCTCGGCCTCACCAGCGATGAACTGAAGCCGCTGCGCAGCCAGAACTATGCCAACGGCAAAGTCGTCACCCGCTACCAGCAATATTTCCAGGGCGTGCCGCTGTGGGACCAGGCGATTGTCGAACAACGCACGGCCAACCAGGCGCTGCCAGCCATGTCCGGCAGCCTGATCCGCAATATCGACAACGACCTGCCCAGCGCCAAGCCGGCCTACGCCGCAGCTGACGTGCTGCTGCAAGCCAAGTCGATTGCCCGCGCCGCGGTCACCGAAAACGAGCAGGCCAAGCTGTACGTCCAGCTCGGCAGCAACAATGTGGCGCAGCTGATCTATGTGGTGTCCTTCGTCAACAAGAGCGCAGCGAAGCCAAGCCGTCCATATTTCATCATTGACGCCAACACCGGCGCCGTCCTGAAAAAATGGGAAGGCATCACGCACTATGAAGCCAGCGGTCCCGGCGGCAACGCCAAGACCGGCCAGTACGAGTACCAGCCAGGCGGCATATACGGTCCGCTGGTTGTCGACAGCAACTGCAACATGATCACTACCAACGTGGTGACAGTCGACCTGCAAAACGGCACCAGCGGCAGCACGCCCTTCCACTTCACCTGCCCGCGCAATACATACAAGGCGGTCAACGGCGCGTTTTCGCCGCTGAACGACGCCCACTACTTCGGCAACGTCGTGTTCAACATGTACCGCGACTGGCTCAGCCTGCGCCCTATCAGCCAGACCCTGTACATGAAGGTCCACTACGGCAACAGCTATGAAAACGCGTTCTGGGACGGCAGCGCCATGAATTTCGGCGATGGCGCTTCCACTTTTTATCCGCTGGTTGCACTGGACGTATCCGGCCATGAAGTCAGCCATGGTTTCACCGAGCAGAATTCCGGCCTGGTGTACAGCGGCATGTCGGGCGGCATGAATGAAGCTTTTTCCGACATGGCCGGCGAAGCTTCCGAGAATTACATGAAGGGCACCAACGACTTCCTGGTCGGGACCGATATTTTCAAGGGCAGCGGCGCGCTGCGCTACATGGCAAACCCGACCCAGGATGGCCGTTCCATCGACAACGCCAGGAACTACACCAGCAGCCTGGACGTACACTACAGCAGCGGCGTGTACAACAAGGCGTTCTACCTGCTGGCTACCACCGCCGGCTGGAGCACCCGCAAGGCGTTCGAAGTGATGGCTGACGCCAACCACCTCTACTGGACTGCCAACAGCACCTTTAACCAAGGCGCCTGCGGTGTCGAGAAGGCCGCCACTAACCGCGGTTATGTCGTGGCCGACGTGACGGCGGCGTTCAAGGCAGTCGGCGTCAGCTGCAGCACCAGCAGCGGCAACGTGCTGGTCAAGGGCGTACCGGTCACGGGCATCGCACTTGCCACCGGCGCCAGCAACGTGTACAGCATCACGGTGCCGGCCGGCGCCAGGAACCTGAGCTTCCAGTTGTCCGGCGGCAGCGGTGACGGCGACATCTATGTCAAATTCAACGCGACGCCAACCACTTCGTCTTACGACGGCAAATCCGACGGCAGCACCACCTCGGAAAATGTGACGATAGGCGCACCATCGGCAGGCACCTACTACCTGCTGCTGAACGCCTACCGCTCCATCAGCGGCGTTTCGCTGGTAGCGAACTACCAGTAAGCGCAAGATAACAAGACCCCGGCCGCTCAGGCGCGACCGGGGTCTTGTTCAATACAGGCAGTTTGTTCAGGACCAGCTGGAAACGCTGCCCTTGAGAATTTCCGCAGCGTTGCCGGCTACCGAACGGTTGTAGCGCGACAAATGCGGCGCCAGCGTAGTAAGCGCAAGGCAGGCTGCTTCAACCGCCCGTCCCTGGACCAGGTACGTCAAAGCCAGGGTCGCCCGCGTTTCGTCGTACAGCGCCAAACCATAGCCCGCATCTGCATAGCGCTCAAGCTGCACCTTGACCAGTTGCTCGCTCTCCTCCAGCCGCCCCAGGATGCGCAAGGTGCTGGCCAGCTGTATGGTTGCCCGCGCCTGGCGATAAGGATCGAGTCCATGGCTTGCCAAGGCAGCCCGGTACAGCGGCTCCGCGGCGGATTCCAGCCCGGCGGTATCGCGCGCGCAAGCGCGCTCGAACAAGGCCAGGGCGTCATCCGCAGGCCGCTCCGCCGCCAGCGTATCAATGCGGCCGACCAGTTCCTCGGGCGGCATCGCATCCACCTGCTTCCAGAGCGCGGCTACCCGTGCTTCCCAATCATGCGCACCTTCGCTCATTGCTTGATGGCTGCCAGCGCGTTGCGCATATCGTTCTTCAGGTCTTCGATATTTTCGACCCCGACCGACAACCGGACCAGCGAATCGCTGATCCCCAGCTTGGCACGGTGTTCTGCCGGAATGGTGGCGTGGGTCATGATGGCCGGATGTTCGATCAGGCTTTCCACCCCGCCCAGGCTCTCGGCCAGCGCAAAAATCTCGCAGCGTTCCAGGAAACGCCTGGCGCCGGCCAGGTCGCTGTCGAGCTCCACCGAGATGATGCCGCCGTAACCCTGCATCTGGCGTTGCGCCAGCTCGTGCTGCGGATGCGAAGCCAGGCCCGGATAGTGGACCCGTTTTACCAGCGGCTGGCTTTCCAGCCAGCTGGCCAGCTCCAGTCCGTTTTGGCAATGGCGCTCGACCCGCAGCGCCAGCGTCTTGACGCCGCGCAAGGCCAGGAAGCTGTCGAACGGCCCGGCGATGGCGCCCACCGCGTTTTGCAGGAAAGCCAGGCGTTCGCGCCATTCCGCCTGGCGCGCTTCGCGGCCGACCACGGCGATGCCGCCGATGATGTCGGAGTGGCCGTTCAGGTACTTGGTGGTGGAATGCAGCACCACGTCAAAACCCAAAGTCAGCGGCTGCTGCACCATCGGGCTGGCGAAGGTATTGTCGGCGACCGCGATAATGCCGCGCTCGCGGCAAATCTTGGCGATCGCTTCCAGGTCAGCCAGCTTCAGCATCGGATTGGTCGGCGTCTCGACCCACACCATCTTGGTCTCCGGCCGTATCGCCGCCAGCAGGTTGGCAGGATCGACCAGGTTGACGAAGCTGAACGACAAGCCGGCGCTGCGCTTGCGCACCTTGTCAAACAGGCGATAGGTGCCGCCGTACAAATCGTCGCCGGCGACCACATGGGCGCCGCTGTCCAGCAATTCCAGGACGGTTGCGGCAGCAGCCATGCCGGAGGCGAAGGCAAACCCCTGAGAACCTTGTTCCAGGTCAGCCACGCAGCGCTCCAGCGCCCAGCGTGTCGGGTTGTGCGAGCGGCCGTAGTCGAGCCCCTTGTTGACGCCCGGGCTTTGCTGGACGAAAGTCGACGTGGCGTAAATCGGTGGCATGATGGCGCCGGTGGTAGGGTCGGGACTTTGCCCGGCGTGGATCACGCGCGTGGCGAAATGCAGGTCGGATTGATGTCCGGCGTCTTTGCTGCTGCTCATGAGAGACTCCTTCGAAGATGGTTGAGTAGATCGAATCGGGTAATCAGGCCGTAGAAACGGTCGCCGTCGGCAATGATGGCGACCAGGCCGCGGGCCAAGGTGCTGCGCAGCGCATCGACACTTGCTGTCGGCGCCAGTTTTTCGATCGCGCTGGTCATGGTGCTGCTTACCGGCTCGCTGAAATTGGCGGCGTCGGCGGCGATCTTGAGCAGCAGGTCGGATTCGTCGATGATTCCGATCACCTGCCGCTCTTGGCCGTCGATGACCGGCAGCTGCGAAACCTCGGCGCTGCGCATGCGGTTGAATGCGGTCATCAAGGTATCGCCTGGCGCCACGCTGATCACGCTGCCCTCTTCGTAGCGGCGGCCGATGATGTCGCGCAGGTCGCCGACGATCTCGCGCTTGAGCAAACCCTGGTCGTGCATCCAGTTGTCGTTGTACACCTTGGACAGGTAGCGCGTGCCGGTATCGCAAACGATGGTGACGACACGCTTCGGCTGGCTCTGTTCGCGGCAATAGCGCAGCGCCGCGGCCAGCAAGGTGCCGGTGGAAGAACCGCCGAGGATGCCTTCCGCGCGCACCAGTTCGCGCGCGCTGCTGAAACTCTCTTCGTCGCTGATCGTATAGGTATGCTTGACGCCGGACAGGTCGGCGATGGACGGCACAAAATCCTCGCCGATGCCTTCCACCGCCCACGAACCGGGGATCGATTCTATTTTTCCGGTATTGATGTATTCGGCCAGGATAGAACCCTTGGGATCGGCCAGCACAAATTCCAGCGCCGGCTGCGCCTTGCGGAAAAACCGCGTCAGGCCGGTGATGGTGCCGGCCGAGCCGACGCCGCAGACGATGGCGTCGAGCCGGTGCCCGCATTGCTCCCAGATTTCGGGAGCGGTGCTTTGTTCATGCGCCAGCGGATTGCTTGGGTTGTTGAACTGGTCGGCATAAAAAGCGCCCGGCATTTCGCGCGCCAGCCGCGCGGCATAATCCTGGTAGTACTCCGGGTGGCCTTTGCCGACGTCCGAACGGGTGATATGGATTTCCGCGCCCAGTGCCTTGAGGTGCTGTATTTTTTCTCCCGACATCTTGTCCGGCACCACCAGGATCACGCGGTAGCCCTTGGCGCAGGCCACCAGCGCCAGGCCCAGGCCGGTATTGCCGGCAGTAGCTTCGATCACGACGCCGCCGGGCCGCAGGCGGCCATCCTGCTCGGCCGCTTCTATCATGGACAGGCCGATGCGGTCCTTGATGGAGCCGCCGGGATTTTGCGATTCCAGCTTGAGGAACAGCTGGCAGCAGCCGGTATCGAGCCGCGTCACTTCTATCAATGGTGTATTGCCGATCAGGTCCAGCACCGCTGGGCGGCTCGATAAGTTCATGGGCAGGCCTTCCTGTTAGGAAATCGACAGCACTCGCCGTCTGTTTCGATCAAATTGACCGGCCTATCTTATCAGTTCTTCACTGGAACATTTTGGTGCAAGGAAACCGCGCGGCGAAAAAAAACCGGCCGGACGCAAACATCGCATCCGGCCGGCCTTGGCAGCTTTCAAACCAAAAACGCTTAGAACTTGTAGGTGCCCGTTATATAGAACTGGCGTCCCAGCGGATCGGTATAGCGGGCATCGTAACCAACCTGGTTGCCGCCGCCCGCCGTCACCAGCGAAAGCGGCGGAGTACGGGCAAACAGGTTCTTGATGCCGCCCGTGAACTCCAGGCCTTTCTTGACCGTCATCTTGGTCTGCCAGTCGAACGTGGTGTAGGAAGCCACGTTATGGTTAGGCATGGCGACGAAGGCGCCGTACGAGCCGTCAGGATTGACGATGCGGACCGTGGCGTCGTCAGCCGTGTAGGTCTGGTCGTGATAGCCGGAGCGGTAGTTGGCGGTCAGGGTATGGGTAAACGTATCCGACTGCTTCCAGGATCCTGCCAGGCGCGAAATCACGCGGAACACCACGTTCTGGTCGGCGCCGTATTTGCCCAGGCTGCTCTGGGTGCCGGTCCCCGGGAAATCCTGCTCGGCTTTCAGCATGTAGGTGCCGGTCCATTGCAGGCTCATGTCGCCGATCGGGGTCTTGGTCTTGAAACTGTGGTCCCAGTCGATCCCCTGGTACTTGGCGCTGGCCAGGTTGACCGGGGTCTGCATGAAAGCGATCGTCTGCGATCCCTGGATCGGATCGTTGAACAGCGTGAACAGGTTGGAATAAGCCGCCGGATTGGCGAATGCAATATTTTCCTGCAGGATGCTGATCTGGTTCTTGATGCTGACGGTCCACAGGTCGAAACCGATCGATACATTACGTATCGGTTCAAGACGGAAGCCGACGGTGCTCTGTTTCGAGGTTTCCGGCTTCAGGCCGCTGGAACCGCTGAGCTGGTTGCCGCCTTGCAGCACGTCATACTGGGTCACGCCCTGGCAGCCGGCAGCCCTTGGATCCGGCGCAGAAACCGGGCACGGGTGCTGCTGCGCGGTATTGCCGCTGAACTGGATCGGCGAAGTGATCTGCGACAGGGTCGGCGCCTTGAAGCCGGTGCCGTAGGAACCGCGCAGCAGCAGCGACTCGACCGGCTGCCAGCGCGCAGAAATCTTGTACGTCGATTTGCTGGCGGAGTTGCCCTGGGTCGCTGAACCGAGCGGGTTGCCGGCGTTGTCGAAGTTCGCATCGTTTTTCGCCGCATCGTAGCTGTCGTAACGCAGCGCCGCCGTGACGTCCAGGTTCTTCATGACCGGCACCAGCATTTCGGCAAACGTGCCGTAGTTCATCCGGCTTGCCGAAAACGGCAAGGCGCCGGCGTTGCCGCCGATGATGGAATCGGTATAGTTCGGCTGCAGAGCGTTGGTGCTTTGCAAAATCGCGCTAGGGCTGTCGGTATGCTGTTCCTTGGTCGCTTCCACGCCGAGGCCGATCTGCGCCATGCCGCCCGGCGCCTTGAACAGGTCATGCGAACCGTGCAGGTTGATCACATCCAGCTTGGAGGTCGCTTCGTCCAGCGTCTGGTGCAATACTGCTGGCGCCAGCGCCGCCACCCCGGAACCCGATGGTGCGAACGGATCGAAATTGCCGGCAGCGACGATGCTTTGGAACGCGTTGTTGCTGAGATAGCCGTTTATCGCCTTGTCGTAGAACTTGTTTTGCGAATGGGTGTAGGAGGCGTTGTAATCCCAGCCTTTGAAGTTGCCGTCGACGCCGAATGCCAGGTGCAAGGCGTCGGTGCGGTATTCATCGGTGCGGCCGCCGGCATCGACCAGGCGCAGGTTCATCACCGCGCCCGAGATGTTGGCAGGGTTTTCTCCCAGCTGGGCCAGGTAAGGCGTCACGTATTTGGCATACAGGGGGCTGCTCAGCGACAGCGCCAAAGGCTGGGCCGACGGCGCATATTGCGGCGTGATGGAATAACGCGAAGCAACCGCCTCGGCAAACAGGGTGGTGTCGCTGTTGAGCTTCAGGTTGCCCGACAAGACAAAACTGTCGCGCTGCGATTCCGGTATCAGTTCGACCGTTGCCGCGTAGTTGAATTTACAGTAGTTCCCGGCCTGGAAAGTATTCGGGCCGCAGCTGCCGTTTTTCAGGAAGTTGGGCGAAAACTGGGTTGGATCGGAACCGTCGGCATGGCGCAATGAAACGCCGCCGGGTGCGGTATAGCTGCTCAGCTGGTAGAGCGAATAATTCTGGCCGCCGACGCTGAAAGGCACCACGCCGCTGCTGGCGAACCCGCGCTGTCCGGCAACCAGGTTCTTTTGCTCGTCGTGGCTGTATGCCAGCAATATGTTGTAGCCATCCTTGTCAAGGTCGCCGAATCCTTTGGAGAGGCCTACATTGAAACTCTTGCCGCCGGCCTTGGTGGGCGCGTTATAGGTTGCGGTGATGGTGGCTTCGGTGGAATTTTTCTTGAGGATGAAGTTGACCACGCCGGCAATCGCGTCGGAGCCGTACAGCGCGGAAGCGCCGTCGGTCAGGATTTCAACCCGCTCGACCGCCGCCAGCGGAATGCTGCCGAGGTTGACCGCATAGTCGTTGTGGGAAATCGCCGATTTGGCGATGCGCCGTCCGTTCAGCAGCACCAGGGTGTAACCCGAACCGATGCCATGGATGGAGGCTGTCTCGACACCGCCGCCGTTGCCGTTGACCGAACTCGATTGCGGGATGAACCCCTGCATCGCCGGCAGGGCCTGGATCAGGTCGGCGACGCTGTTGGCGCCGCTCTTGGCGATATCTTCCTGGGTCAGCGTCTGCACCGGCAGAGCGCCTTCTTTCGTGATGCGTTTGATGGAAGACCCGGTAATTTCAACGCGCTGCATTTGCTGCGGCGCATCGTCGGTCTTTGTCTCCTGTGCCTGCACCGAGTGAGCCAGCAGCCCCACTCCCACCACTACGCTGCCGGAAAACATCAATCGTAGCAAATGCGGCAATCTTCTTTCTTTTATCATCACAACTCCCTATAGGTAAGTTTCAGAGTAGAAATTTACAGTTTTGTAAAAAATCAAACAGATTTGTTAATCGCCTTCTGAGCGATGCTTCGAAACCCATGCGCAACTGAAACAGGTTCCTCAGCGGTGAGGCTCTTTCTTGTGGATCCGTTTTCAAATCGCGATTTGTAATTGCCACTCAAAAACATTTCCACAGACACACTAAGCAACAAACATGCCACAAAACATATCGACACTGAGCCATGCCTCTCCGTCTGGAGAGCCAGCAATGGCGCGCCAGGGCGCGGAGGAGCGATCGCCCGGGACATAAATTACCGCAAAGAAATTATTAATGGGGATGGAAGAATGCAGGTGTAAATGGGATACAACATTTCGCGCTCAGAAAGAGTAACAAGCGTAAAAATTGTGTTCCGGGGAAATGATTTAGTGCATAGTGTCGGCCCTCGACTGACTCCCGGGACCTCGCCGCTGGCACTTCGACAACAGTTGTTTGTACGCTGGCAATAGACGGTTACAAGCGACTACTTGCGTGAGCCGTGCACGTATTTATGCGGGTAATTTCGACGGCATGCCCAAAATCGGGAATGGGAAATGCACCGAAAAAATCGTGCCGGCAGAGACGCCGGATTCGACGCTGATCCTGGCGCCGTGATCTTTGGCGATATCGCGCACGATCGCCAACCCCAGGCCATTGCCGGCAACGCTGTCGTCGAGGCGGCGGAAACGGTTGAAGATCAGTTCCTGCTCGGACGGCGTAATCCCCGGACCGGAATCTTCCACTGAAAAAATGCCGCCGTCCTTGCCATGCAGCGTGCTCACCGTCACCTTGCTGTTCGAGGGGGAATAGCGGATGGCATTGTCGACCAGGTTGTCGATCAGGTCGCGCAGCAGGAAATGATCGCCCATCACCCGTGTCGGCTGCAAATTGAAGCCAATGTCAATGTTCTTCCGGTCCGCCTGTTCGACAAAATGCTGGATCGATTCCTCCACCAGCCGGTTGAGCTCGACCACCCGCAAGCGCTCCTTCTCGAACTTGGCCGGTTCCGCGCGCGCCAGCGTCAGCAGCTGGTTGGTCTGGCGGATCATGCGTTCGGTCGACGATGTCATCAGCGCGATCGAGTGCGCGCTTTCCGGTTCGCCGGCATGCTTCTGCAGCAGCCATTCCAGCTGCGTCCGGAATCCGGCCAGCGGCGTGCGCAGCTGGTGGGCCACGTTGGCGAGAAAATTCTGCTGCGCCTTGGCGTCCTGCTGCACTTTGTCCAACAGGCGGTTGATGGCTTGCACTACCGGGCTGAGTTCGAGCGGCACATGCTGCTCATCCAGCGCCGACAGGTCATCGTCGCTGCGCGCGTTCAGGTCTGCCTTCATTTTCTTCAGCGGCTGCAGCCCCTTGCCGACTGCCAGCCAGATGGCGACAACCAGCGCCAGCGCCAATCCCGCCTCTAGCCACACCAGCGCCATGAAAATCCTGGCGCGGATATCGATGCGCTTGCGCAAGGTTTCAGCCACGCCGATATATACCGGCTGCTGGCCGACCATGGTTTTCAAGGCCACGATGCGCACCGGTTCGTCACGCATGATGCCGTCGTAGGGCGTCGGATCATCCAGCCGTTCGCTTGACGGCAGCGCCGGAAAATCGGCGTCGCCGGCAAGCAGCTTGCCCTGGCTATCGCGTACGACCAGGAAAATGGCGTCGAAATGATCAACCCGCAATACCTGCTCGGCCTGCTTCGACAGATCGATCTCGACCCCGGCGCCCGCTTCGTGCAAGCGTGGGATCAGGGCCCAGCCGGCGTCCGCCAGGCTCTGGTCGAAAGCGGTCTGGGCCGGGATCCAGGCCAGCCAGTACGCCAGCCCGGCGCCGGCCAGGTTGACCACCAGCAGCGGCGCCAGCAGCCACTTCAGCAGCCCGATGCGGATGCTGGGCTTGCTCATGGTTCGGTTTTTTCCAGCATGTAGCCAAACCCGCGTATGGTGCGGATCTCGATCCCGGCATCGGCGATTTTCAAGCGGATCCTGGATATGTACACCTCGACCGCATTCAGGGTCAGCTCCGCGCCCCATGGCAGGATGGCGTCGATGATCTGCTGCCTGGATACGACGCGCGACGCTTGCTGCAGCAGGTATTCAAGCACCGCCCACTCGCGCACCGACAGGTCGATCGCCTTGCCGTTGATTTTTGCGCGCCGCGCCGAGGTGTTCAGCGATAGCCCGCCCAGATGCATTTCCAGCGGCTGCGGCGCGCTACGGCGCAGCAGCGCGCGCACCCTGGCCACCAGCTCCTGCGTCGCGAACGGCTTGACCAGGTAATCGTCGGCGCCCAGCTCCAGGCCGTAGACCCGGTCCTGCACCGAGTCGCGCGCGGTCAGCAACAGCACCGGGACCTGGCTGCCGCGCGCGCGCAGGCGGCGGATCACTTCAAAGCCGTCGATGCCAGGCAAGCCGATATCCAGCACCACCGCCGAGATTTCCGTGCGCTGCAGCAGCGCATCGGCGTCGTTGCCGTTCTTCACCACGTCGACCACCATGCCGTGGCCTTTGAAAATGCGCAAGATGCCGTCCGCCAGCACCGAATCGTCTTCCACCAAAAGAATATGCACTTGATTTCCTTAGCTGCAACGGTTACTCACAAATAAGTCGCTGATTTTAATGATGATGCAGCTATTTTGAACATTTTATTTTTGGCAATTCCGATGGCGGATCAAGAACCGGGCCCTGGCCGTCAGACCGGCAATGGATTGCGCTCCGTGAAGCCGCGCTGGTGCCAGTATGGATAGGCGACAGTCACCGCGCTGGCGGCATCCAGCCTGGCGACCTGCCCGGCGTCCAGGTTCCAGCCGATGGCGCCAAGGTTCTGCAGCAGCTGTTCTTCATTGCGGGCGCCGATCACCACCGTGGCGACGGTAGGCCGTTGCAGCAGCCAGTTCAGGGCGATCTGCGGGATGCTTTTGCCGGTTTCGGCAGAGATTTCCTTTAATGCATCTACCACCCGGTACAGCAGTTCATCCGCCACCGGCGGCCCCATGTCCGCGGTCTTGTGCAGGCGGCTGTGTTCCGGCAGCGGCTGGCCGCGCTGGATCTTGCCGGTCAGGCGGCCCCAGCCGAGGGGACTCCAGACCACGGCGCCGACTCCCTGGTCGAGGCCCAGCGGCATCAGTTCCGATTCATAGTCGCGGCCGATCAGTGAATAATAAGTCTGGTTGGCGATATATTTCGGATAGCCGTAGCGCTCAGCGACGGCCAGCGACTTCATCAGGTGCCAGCCGGAGAAATTCGATACGCCGACATAGCGGATCTTGCCGGCGCGCACCAGGTCATCCAGCGTCGACAACACTTCTTCGACCGGGGTCAGGGCATCGAATCCGTGCAGCTGGAACAGGTCTATGTAGTCGGTGCCGAGGCGCTTGAGCGCGGCGTCGCAAGCCTGGATCAGGTGATAGCGGGAAGAGCCGACCGCATTCGGTCCCTCGCCGGTGCGGAAAGTCGCCTTGGTCGACAGCAGCACGCGGTCGCGCCGGCCTTTGATCGCTTCGCCTAGCACCGCCTCGGCGACGCCGTCGGAATAGATGTCCGCGCTGTCGAACATGGTCAGCCCGGCATCCAGGCAGATGTCCACCAGCCGCCTTGCCTCGGCGACATCGGTATTGCCCCACGCGCCAAAAAAATCGCCTTTGCCGCCAAACGTGCCTGTGCCGAAACTCAGTACCGGCACCGTGAATCCGGATGCTCCTAAACGTCGGTAGTCCATGATGAGCCTTTCGTTTAAAGAAATGGGATGAAAAAAAAATCCGCAAAAGCAGGGAGAAATCGTCCGGTAATCATATCCCGTAACGGCTATCCGGATTTTTGGCGCGCCGTCGGCCGGATAAATCGCGGTGCTGCGATAATAAACGCTTGACCTAGAGTGCACTCTAACTTCTAAACTTTATTCCATGGCCACTTCCATCACGATCCAGCAAGCTGCGGCAGCCACCGGACTCAGCGTCCACACTTTGCGCTACTACGAAAAGATAGGCTTGATCGACCCTGTCCCGAGGCAAAGCAACCGGCATCGCCTGTACCGCCAGGAAGACCTGCGCTGGATTGAGTTCCTGCTCAGGCTGCGCGCTACAGGAATGTCGATACAGCAGATGCTGCGCTACGCCGAACTGCGCAGGCTGGGGGATCAGCTTGGCAGTGTGTCAGAGCGCAAGACGTTGCTGCAACAGCATGCGGCTGCGCTGGAAGCCGAACTGCTGGAGCTGCAGGAAACGCTGGAGATGCTGCGCGACAAAGTCGCCCTGTATGCCGGCATGGAACGGCAGCTGAAAGCCCTCGACCACGCATGATTCACTTGGAGAAGCACATGGAACAAAGCACTTACGAAAGAGGTTTGCAACGTTTGAAGGAAGTCGACGACATCGCCGGCGAAAAGGTGATCGACAGCCTGGCCGACATCTCTCCCGACCTCGGGCGCTATGTGATCGAATTCGGCTTCGGCGAAATTTATTCCCGTCCCGGCCTCAGCCTGCAGCAGCGCGAACTGGCGACGGTAGCGGCGCTTACCGCGATGGGCACCGCGCAGCCGCAATTGAAAGTGCACCTGGCGGCCGCCCTGAACGTCGGCTTGTCGCGCCAGGAAATTACGGAAGCCATCATGCAGATGGCGCTGTATGCCGGTTTTCCCGCGGCATTGAACGGCATGTTTGCCGCAAAGGAAGTGTTCGCTGAACACGACAGGCTGGCCTGCCCCCAGTAAAACGCGCCTTAAAAAAACAGCCGGGACCGTGCGTGGTTCCGGCTCGCTCCGTTTGATCAGGACGGAGCTGCAGCACAGATTCCGGATAACAGCAGACGACACTGCATGTGCGATTTTCCATGCGATTCCCAGGATGATGACCCGGAAACAACCTGCCATGTGAACACCCGATAAGGTGTCCGACTGTCAGGCCAGACGGCCATGGTGGCGGCCCTCGCAGCACGCATTGAACTCTGCTGTGACTGAAGTCTAAGTGACTGGCGCCGCCGGCAGGAAATACTGATTCTGGATATGGATATAAGAAAAAACGATGGCTCGCATGCCGGACTCATGGCCGCGCCAGGATCTTCGCATGCAGCCATTGCCCGCTGCGGCACAATTCGTCGGTCACCTCCAGCACCAGCCGCTCTACCGCCGCTGCCGCCGTGGTCAGCGGAATATTCTTCGACGCGCAAAGCGTCAGCGTGCGCGACAGCTTTTCGCCGCTGATGGAATAAGCATTCATCTCGCCGCGCTTGATTTCCGGCAGCAGCGGCGCTACCGGCAGGATGGTGGCGCCGATGTCGGCCAGGATGGCCGATTTCATGATCGTCACCGAACTGATTTCAATCACGTTGTCGAGCGTCAGGCCGGCGGCGCGCGCCACGCTCTCGATGCGCGGGCGCACCCCGTGCTGCATGCCGGGCAATATCAGCCGGGCCTTGACGGCGCGGGCGAAGGTTATCGAGCGGCGCGCGCCCGCATGCCGGGAACCGCTGCGCGTGATAAACATCATCTCCTCCTCCACCAGCGGCGTGGTGGCAAACGAAGCCAGCTGGCCATCGTCGAACAGTATCGCCAGGTTGATGCGGCCGGTCTTCAATTGTTCGATCAGGTTACCGGTCAGCTCCTCCGTCAATTGCAGGGAAATATCCGGATAGCGGGCGCGCATCGCAGTCAGCAAAGGCAAGGCAAGGATGCCGGAAGCGCTTTGCGGGATGCCGAGGGCGACCGTGCCGGCCGGCTTGTCGGTGGACTGGGAGACGGCTGACCGGGCGTCGATCACCTGCTTCAGGATCGCCTGCGCATGTTCATAGAAAATCTTGCCGGCGTCGGTGGCGATCACCCCTTGCGCCGAGCGGTGCAGCAGCTGCGCCGCCAGTTCATCCTCCAGCTGCTTGACCTGCTGCGTCAGGGCCGGCTGGGCGATATGCAAGACCCGCGCCGCGCGCGACAGCGAACCGTGGTCGACGATGGCGACAAAATAGCGCAGTTGACGCAACTCCATGAAATAGAAACCTCAGTGCTGTGGGTGGATCTGCATTCCCCTCTTGCGAGCACGGCAGAAGTGCAAATCGGGGCTTTTGCCGCATGCTGCCGAGTATAGTTGAGATCATTGCAACGGGAGCGCTTTTTGATCCCGGCCGCCACGCCATCGGACAGTCAACGGCCCATTTCACCGCGAGCTGCCGCACTCCCCCATGCCTTGGCGGACGCAAGTGCGCCGTAGCCATTCCACCATGGTGCGGCTACAATGCATTGCAATCCGGCATCCCGGCCGAGCTGAGTTTCCCCCCGCCGTTTCTTATAACTAAACCAAGGTAGAGAGACATGCCAGATAATTCAAACGCGCCTGCCAGCAGTGCATTCGAAACCGCAACCTACGCCAAGGTCACCTGGCGCCTGCTGCCCATGCTGTTCCTCTGTTATGTCGCCTCCTACCTGGACCGCGTGAATGTCGGCTTCGCCAAGCTGCAGATGCTCAACGACCTGAAGTTCAGCGAAACCGTCTACGGCCTGGGCGCGGGGATTTTCTTCATCGGCTACTTCATCTTTGAAATACCGAGCAACATGATTTTGCACCGGGTCGGCGCCCGGCTCTGGATCGCGCGCATCATGATCACCTGGGGCATCATTTCCGGGGCCATGATTTTTGTCGACAGCCCCACTACGTTTTATGTAATGCGGTTCTTGCTGGGCGTAGCCGAAGCCGGCTTTTTCCCCGGCGTCATCCTGTACCTGACCTATTGGTACCCGGCACACCGGCGCGGCAAGATGACGGCGCTGTTCATGACCGGCGTGCCGATTTCGGGCGTCATCGGCGGCCCGCTGTCGGGCTGGATCATGAAAGCCATGCCTGGCGTGCACGGCCTGGCGGGCTGGCAATGGATGTTTATCCTGGAGGCGATTCCTTCTTTGCTGCTGGGCGTGTTCGTGATCTTTTACCTG
Source organism: Collimonas sp. GW821-FHT07E08 (assembly GCF_059418905.1). Lineage (NCBI taxonomy): Bacteria > Pseudomonadati > Pseudomonadota > Betaproteobacteria > Burkholderiales > Oxalobacteraceae > Collimonas > Collimonas sp. GW821-FHT07E08. The sequence goes on along the minus strand of NZ_JBWKQR010000001.1, from coordinate 192,250 downwards.
AAAGACCGGATCCGCGGCGCCCACTGGCTGAGCGAAGCGGAAAAGCAATTGCTGGAAGCGCAGATACAAGCCGAAAGCAGCCAGAAGCAGGAAGCCTCGCTGGGACAGATGTTCGCCAATCCGCGCGTATGGCTGATGGCGCTGATCTACTTCTGTTTTGTCATGGGCCTGTACGGCGTCAGCTTCTGGCTGCCGACCATCATCAAGGCTACCGGCGTGACAGACACCTTCAATATCGGCCTGCTGACCGCGATTCCTTACGCCAGCGCCGCCATCGCCATGATCCTGATCGGCCACAGCGCCGACAGCCGGCGCGAACGGCGCTGGCACGTGGCGATCCCGGCGCTGCTCGGCAGCATCGGGCTGATCCTAAGCACTGTGTACGACCACAATACCGTGCTGGCGATGTCGGCGCTGACCCTGGCGACCATCGGCATCATTACAGTACTGCCGCTGTTCTGGAGCTTGCCGACTGCGTTCCTCGGCGGCGCGGCGGCGGCGGCCGGGATTGCGCTGATCAATTCGCTGGGCAACCTGGCCGGCTTCGTCAGTCCCTACCTGGTCGGCTGGCTGAAGGACCAGAGCCAGAGCACCAACAGCGGCATGTTCGTGCTGGCGGCATCATTGGTGCTGGGCGCCTTGCTGACGCTTTCGGTGCCGAAACACTTGGTGAATAAATAAGCCGCAACTGCCTGCAGCGGTTCATGTGGGCTATTGAAAGGAAGGAAGGCATGCAAGCCCTGGAATTCAGAAACGCTACCGCGGCGGACCTGCCGTTCCTGATTGCCCTGCGCCATGCGACCATGAGCGAGCACCTGGCACGCGTCAATGCCGCGCGCGATGACGCCTCGCAGCTGGCCCGCGTGCTGGTCCGGTTCGAACACGCCCGGATCGTTTCCGCCAACGGCCAGGATGTCGGCCTGCTGAAAGCGTATCGCGAACCCGGCCAATGGTATATCGCGCAGATCCAGATCGCGCCGCAATTCCAGGGACAGGGCCTGGGCCGCGCCATCATTGAAAACGTACTGGATCAGGCCAGCCGCGACCGGCTGCCTACCGCGCTGAAGGTATTGACCGGCAATCCGGCAAGGCGGCTATACGAAGCGCTCGGCTTCAGGGAAACCAGCCAGGAAGACGCTGAACACCTGATGGTCTGTCCGCCTCGCCAGGAGCCGGTTTCAGCGGCAGGCTGAAGCCTGCCTGCCTGCCGGGCCTGGCTCGCGCCCAAGATAAAAAAACGGCAAAACGCTTGCATTCACGGCTGGCTTGGATAATAATTTAAATGAGAATCATTACTATTTAAAACCAGCCGATCAAGGAGCATCCGATGAACAGTTCACGCAATGCAGCAGATCCGGCCGCGGCCGAGGACTATCGCACGCCGCCGGAGCTCCTGATTTCGGCGGTGCTGCACCTGATCTCCCAGTACAACATGCACACCCTGGCCAACGACGCTTGCGTGCAGTCGGCCCGGACAATTGAACGGCATTTGCGCACCCTGTCCGACTGGCCTGAACTGGCGCCGGTGCTGCGCGCCACTTGCCAGCAGCTGTCGGAGCAATGGACTTCGGTAATCGAACGCGCCTTGCCCAAGCAAAAGAATGAGCGCTCGACGTTTATCACGCGCCTGATTTCGGGCACCCGCGCGCTCTAGCATCATTATTGATTCAGTATGATTCAATGCAGGTTTCAGCAAACATGTGAAACCGCCAAGGCATTCCCCGGGAAGGGAGTAAATCCGTCTCTTGCCCGATCTGGAATGGCCATCGCCAACGACCTGCCCGTTGCTGACGAAGGCCGCCAAGTTCCAGCTCGTGCACCTGACGGAGTGTGTGTCCTTATCGGCATTAGCCAATACTGCTGCAGAATCTCCTCCTGCGGCAGTGGATAGCCAAGCCGTTTTTTTCATCCAGAATCAGTGCAACTCCTACGCTATCGGACGGCGTTGTCCTACACGGGTAAAGCCGCCGGCGCCGTATCATCGAGTCAGCAATAACGCCATTCCTCACTCGAAACGGAGCGCATATGATTACCGCCCTGCACCTGACCCCCATCGTTTCGCTGATCGCCGGGGTATTGATACTGGCGATCCCGCGCCTGCTGAACTACATCATCGCCCTGTACCTGATCGTGATCGGCCTGATCGGCTTGTTCGGCCGCTGAAAAACCGTGCCCTGGCCGCATATCTGCACCGATTCCGCTGTATTTTCGGCCAGGCGGCAAGCGGCGCTTGACAAGGCCAGGCTTTATCTCATACATTAACTGCATGTTTTCCACACGCATCCAATCCCGCTCTCTACTGCACGTTGCCGGCGCCCTGCCAGCAATGCTGCTAGTGCCGCTACTAGCGCTATTGCTACTACGCGCACTATGATCTCGACCCCGTTCTGACGGGGACGCCACTGGCAGCAACAGGCAACACCAGCGCCAGCCAGGAAATCAACGGTAGTAAAACTGAGATTCCAACAAGGGATTTCGATTTTAAAGAGCACGATTCCATGCAATCCCAGCCAATTCGCCTTACCTTCTTTCGCTACAGCAACACGCTTGCCGCCTTGCGTTCGCCAGCGCGTCTGCCAGCCCTATTCCTGCTATCGCTAGCGATCGGTTGCCTGGCCTCGCGTTGATTTCCGAGTGGCCGCCAGGCAACCCTCCCGCCACCGCACCATTCCGTTTCTTTTTTCTTCAGCACAATCACTAGCTCCAAGAGAGGCCTACCATGATGTTGCACAACCCTGCTGTCAAATATCGTCCGTTCCCGCCGATTCCATTAAGCGATCGCACCTGGCCCAACCAGGTCATCAGCGCTCCGCCGATCTGGATGAGCACCGACCTGCGCGACGGCAACCAAGCCTTGATCGAACCGATGGACGCCGACCGCAAGCTGCGCTTCTTCAAGCTGCTGGTGAAGATAGGCCTCAAGGAAATCGAAGTCGGCTTCCCCTCCGGTTCGCAAACCGATTTCGATTTCGTGCGCAAGCTGATCGTAGAAAAGCATATCCCGGACGACGTCACCATCATCGTCCTGACCCAGTCGCGCGAAGACCTGATCCGCCGCACCGTCGATTCGCTGCAGGACGCCAGGCAAGCCATCGTCCACTTGTACAATCCGATTGCTCCAGCCTGGCGCCGCATCGTGTTCGACAAGAGCCGCGACGAAGTCAAGGAAATCGCCGTCTCCGGCACGCGCCTGATCAAGGAACTGACCGACGCCCGCCCGGAAACGCAATGGCGTTATGAATATTCGCCGGAAACTTTCAGCATGGCCGAGCTGGATTTCTCGAAAGAAGTCTGCGACGCCGTGGTCGAAGCCTGGCAAGCCAGCCCTACCCGCAAAGTCATCCTCAATTTGCCGACCACCGTCGAATGCAGCACGCCGAACGTATTCGCCGACCAGATCGAATGGATGCACCGCAACCTGGCCCGGCGCGATGCGGCCATCATCAGCGTCCATCCGCATAACGACCGCGGCACCGGCGTCGCCGCCGCCGAGCTGGCCGTGATGGCCGGCGCCGACCGGGTTGAAGGCTGCCTGTTCGGCAACGGCGAACGCACCGGCAATGTCGACCTGGTGACGCTGGCGTTGAACTTGTACACCCAGGGCGTCAACCCGGGCCTCGATTTTTCCGACATCGACGAAGTGCGCCAGTGCGTCGAGGACTGCAACCAGATTCCGGTCCATCCGCGCCATCCGTATGTCGGCGACCTGGTGTTCACCGCTTTCTCCGGTTCGCACCAGGATGCGATCAAGAAAGGCTTCGCCGCGCAAAAAGCCGACGCTATCTGGGAAATCCCCTACCTGCCCATCGATCCCGCCGATCTCGGCCGCAGCTACGACGCCGTCATCCGCGTCAACAGCCAGTCAGGCAAAGGCGGCATGGCTTACCTGCTGGAACAGGAATACGGCCTGGCGATGCCGCGCCGCCTGCAGATCGAATTCAGCCGCGCGATCCAGAAAGCGGCCGACGCCACAGGCAAGGAAATTGCCGCCAGCGACATCTATGACATCTTCAAGCAGGAGTACCTGGACAAGCAAACGCCGTATGTGTATCGCGGCCACCGCATGAGCGAAGATTCCAGCCAGGCGCAGCCGGTGAAGATCGACATCGACATCGTGCGCGACGGCCAGCCGCACACTTCCAGCGGCCACGGCAACGGCCCGATCGACGCCTTCGTCAATGCGCTGGGGCTGGACATCAAGCTGATGGATTTCCATGAGCACGCGATCAGCGCCGGCGCCGACGCCCAGGCCGCCAGCTATATCGAGCTGCGCCTGAACGATGCTCCAACCGGCTTCGGCGTCGGCATCGACGCCAATACCCTGACCGCCTCGTTCAAGGCGATCCTGAGCGCGGTCAACCGCCAGATTGAAATCGCCGGCCAGGCCGCCAACCAGGAAATCGGCAACAGCGCGGCCACGGCGTAAACAGCAGTTTTCTTTCATCCTCCTGCCGCGGCGATCACGCGGCAGGCAGGTATCGTGCAGGCTGGGTATTACCGTACTACATGCTTTCATCGGCGCGGCCGGACCTCAGTTACCAATGACGTCCGGCCGCGCTATCACTTCTTCTGCGCGGGCTAAAAACGGCTGGCGCAAAAAAACCGCTACCAGGTAGCGGTTTTTTTTTCGTTTCAGCCTTGTCGATCAGGCCATTGCCACTGCGCTGGTCAGGTCGCTGATGCGCGCACGCGCTGCCGCAAAACCGGCTTCTTTCGCTTCCGGACTGTAGGCCAGGCCGTCGGCGCGAACCACGTCGATATCGGTAATCCCGAGGAAACCAAACACCAATTTCAAATAGTCTTCATGGGCGACGCCAGTAGGGCTGCCTGCATGCTTGCCGCCGGAAGTCGACACGATCACGACGCGCTTGCCTGTGGCCAGGCCTTCCGGGCCCTTTTCGCTGTAACGGAAAGTGACGCCGGCGACGCTGATCTGGTCGATCCATGCCTTGAGCTGGGTCGGCACGCTGAAGTTGTACATCGGCGCGCCGAGCACGATCACATCGGCTACCATGAATTCATTGAGGATCGCTTCGCTTAGCTCCACTTCCAGCTTTTGCGACAGATTGCGTTTTTCAGCAGGCGTGCCTTTTGCAGCAAAAGTCGCGCCGCTCAAATGAGCAGTGACGTCCTTGCTAAGGTCGCGGTAAGTCAGTTCAAGATCGGAATCCGCTGCTTGCAGTGCCGCCACTACTTCGCGGGTCAGTTGGCGCGAGGCCGAAGCGTCGCCGAGAATGCTGGAATCAATATGTAAGAGTTTCATGATATATGCCGTTCGATTAAATTAAGAGTGGGTCAAAATCTATAGCGATCCATGCATCACGATGCCAACAGAGTTTGATTTACCTGGTTACCTGAACCATTGACACCATCCTACCCTCTGCTCAAAAATAGAACTAGATAGCAAAAACAAGATATATTGTTCCACATACAGAACAATGGATGACTATCATGCAAGACTTGAACGACCTCTATTTCTTCGCCAATGTAGTGCAGGAAGGCGGTTTCACGGCCGCCGGACGCAGCCTGGGCATTCCCAAGTCGCGCCTGTCCAGGCGCATATCGGAACTGGAAAGCCGGCTGGGAGCACGCTTGCTACAACGCAATACGCGCGGCATCTCCCTCACCGACCTCGGCAATCGCTACTACCAGCACTGCCAGGTAGTGATCGCCGCGGCCGAAGCGGCGGAACTGGCGGTGACCAGTTCGCTGGCGGAACCGAGCGGCACGGTCAGGGTGACTTGCGTGGTGGCGATCGCCCAGTCGGAGGTGGCGACCGCTTTGCCAGCCTTCCTGGAGCGTTATCCGAAGGTGAATATCGACCTGCTGTTTACCAACCGCCGCGTCAACCTGCTGGAAGAAGGCGTGGATGTGGCGGTGCGGGTAAGAACGCCCGAAGACGAAGATCCGAACCTGGCCACCAGGCGCCTGCGCGCCGCGTCCGGCGTGCTGGTGGCGACGCCGGAACTGATATCGCGCTACGCGCCCCTGCGGCATCCGCGCGACCTGGCCAAACTGCCGTTCCTGGGCGCGGTTGAACGCGACCGCCGCGTCCATCTGTTCCTCGACGGGCCGGACAAGGAACGTTTCGAACTGGTGGCGGAGCCGCGCCTGTCGGCCGAAGATTTTTCCTTGCGCAAACGGGCGGCGCTGCGCAGCCTGGGCCTGACCATGCTGCCGACCGAATATTGCATCGAGGAGATGAACCAGGGCAGCCTGGTGCATGTGCTGCCGGACTGGAGCATGCCGGCCGGCCATCTGCAAGTGGTCTATCCGACCCAGAGAGGTTTGCTGCCGGCGGTGCGCGTATTTGTCGACTTCCTGATCGAGCATCTCAGCAAGCTGCAGCTTGCTCCCGGCAATTGCCCGCGCTGATTAAGGGGCGCGCCCGGCGGAGCGCGCCAGGCGGATCCCGCTGAATTGCCAGCGCGCTGTGGCTGGGAAAAAATTGCGGTAGCTCAGGCGTGCGTGGCCATCCGGCGTGGCGCAGGAAGAGCCGCGCAGCACATACTGGTTGACCATGAACTTGCCGTTGTATTCGCCCACCGCGCCCGGCAAGGCGACATAGCCGGGATACGGTGCGTAACTGCTGGTGGTCCATTGCCACGCCACGCCGAAATAATCTGCCGACTGGCTCGCCGCCGCGCATTCCCATTCCGCCTCGGTAGGCAGGCGGGCGCCGGCCCAGCGTGCATAAGCCTCGGCTTCGAAAAAGGAAAGATGGGTGGCTGCCTCATGCAAGGCCAGCGGCTGCAAGCCGTTCAAGGTGAATTCGCGCCAGGCGGAATCGAATTGCGCATGCGCGGTCTGCCAGTACAGCGGCCGCGACAGCTTTTGCTGTTGCACCCATTCCCAGCCGGCGGCCAGCCACAGCAAGGGATTCCGGTAGCCGCCGTCTTCCACGAAAGCCAGGTATTCGCCATTGCTGACCAGCCGCGACGCCATCGAAAACGGTTCGACAAACTGCCGGTGGCGCGGCGTTTCGTTATCGAAGAAAAACCCTTGCCCGGCATGCCCGATCTCGACAATCCCGGCCTCGAACGGCTGCCATGACAAGGCTGCCGCCGGGTTGCCGCCGTTGCCGGCGTCCGCCAACGCATTCGAGGCAAGGTAAGGCGGCAGCAAAGGATTCATGGCCAGCAGATGCTTGATATCGGTCAGCAACAATTCCTGATGCTGCTGCTCGTGCTGCAATCCGAGCTCGACCAGCGCCGACAACTGCTGCGCCTGCTCCGGCGCCAGCGTTTGTCCCAGCAACGCCAGCAGCCGTTGATCGACGTTTTGCCGATAAGCCAGCACTTCGCTCAAGGCGGGCCGAGTCATCAGGCCGCGCTGCGCGCGCGGATGCTGCTCGCCCACCCCTTCGTAATACGAATTGAAGAGCACCCGGAAAGCGGGATGAAACGGCTGGAAACCAGTCTCGAACCGCTCCAGGATAAAGGTTTCAAAAAACCAGGTGGTATGCGCCAGGTGCCATTTCGCAGGGCTGGCGTCGGGCATCGATTGTACGCAGCAATCTTCTGCCGACAACGGCTGCACTAGCCGGCAAGTCTGGTCGCGTACCGTGGAAAAAGCTTTCGCCAGCTTGTGCATCGCGTTCCTGTCTGGAGGTTTTGGTTCAGGCGGCCTGGGCATGGCAGACCATGAACCAGTCGTCGGGATCGGACCAGGTCTGCACGGCGCTGAAACCGGCCAGCTGCAGCATGTCGATAAATCCCTGGCGGGTATATTTATGGCTGCTTTCGGTATGGATGCGCTCGCCGCGCGCAAACCGCCGCTCGCCGCCACCCTGCCAATGGACGGTGAGCTCGCGTTTGGCTTCCAGATGCATTTCTACGCGGTACTGGCCGCTATTGTAGAAAGCGCAGTGGCGCCAGTCTGCCGGCCGGAAATCGGCATCCAGCAAACGATTCAAATGATGCAGCAGATTCAGGTTGAACGCCGCAGTGACGCCCAGCGAATCGTCGTAAGCGGCATCCAGAATCGCTTTGTCCTTGATCAGGTCAACCCCGATCAGCAAACCGCTGTGGCTGCCGGCCATGGCCTTGCGAATCCGTCGCAGGAACATCAATGCCTCCAGCGGCGCAAAATTGCCTATCGACGATCCCGGATAAAAGAACTGGCGATGGTGCATGTCCAGCGTCGCCGGCAGTTCAAGTTCGGCAGAAAAGTCCATGCCCAGGCAAGTCATCCTGATCTGCGGGAACTGCTGCTGCAGCGCATTCACCGCTTCCGCCACGAACTGCACGGAGATATCGACCGCCACATACTGCCGGGGCTGCAAGCTCGGGAACAGCCGGGCCGCCTTGCTGCAATTGCCCGCTCCGAGGTCGATAAAGACCGAACCCGGCCCGACCGCGGCGGCAATCTGCTGCTCATGCTGCGCGAAAATCGCCGCTTCGGTGCGGGTCGGATAATACTCAGGTAGTTCGCAAATCGCGGCGAACAGCCGTGAACCAAGGACATCGTAGAGATATTTGGGAGAGGTGTGCGCGTGCGCCGCCAGCAGGCCGGCCGCCAGCTGCTGTTGGATCTCGTCCGGCGCCACGCTGTTTTGCATCGCTTGCGACAATTGAGCCAAAGGATTCTCCTGAGATGGCAATCATTGGAAAACTACGCATTCCACTACCGGGATTCAAGCCCGCTCCATTGCATCGAGATCCTGCGCTATCGCGCAACATCCACTACACTAGCAAACTGCTCTTCTAAGCTAAGCATGCTGTACAAAGTATATCGATATTCGATTGACGGTTGAAGTTCCCGTTCAAGAGAATGCATATTGCAGGCAAGCTGCGGCCAGTCTCTTAACTGATTGCAAGACAAATGCAGAAAATATTGGCACAAACACATTTTTCCGCCCTATCCGCTGCACCGTGCTTCAACGTTGCCAGGCCAAGCTCGCAGCCGATTGCGCTGCCCCCACCGAAACAGACATGACAACCATAAACTCCAAAGAACCTCAAAAAAGCAGTCTGGGCACGCTCGTCGGGCTGGTTCCTTTCCTGGCCCCGTATAAACGGCAATTCGTCATGGCCAGCCTGGCCTTGCTGGTGGCGGCCGGCGCCACGCTGGCGATTCCCTATGCATTCCGGCAGATGATCGATCTGGGCTTCAGCACCGGCGGCATACAGGGGGCCAATCATATCGACCTGTATTTCCTGGCGCTGTTCGGCGTCGCCTGTGTGCTGGGCGTGGCTACCGCGGCGCGCTTCTACATGGTGTCGTGGCTGGGCGAGCGGGTTACCGCCGACCTGCGCAGCGCGGTCTATTCGCATGTCGTCACGCAGAGCCCGCAATTTTTTGAAACCACCAAGACCGGCGAAGTGCTGTCGCGCATCACCACCGACACCACCCTGATCCAGGCGCTGGTTGGCACCAGCATTTCGATGGCCTTGCGCAACGCCCTGCTGTTCGCCGGCGGCATGGTCATGCTGTTCATCACCAGCGCCAAGCTGAGCGCAATCATCCTGGTGATGCTGGCGCTGGTGGTGCTGCCGATAGTCTGGTACGGACGCCGCGTGCGCAAGCTGTCGCGGGCGTCGCAGGACCGGGTTGCCGACGCCTCGGCGATGGCTGGCGAAATCCTCAATGCGATGCCGACCGTGCAAGCGTTCACCCACGAAAATATCGAAGCGCAGCGTTTCGACGTCTCTATCGAAAACGCTTTCGGCACCGCGATGGAGCGCATACGCGCCCGCTCGGTGCTGACCATGATGGCGATCCTGCTGGTGTTCGGCGCCATCGTGTTTGTGCTGTGGCTGGGCGCGCACGCCGTGGTCCAGGGCCGCATGAGCGGCGGCGAACTCGGCCAGTTCATCTTGTATGCGGCCTTGCTGGCCGGCTCCATCGGCGCCCTGGCAGAAGTGCTGGGCGACGCCCAGCGCGCCGCCGGCGCCACCGAACGGCTGCTGGAATTGCTGGCGGCGCAGTCGCCGGTGCAATCCGTGCTGTTGCCCGAAACGCTGCCGCCGCGCACCGCGCAAGGCGCCGCGCTGGCCCTGGAAAACATCGGTTTCCGTTATCCGTCGCGCCCTGAAAGCGCGGCCTTGTCCGGCCTGTCGCTAGACATCAGGCCGGGCGAAACCGTCGCCGTGGTCGGCCCTTCGGGCGCCGGCAAAACCACGCTGTTCCAGCTGCTGCTGCGTTTCTACGATCCGCAGCAAGGCAGCATCAAGCTCGATGGCGTCGACATCAAATATCTCGACCTGCACACTTTGCGCAACGCCATCGGCATCGTGCCGCAAGATACCGTCATCTTCTCTGCCAATGCAATGGAAAACATCCGTTACGGCCGGGTCGGCGCCAGCGACGCTGAAGTCATCGCAGCCGCGAAAATGGCCGCGGCGCACGAATTCATCGAACGCCTGCCGGAAGGTTACCAAGCCTTCCTCGGCGAGCGCGGGGTGCGCCTTTCGGGCGGCCAGCGGCAGCGTATTGCGATCGCCCGCGCGCTGTTGAAAAATCCGCCCCTGCTGCTGCTGGACGAAGCCACCAGCGCGCTCGATGCGGAATCCGAACGTGCGGTGCAAGGCGCGCTGGAAGCGGCGATGGTGGGACGCACTACCGTGGTCATCGCCCATCGCCTGGCCACCGTGCAGCGCGCCGACCGCATCATCGTGCTGGAACACGGGCACATAGTGGAAACCGGCAGCCATGCCGAACTGGTGGCGCAAAACGGCTTGTACGCAAGCCTCGCGGCGTTGCAGTTCAACGGCCTGGTGGATGCATAAACCAACTTACAGGAAAAGAACATGACCTTCTTATTTTCCCCGCTCACATTGCGCAGCGTGACCCTGGCGAACCGGATTGCCGTTGCCCCCATGTGCCAGTATTCCGCGGAAGACGGCTTCGCCAACGATTGGCACCTGGTGCACCTCGGCAGCCGCGCGGTCGGCGGCGCCGGCCTGATCATTTTCGAAGCCAGCGCGGTGCTGCCGCAAGGCCGTATCTCGCCGCAGGACCTGGGCATCTGGAAAGACGAGCACATCGCGCCGCTAAGCCGCATCACCCGCTTTATCGAGCAGCAAGGCACGGTAGCCGGCATCCAGCTGGCGCATGCCGGCCGCAAGGCCAGCGTCTGGCGGCCATGGGAAGAACAGCAAGGACGGGTCGATCCCGACCAGGGCGGCTGGCGCACAGACGGCCCGTCGGCGATTCCGTTCGATGCCAGCTACACCACGCCCAGCGCGCTTACCGCCGACGGCATCAAGGATGTCGTCCAGGCGTTTGCCGACGCCGCGCGGCGCGCCGAGCAAGCCGGCTTCAAGGTCGTCGAAATCCATGCGGCGCATGGTTACCTGCTGCATCAGTTCCTGTCGCCGATCAGCAACCACCGGACCGACCAGTACGGCGGCGCGTTTGAAAACCGCGCACGCCTGGTGCTGGAAGTAGTGGCAGCCGTGCGCCAGGTCTGGCCGGAACAGCTGCCGCTGCTGGTGCGCCTGTCGGCCACGGACTGGATCGACGGCGGCTGGAATGTGGATGAAACCGTGGCCCTGAGCCGCTTGTTGCGCGAAGCGGGGGTTGACCTGATCGACGTCTCCAGCGGCGGCAATATCGCAGCCGCCGCGATTCCGGTAGGGCCGGGTTACCAGACCCAGTTCGCCGCCAGGGTCAGGAATGAAGCCGGCATCCCCAGCGGCACGGTCGGCATGATTACCGATCCCGGCCAAGCCGAACACATATTGCGCACCGAACAAGCCGACCTGGTGCTGATGGCGCGCGAACTGCTGCGCGATCCATACTGGCCCCTGCACGCCGCCGACGCGCTGCACGACATCACGTCATGGGCGCCGCAATACATGCGCGCGACTTCACGCAAATCGCCGCAGCGGCCGAACGTCGACTACAGCGGCAAGTGAGCCAGGCCCGGCCCGGCTCTGCCGGCGTGGCTGGCGCTACAGGGCCGGCGGCTTGCCGCTGGACTTGCCGAGGTCGGCCGACACTTCGGCAATCAGGCGCCGCAGCCACACCACATCCGGCGCCACATGCGAACGCGCGTGCCACAGCATGTAGAAGCGCATCTTCGGCATGTCGAACGGCAGCGTGAACATGCCGATCGGCCAGTCCTCGATGATATGTTCGGCAAACTGCCGGCCGGTGGTGAAAATCAGGTCCGATTTCGCCAGCACGTGCGGCACCAGCGCGAAATACGGGATCGTCACCTGCACGTTACGCTTCAAGCCCTGCTCGGCCAGGGCGGCGTCGATGCCGCTGCGATGCCCTTCGATATAGGGCGTCGGCGCCAGGTGCGGCATTTCCAGGTAGTACTTGAGGGTCAGGCCCTTCTTCGCCACCGGATGGTCGCGATGCATCATGCACACCACGTCGTCATCGAACAGTTGCGCCAGGTGCAGGTGCTCGGGAGGATCGGGCCAGTTGCCGATCACCAGGTCGAAGCGGCCGTTTTCCAGCGCGTTGGCGTAGTCCAGGTTGGCGTCCAGCGCGTGCACCATCAGGCTGGCGCCGGGCGCGCGCCGCCGCAGCTGTTCGATGATGGAAGGGATCAACAGCATGTTCAGGTAATCCGGCGTGGCGATATGGAATACCCGCGCCGTGCTGTCGGCTTCAAACGCCGCTACCGGCGCCGCGATTTTTTCGATGACTTCCAGGCCCTGCTTCGCCAGCGCCAGCAATTCCTGGCCGCGCTCGGTGGCCACCATGCCGGTCTTGCCGCGCACCAGGATGGCGTCGCCGGTCAGTTCGCGCAGGCGTTTTAGCGTATTGCTGATGGTAGGCTGCGACTGTCCCAGCTTGATGGCGGTGCGCGATACGCTTTTTTCCACCAGCAAGGTGTGCAAGACACGCAGCAGGTAGGTATCGAGATGGTGGTTGGTACGCGATGTCATGGGCGGCGCTCGTGTAGTATTTCGCACATAATGGCGCTTAAGAAATGGTGGATTTTCGTGCCAGGCTAGGCGCAAACCGGAGCGATAGCGAGCTATCGCGAGGATTTGCAACGACGTATGGCACGGAAAGACGCCGTTTATTAAGTGTCATTATGTGCGAAACACTACACTAAAATTAGTATAGGAATGCGAACGTTCAGACAAGAAAATTGCACAATAAACCCCACTAGCATAACGGATATGCATAGGCATGGGTAGCCATCGCCAAAGCATGACTGGCGTGACTTCAGGTATCGAATCGGACGCGCTTTTCCATTGAGCAACAACCTCAAAATCACCTGCAATTAGACGACCGGTCTAATTTAGGTTTAGAATAGCCGCACCATGAGAGCAAAATACGACACCACCAAGCGCCACATCCTGGACGCCGGACAAAAGATCATTGCCGTCAAAGGCTTTTCCGGCGTCGGCCTCAGCGAAATCCTGAGCGCGGCAGCGATACCCAAGGGCTCGTTCTACCACTACTTCGGATCGAAGGAACAGTATGGCCGGGCGCTGATGGAACAGTATGTCGACAACTACCTGCAAGCGATGGATGAAGTCTTGCAGATTGGCGTGCAGCCGGCGCAAGAACCCGCCCGCGAACGGCTGCTGCGCTACTGGGGCCACTGGCTCGACACCCAGTCCGGCGCGGAAGCCATGGACAAATGCCTGGTGGTGAAACTCAGCGCTGAAGTCGCCGACCTGTCGGAGGACATGCGCCTGGCCCTGTGCGAAGGCACACGCCTGGTAATGGCGCGCCTGGCAGGCTGCATCGCCGAAGGCATAGCGGATGGCTCCTTGCGGACCGCGCTGGAACCGCAGAAAACTGCACAGATGCTGTACCAGCTTTGGCTGGGAGCCAGCCTGCTGGCCAAGCTCCAGCGCGACCGCAGCGCGCTGGAAAACGCCATGGACGTTACCCTCAACATCCTGGCGCCGCCGCCCCCACACTGAAGCACGACACCAGTTCGTGCATTTTTTTACCACTCCGCCGATGAGCGGATCACTTCCCAAGGAAACCCCATGCTGAATTTTGAATTCTACAATCCCACCAAGATCGTCTTCGGCCGCGACACCATCGCCAAACTGGCCGGCCTGGTTCCCCGCGACGCCCGCGTAATGATCCTGTACGGCGGCGCCAGTGCCCGGAAAACCGGCACCCTGGACGAAGTCAAGGCAGCGCTCGGCAAACGCGAAATCCACGAGTTCGCCGGCATCGAACCCAATCCAAGCTACGAAACGCTGATGCAGGCGGTTGAACAAGTGCGAGCGCAAAAGATCGATTTCCTGCTGGCGGTAGGCGGCGGTTCGGTCATCGACGGCACCAAGTTCGTCGCCGCGGCGGCCAATTTTGAAGGCGATGCTTGGGATATCGCGGTCAAGCGCGGCGCCAACATCCGCAGCGCCCTGCCCTTCGGCAGCGTGCTGACCTTGCCGGCCACCGGTTCGGAAATGAACAACGGCGGCGTCGTCACCCGCAAATCGATACAGGCCAAGCTGGCCTTCCACAGCCCGCTGGTGTTCCCGCAATTCTCCATCCTCGATCCGACCAAGACCTTCACCTTGCCGCCGCGGCAGATCGCGAACGGCGTGGTCGACGCTTTCGTGCACACCGTCGAGCAGTACCTGACGTATCCGGTGCAAGGCCAGGTGCAAGACCGTTTCGCCGAAGGCCTGCTGCTGAGCCTGATCGAAACCGGACCGAAAGTGCTGGCCGAACCCAACGACTACGACGCCCGCGCCAACCTGATGTGGGTTGCCACGCTCGCGCTCAACGGCCTGATCGGCGCCGGCGTGCCGCAAGACTGGGCCACGCACATGCTGGGCCATGAACTCACCGCGCAATACGATATCGACCATGCGCGCACGCTGGCGATCGTGCTGCCTTCGCTGCTGTCGGTGCGGCGCAACAGCAAGCGCGCCAAGCTGCTGCAATACGCCGAACGCGTCTGGCAAATCACCGAAGGCAGCGAAGATGCACGCATCGACCTGGCCATCCAGCGCACCCGCGACTTCTTTGAAAGCCTGGGCATCAAGACTCGCCTGGCGGACTATGAACTGGGCCAGGATGCGGTCGAGACCGTGCTCGGGCAGCTGGACAAGCATGGCATGACAGCGCTGGGCGAACACCAGGACCATACCCTGGCCGTCAGCCGCACCATCCTCGAAGCCGCCTTGTGAAATTGACGTTTAGCTGATTTCGACCATGCCGGCAGGCCATCGCCGGCATTCATTCCACTGAAGGAGTAGCCAACATGTCACAAAGCAAAACCATCAATCGCCGATTCCTGCTGGCCTCGCGCCCGCATGGCGCGCCGGCGCCGGACAATTTCAAGCTGGAGCAGAGCCCGGTGCCGGCGCCCGCCGCCGGCCAGGTGCTGCTGCGCACGGTTTACCTGTCGCTCGATCCTTATATGCGCGGGCGCATGAGCGACGCACCTTCCTATGCGGCGCATGTCGAAATCGGCGAAGTGATGGTCGGCGGCACCGTTTCGCGGGTAGAAGCTTCCGAGCACGCCGACTACAAACCCGGCGACCTGGTCCTCAGCTACAGCGGCTGGCAGGATTACGCGCTATCGGACGGCAAGGGCTTGACCAAACTTGACGCCAAACTCGGCAAACCGTCCTACGCCTTAGGCGTGCTTGGCATGCCAGGCTTCACGGCCTATATGGGCTTGCTCGACATCGGCCAGCCGCAAGCCGGCGAAACCGTGGTGGTGGCAGCGGCCACCGGCGCGGTCGGTTCGGTGGTCGGACAGATTGCCAAGTTCAAAGGCTGCCGCGTAGTCGGCATCGCCGGCGGCGCCGACAAATGCAAATACGCAGTGGAAGAATTGGGTTTCGACGCCTGCATAGACCATCGCGCCGCCGACTTCCCGCAACAGCTCGCGGCCGCCTGCGACAAAGGTATCGACGTGTATTTTGAAAACGTCGGCGGCGCCGTCTTCAGCGCCGTCCTGCCGCTGCTGAACCTGCACGCCCGGGTCCCGGTATGCGGCCTGATCGCCAACTATAACGCCGCCGGCAAGCCGGAAGGACCGGATCATCTGCCCGGACTGATGGGCAAGTTGCTGGTACGCCGCATCAAGATGCAGGGATTCATCATCTTCGACTACTACCATCGCTACCAGGAATTCTTCAAGGACATGAGCGGCTGGCTCGCCGCCGGCAAAATCAAATTCCGGGAAGACGTCGTCGATGGCCTGGAGAATGCGCCGCAAGCCTTTATCGGCCTGCTGGAAGGCAAGAATTTCGGCAAGCTGGTAATACGGGCCGGCGACGAATGAAGCTCCACGCAGCACACACTCAAAAGGAATTCAAATGAAAATATTAATGGTGCTTACCTCCCACGACCAGTTGGGCGACACCGGCAAGAAAACCGGTTTCTGGCTGGAGGAATTTGCAGCGCCCTACTACGCTTTCCTGGATGCCGGCGCCACACTCACCCTGGCTTCGCCGAAAGGCGGCCAGCCGCCCCTGGATCCGAAAAGCGACGAACCGGACGCGCAGACCGAAGCCACCGAACGCTTCAGGAAAGACACCGCTGCGCAGGCAGCGCTAGCCTCCACCATCAAGTTATCTGCGGCGCAGGCCAGCGATTATGACGCAGTGTTCTATCCGGGCGGCCATGGCCCCCTGTGGGACCTGGCGGAAGACAAGGATTCGATCGCGCTGATCGAAACCATGCATGCGGCAGGCAAGCCAGTGTCTGCGGTTTGCCATGCACCCGGCGTATTACGCCATGCGCGTGGTGCAGATGGTGCGCCACTGGTAAAGGGCAAGAAGGTAACCGGTTTTTCAGACAGCGAAGAAGCGGCGGTGCAGTTGACCGATATCGTGCCGTTCCTGGTCGAAGCAGAATTGAAGCGCCTGGGCGGGAACTACAGCAAGCTGGCCGATTGGCAGAGCTATGCCGTTGCCGATGGCAACCTGGTGACCGGACAAAATCCAGCCTCTTCGGTTGCCGTAGCACAGCAAGTGTTGAAATTGCTGGGCTAACGCAATACGGAAGGATATCGGCCACGGGATGCGATAACCCCCACTCCGCCGCCCATTAAATAGGGTCAGAGTCGAATTGTTGAGCGGTCAACAATTCGACTCTGACCCTATTTAACTGTTGCGGTAGATTATTTTGTGCCGAAGATGCGGTCGCCGGCGTCGCCTAGTCCGGGCACGATGTAGGCATGCGCGTCGAGATGCGAATCGAGGCTGGCAACGTACAGCTTGACTCCGGGATGCGCGTCCTGGAATACCTGCACGCCTTCAGGCGCGGCCACCAGCGCCAGGAAAATGATCTGGTCGTCGCCGACCCCGCGTTTTTTCAGGACATCGACCGCGTGCACTGCCGAGTTACCGGTCGCGACCATGGGATCGCACACGATAAAGATCCGCTCCGCCAGGTCCGGCAAACGCACCAGGTATTCAACCGGCTGATGCGTATCGGGATCGCGATACACGCCGATATGGCCGACCCGCGCCGACGGCACCAGGTCCAGCAAGCCGTCGCTCATGCCGATCCCGGCCCGCAGCACCGGCACCACCGCCAGCTTGCGGCCGGCAATCACCGGCGCTTCCATGCTTTGCATCGGCGTTTCGATCTGCTGCGTGGTCAGCGGCAAGTCGCGCGTGATTTCATAACCCATCAGCAGCGTGATTTCGCGCAGCAGCTGGCGGAACGTGCGGGTTGATGTTTCCTTGCTCCGCATATGCGTCAGCTTGTGCTGGATCAGCGGATGGTTGAGGATGAAGAGATTGGGAAAACGCGGATCGCTGAGCATAAGTGTAATTATTCCAAATACAAAAAAGGGAGATTGCTCTCCCTCGTTGATTCAATATTTACTGAGCGGCTTGCTCTACCTTGGGTATCAGCAAATCGAGTATCTGTTCCAGTTCCTGCCGCACTTCTGTCAGGTTGACTTCGTTTTGCCTGGCCTCGGCAAGCTCGGCTTCGGCGGCGCCGCCCAGGCGGCCGTCAAGCTTGTTGCGGGCGCCGCTGATGGTAAAGCCGTGTTCATACAATAATTCGCGGATGCGGCGGATCAGCAGCACTTCGTGGTGCTGGTAATAACGGCGGTTGCCGCGGCGCTTGACCGGTTTGAGCTGGGTGAATTCCTGTTCCCAGTAGCGCAGCACGTGCGGCTTGACGCCGCACAGGTCGCTGACTTCGCCTATGGTGAAATAACGCTTGGCCGGAATCGGCGGCAATACGACAAGCTCGGACTTACCAATGCGATCGTTCATGAATTAGCTGGGAGAGCGGCGGCAAACTGTTGGATAGGCTGGATCGGTTGCAGGCTTGCGGCTTCAACCATGCCCTTGAGTTTCTGGCTGGCGTGGAATGTGACCACGCGGCGCGCAGTGATGGGAATCTCTTCCCCGGTCTTCGGATTGCGGCCCGGACGCTGCGGCTTGTCGCGCAACTGGAAATTACCGAAACCCGACAATTTCACAGACTCGCCGCGCTCCAGCGCGTCCCGGATTTCATCGAAAAACGTTTCAACCATGTCCTTGGCTTCGCGCTTGTTGAGGCCTACCTGTTCAAACAAAAGTTCAGCCAGTTCCGCCTTGGTCAATGTCGGCAAATTCTTTTCTGCCTGCGAACGGGCTTGCGCTTCGCGCATCGCCCGGTTCAGATCGGCGTCCAGAACGGATTCAAATTCTACTGTCTGCATATTGTTCATTCTGTTGTTACGCCCCCGTCTTTTTGGGATTGCTGCAGCCGGCGCCGCTGTGTGTCGAGCGCACCGGTATTTGCTGCAGGTTTAGATATCATTAAAGCCATTCAATTACAGATCAGGCGCGCAATCTTGCTGTTGGCACCTTGCTGACAGCAGCGATCAAAGCCGACATGGCGGCTTCTACAGTGTCATCTTGAAGGGTGTTTTCAGTATCTTGCAAGGTAAAACGGAAAGCAAGACTTTTTTCGTCATTTTCCAGTCCTTTGCCGTGATATTCATCAAATAAAACAATGGCTTGCAGAATCCGGCAGGCTGGATTTCCTTGCTGCTCAGCAGCAAAAACATCCAGTAAATCCTGTGCATAAACGGCTTGTTTAACCACCACCGCAAGATCGCGCACCACGGCCGGGAATTTCGAAATCTCGGCATACGCTGGCACTTGCCGTTGCTGCAACGCCAAGGCGTCGACTTCGAACAGAACCGGGGCCAGCGGCAACTCGTGCTTCTGCTGCAGGCGCGGATGCAGCTCGCCGATAAAGCCTACCGCGACGTCGCCCAGCAGCACCTGCGCCGAACGGCCCGGATGCAAAGCGGGATGCGCCAGTTTGGCGAAGCGCAAAGTTGCGGGCGCAAACAAGGCTTCCAGGTCCGCCTTGACGTCGAAGAAATCGACGGTGCGGCTGGCTTGCCCCCACTGCTCATCTGCTTGCGGGCCATAGGCCAGGCCGGCGACCCGCTTCGGCTGTTCAAAACCGGCAACTGCCAGCGGCCCGTTCTGGACTTCCTGGTTACGCGTATATACAGCGCCCGTTTCAAAAATCCGGACTCGGTTCAACTTGCGGTTCAGGTTGTATTTGACGTTGGCCACCAGGCTGGCGATCAGCGACGAACGCATCACGCTCATCTGGCTGGCGATCGGATTGAGCAGCTTGATCGGCTCCAGGTTGCCGGCAAAGTCGGCTTCCCAGGCTTCTTCGACAAAACTGAAATTGATCACTTCCTGGTAATCCAGGTCAGCCAGCTGGCGCCGGATCGTAAACAGCGAGCGCTGGTTCTCCGGCGCGATGTACATCGCGTTCGGCGCCACCGGCGGCAAGGCCGGGATATTTTCAAAGCCGTAGACGCGGGCGATTTCTTCGATCAGGTCTTCCTCGATCTCGATATCGAAACGGTACGACGGCGGCGTCACCGAAAACACGCCGTTCTCTTGCGTGAACGCCAGGCCCAGGCGGGTGAAGATGTCGGCGATCTGGCTATCCGACAAAGGCACGCCGATGACCTTGATGGCGCGCGCCGTGCGCACCTTGACCGGATCGCGTTTCGGCAGGTTGACGCTTTGATCGTCGATCGGGCCGACCTGGGTCTGAGGCGTGCCGCAAATGTCGATCAGCAAGGCAGTGATGCGTTCGATGTGTTCAACCGTGGTCGCAAAATCGACGCCGCGCTCGAAGCGATGGCCGGCATCGGTCGAGAAATTGAAACGGCGGGCGCGGCCCTGTATCGCCTGCGGCCACCAGAATGCAGCTTCCAGGTAGATGTTTTGCGTTTCCAGCGACACCGCGGTGGCGTCGCCGCCCATGATGCCGGCCAGCGATTCGATCTGCCGGTCGTCGGCGATCACGCCGATCCAGTCGTCGACGCTGACCGTATTGCCGTTCAACAGCTTGAGCGATTCGCCAGCCTTGCCCCAGCGGACATCGAGGCCGCCGTGGATCTTGTCCAGGTCGAAGACGTGGGTAGGACGTCCCAGCTCCAGCATGACATAGTTGGAGATGTCGACCAAAGCAGAAATCGGACGCTGGCCGCTGCGCTCCAGGCGCTGCTTCATCCAGCGCGGCGTCGCCGCCTTGGCGTTCAGGCCGCGGATCACGCGGCCTGAAAAACGGCCGCACAGGTCCGGCGCCGAAATCCTGACCGGCAGCGTTTCAGCGATGTTGGCGCTGACAGCCTTGAATACCGGCTGCTTCAGCGGCGTACCGGTGAGCGCCGACACTTCGCGCGCCACACCCAGCACCGACAGGCAATCGGCCTTGTTCGGCGTCAGCTTGATGGTGAACTTCAGGTCGTTCAGCTCGAAATAGTCGCGGAAATTCTTGCCGACCGGCGCATCTTCCGGCAATTCCAGCAAGCCGCCATGGTCTTCCGACAGTTTCAGTTCGCGCGCCGAGCACAACATGCCCTGCGATTCGACGCCGCGCAGCTGCCCGAGCTTGATCTCGAACGGCTTGCCATCCGCGCCCGGCGGCAAGATTGCGCCGACCATCGCGCAAGGCACCTTGAGGCCAGGGCGCACATTCGGCGCACCGCATACGATATTGAGCATGGCGCCGGTGCCGACATCGACCTGGCAGACATTGAGGCGATCGGCGTTCGGATGCTTGGCGGTCTCGACCACCAGGCCGACCACGATATTGGTAAAGGGCGGCGCAACCGGCTCGACCTCTTCCACTTCGAGACCGGACATGGTCAGCAGATGGGACAATTCGTCCGAAGTCATCTTCGGATCGACCATGGAACGCAGCCAGCTTTCAGAGAATTGCATAGGTAAAACCTTCAAAAACCTTTAGTCACAGAAGCAAGGAACGCTGGGGCATCGGAGCACGATGGCTAGACAACCCGGGCGTCTTCGGCGATGGGCTCGTTTCAGAAGCCAGTTTAATTAAATTGTTTCAGGAAACGCAGGTCGCCTTCGTAAAACAGGCGCAGATCGTTGATGCCATAACGCAGCATGGTCAGGCGCTCGATGCCGGAGCCGAACGCAAAACCGATGAACTGCTCAGGATCCAGCCCCATGTTGCGCACCACGTTCGGGTGTACCTGGCCGGCGCCGGACACTTCCAGCCAGCGTCCTTTCAGCGGACCGCTGCCGAAGGCAATGTCGATCTCGGCCGATGGTTCGGTGAACGGGAAGTACGACGGGCGGAAACGCACCTGCAGGTCGTCGGTTTCAAAGAAGGCCTTGACGAAATTCAGGTACACGCCCTTGAGGTCGGCGAAGCTGATGTCCTCGGCGATCCAGAGGCCTTCGACCTGGTGGAACATCGGCGAATGGGTAGCGTCGCTGTCGACCCGGTAAGTACGGCCCGGCGCAATCACCTTGATCGGCGGCTTGTTCATGCGCGCATAACGCACCTGCATCGGGCTGGTATGGGTGCGCAGCAGCAGCTGCTTGCCTTCGCTGTCCTTGCCGTCGATGTAGAAGGTGTCCTGCATCGAACGCGCCGGGTGGTTTTCCGGGCTGTTCAACGCGGTAAAGTTGGTCCAGTCGGTTTCGATCTCGGGGCCGTCGGCCACGTCGAAACCGATAGAACGGAAAATTTCTTCGATACGCTGCCACGAGCGCATCACAGGATGGATGCCGCCGACGCCGCGGCCGCGGCCCGGCAAGGTGACATCGATCGCTTCCGCATTCAGGCGCTCTTGCATCTGCGCGTTGGCCAGTGCATCACGGCGCGCATTCAGCGCGGCTTCGATCTGCTCCTTGGCGTTGTTGATGACTGCGCCCTGGACCTTGCGCTCATCCGGCGCCAGCTTGCCCAGCCCCTTCATCTGCTCGGTGATCTGGCCGGTCTTGCCAAGATACTTGGCCTTGGCGTTTTCCAGCGCGGCGGCATCGGCGGCGGCGGTGAAATCAGCTTGGGCTTGCGTTACTAATTGTTCTAGGGAATTCATGCAGTTTTCCTGCTCCAATGAAACCGAAATACGCTGATAAATTAAAAAACAGAGTAAAAAACAGCGTCAAAAAACCAGCGGTTAAAAACACAAACGGGGCACAAGGTGTTGACCTCTGCCCCGCTCGGGATTGCCTAGCCGCTGAACTACGCGGCAGTGGCAAAACTACGCAATACGTTACGCAAATAAGTTACGCAGCGATGTTGGCCTTGACTTGATTGACAATCGCAGCAAACGCTGGCTTGTCCATCACTGCCATATCAGCCAGAACCTTACGGTCCAGTTCGATCGAAGCACGCTTCAGACCGTTCATGAATACGCTGTAGGTAACGCCATGCTCACGCGAAGCGGCGTTGATACGGGCGATCCACAATGCACGGAATACGCGCTTCTTGTTGCGGCGGTCACGGTATGCGTATTGACCAGCGCGCATAACCGCTTGCTTGGCTACGCGATAGACTTTACTGCGGCGACCGCGGTAACCCTTGGCTTGCACCAAGATTTTTTTATGACGGGCACGAGCTGTAACCCCACGTTTTACTCTAGGCATAATAACTCCTTAGTATGAGGTTAAGCGTTCGGCAACATGCGCGAAACGGATACCATGTTGTGGTCATTGACCCCAACGGAACCGCGCAATTGACGTTTGTTTTTGGTGGTTTTCTTGGTCAGGATGTGGCGCTTGAACGCTTGACCGCGTTTAACGGTTCCACCCGGACGCACACGAAAGCGCTTTTTGGCGCTGCTTTTCGTCTTCATTTTTGGCATGACACTATCTGTCCTCTAGGGACAGCTCCTTTTTTAACATGATTGCAGGTGGCAACATAACGTTACGCTTGGATGCCTGCTCTCACTTGTTTAAACCCAGCTGCACCAATGACCGCAACTGGATTTCGCAGCAGAATCTGGCCTGCTGCTTTTGGGCGACCCGGATGACTGCTCATCCAAGTCGCCTAAAATGGAATTACTTTTTCTTCTTGGGGCCAATGATCATGATCATCTGGCGCCCTTCCATCTTCGGCCACTGCTCGACCTGTCCGTACGGCTCCAGGTCTTGCTTCAGACGTTCCAGCATGCGTACGCCGATGTCCTGGTGAGCCATTTCACGGCCGCGGAAACGCAGCGTGATCTTGACCTTGTCGCCGTCTTCATCCAGGAAGCGGGTCAAATTGCGCAGCTTGATGTTGTAATCCCCATCATCGGTGCCTGGGCGGAACTTGACTTCCTTGACCAGGATCACCTTCTGCTTCAACTTGGCTTCGTGCGCCTTCTTCTGCTCCTGGTACTTGAACTTGCCGTAGTCCATCAAACGGGCTACTGGCGGCTGCGCGGTCGGTGCGATTTCCACCAGATCAACGTTCGCCTCTTCCGCCAGGCGGAAGGCCTCAGCCAGACTGACGATACCGAGTGCTTCGTTCTCGACACCGGATAAGCGCAATTCTGGCGCAGTAATTTCGCCGTTGATGCGATGTGACTTGTCCGTAGCTATTGCAGTTTCCTTTAAAAATCAAATAATTAAGCCGTGCTCTTGCGCTTCGGGTTGCCCCGTTCAGGCTTTGGTTTCAACCTCGTTCTTGAGGCGCTCCACCAGTACGTCGATAGGCATCACACCCAGATCGACATTGCCCCGCGCTCGCACGGCCACTGTGTTTGCATCCCGCTCTTTATCACCGACAACCAGTATATAAGGCGGCTTCTGCAAAGAATGCTGCCGTATTTTATAGGTAATCTTCTCATTACGCAAATCGGTCTCTACTCTAAACCCTTGTTTTTTCAGCGTTTGTGCAACATTTTTAACATATTCCGACTGTGCATCCGAGATATTCAAAACAACAACTTGCACAGGAGCAAGCCACAAGGGCATCGCACCGGCGTGATTTTCGATCAGTATCCCGATAAAACGCTCGAGCGAACCTACAATCGCCCTATGCAGCATGACGGGCACCTTGCGGCCGTTGTCTTCCGTGACATATTCCGAACCGAGCCGGCCCGGCATCGAAAAGTCGACCTGCATGGTGCCGCACTGCCAGGAGCGGCCGATCGAGTCTTTCAGGTGGTATTCGATTTTCGGGCCGTAGAACGCGCCTTCGCCCGGCAATTCCTCCCATTCCGTGCCGGAAGCCCGGATCGCTTCGCGCAAGGCGCTTTCCGCCTTGTCCCAGACCACATCTTCGCCGACCCGTTTTTCAGGGCGCAAAGCCAGCTTCACCGCTACTTCGGTAAAACCGAAATCGGTGTACACCTGGCGCACCACCTTGTCGAAGGCCGCCACCTCTTCCTGTACCTGCTCTTCGGTACAGAAAATATGGCCGTCATCCTGGGTAAAGCCGCGCACCCGCATCATGCCGTGCAAGGCGCCGGACGGCTCGTTGCGGTGGCACTGGCCGAATTCGCCGTAGCGCAGCGGCAGGTCGCGGTAGCTATGCAGGCCGGAATTGAAAATCTGGATATGGCCGGGGCAGTTCATCGGCTTCAGCGCATAACTGCGGCTTTCCGACTCGGTAGTGAACATGTTGTCGCGGTAATTATCCCAGTGGCCGGTCTTTTCCCACAAAGTGCGGTCCAGGATTTGCGGCGCCTTGACTTCCTGGTAGCCGTTATCCTGGTAAACACGGCGCATGAACTGCTCAACCTGCTGCCAGATAGTCCAGCCCTTCGGATGCCAGAAAATCAGGCCCGGCGCTTCATCCTGGAAATGGAACAGGTCGAGCGCGCGCCCCAGCTTGCGGTGGTCGCGCTTTTCGGCCTCTTCCAGCATGTGCAGGTAGGCTTCCTGCTCATCCTTCTTGGCCCAGGCGGTGCCGTACACACGCTGCAACATTTCATTTTTCGCATCGCCGCGCCAGTACGCGCCGGCCAGCTTCATCAGCTTGAACACCTTCAATTTGCCGGTCGACGGCACGTGCGGGCCACGGCACAAGTCGGTGAACTTGCCTTCTGTATACAGGGAGACTTCCTGGTCCTGGGGAATTGAACCGATCAACTCGGCCTTGTAAGCCTCGCCTATCGATTCGAAATAGGCAATGGCTTCGTCGCGCGCCACTACATTGCGTGTCACCGGCTCGTCCTTCTTGGCCAGCTCCGCCATCTTCTTTTCAATCTCCTGCAAGTCTTCTGGAGTGAACGGACGCTTGTAGGCAAAATCGTAGTAGAAGCCGTTTTCGATCACCGGGCCGATAGTCACCTGCGCGTCGGGAAACAGTTCCTTTACCGCGTATGCCAGCAAGTGGGCGGTCGAATGGCGGATCACTTCCAGTCCGTCGGCATCCTTGTCGGTGACGATGGCCAGCTCGACATCGCGCTCTATCAGGAACGAGGTATCCACCAGCTTGCCGTCGACCTTGCCGGCCAGCGCCGCCTTGGCCAGGCCGGCGCCGATGCTGGCGGCGACCTGCGCCACAGTCAGCGGCGCATCGAATTGACGCTGTGAACCATCGGGAAGTTTGACTGCTATCATTTTGAGCCCCATATCGGCGGTCACTCGGGACGACGCCGGATTGAATGAAATTAACGTGTGCTTTACAAAAACGCGGACGAAAAAAAACGCGGACCAGCCGCGCTTTTTTCATCATGCAGGTAGAAAAAGGCCTCGACTAGCGTCGCTCACAGATTGTGGTGGTAGTTCGCGGTGTCATAACCGGGATGCCTTTCTCGCTCTTACAGATGTGGAATTCGTTTCAGCCTGCCTGCCGCAAAACGGCAATAACAACAGCAGCAACTGGATGTCGCCGATCATACCAGAAAATGGCTGCGGCATGGCAAGTGCACAAGCTGCCGTGTTGCTAAACTGCCTAAATATGCGCCCGGAGGTTTACTTGGCAGGATTGTTGAGCGCAAGCTCGCCGCGATTCCACCAGCCGCCGCCCAAGGCCTGGAACAAGGCCGCCGTATCGGCGAAGCGCGCTGCCTGTGCCTGCGCCAGGTTGATCACCGCTTGCTGGTAGGCCTGTTGCGCGGCCAATAAAGTCTGCGGGCTGGCCGCCCCAAGCTGCACCGACCTGCGCGAAATTTCCAGGCTGTGCGCCGCTGCACGTTCGGCGACGTCTTGCGCCTGCAAGGCGTCAGCATCGTATTGCAAGGCACGCAAACTGTCCGCCACATCCTGGAAAGCCAGGATCACCGTACTCTTGTACTGCGCTGCTGCCTGCTCCAGCAACGCTTCGGAGGCGCGCTTCCGGTGCAGCAGCGCGCCGCCGGCGAACAAAGGTTGCGTCAAGCCGCCCACCAGTCCCCACAAACCGGTGCCAGAGGTAAACAGGTTCCCCATTTCCGCCGCGGCGCTGCCGATATTCGCGCTCAAGGTGATCTGCGGCAGCATGTTCGCAGCAGCGACGCCGACCGCGGCGCCGGCCGCATGCAGCTGCGCTTCCGCCGACCGCACATCCGGCCGCTGCCGCACCAGGCTGGACGGCAGGCTGAGCGGCAGCTTCTGCGGCAAGCTGAGGCTGGCCAGGTCGAATTTCTGCTCCAGTTCCTGGCTCGGGAAGCGCCCTGCCAACGCGGTCAGGCGATCGCGCTGTTGCGCCAGCGATTTCTGCAGGGGCGGCAAGCTGGCCTGGGTCTGCGCCAGCGCCGCCTGCTGCGTCAGGACGTCGGCCTGGGCCACATCGCCCAGTGCGTACTGGCGCTGCAACAGCGCCAGCAATTGCTCCTGCACTTTGAGCACTTCCTGAGCCGCTGCAATTTGCGCCCGCAATCCGGCCTCCTGCACCGCTGCTTCCACCACATTTGAAGTCAGCGTCAGGTACGCTGCCTCCAGCAGGAATTTCTGCTGTTCCGCCTGCGCCTGCAAACCCTCGACCTGGCGCCGGTTGCCGCCGAAAGCATCAAGCGTGTAAGAGACGCTGACCTGCGCCGTGTGCAGGTTGAACGGCGAGGCGCCCTGGCCGGCCGATATCGGCTGCTTCTGCCGGGTCGGCGCCAGGCTGGCGCTGACGCTCGGCAGGAACGCGCCCTGCTGCGCCGACACCTGCTCCTGCGCCGCACACAATGCGGCTTGCGCCGATTGCAGGTCGGGGCTGGCTTTCAGCGCTTCCTCGATTACCGCATTCAAGGACGGCGAATTGAACAGCGTCCACCATTGGGCCGGAATGTCCATGCCTTCGACAAATTGCTGCGCATCGCCTCCCAGCGTAGCCGCGGAAGAGGTTTTTTGCTGCAATGGCTCCTTGGTATATCCCTGCACTTGCGGTGCATCCGGCTGCTTGAAATCCGGTCCGGCCGCGCAGCCGGACAGGAACACCGCCAGCGCCGACATCTGTAGTTTCAATTTGATTGCATTCATTTTTCACCTGCTCAAGATGTGGTCGGTTGCGCGCTAGCGGCCGTCATTTTCCTTGCTGATCCCGCGCCGTTTTTCAATCCAGCTCTCCAGCGAATAATAGAAGGCCGGCAGGATGAACAGCGTCAGCATGGTGGCGACAACCAGGCCGCCCACCACCACGGTCGCCAGGCCACGCTGGACGTCGGTGCCGACGCCGGTAGCCAGGGCTGCCGGCAACATGCCCACCGACGCTACGGCGGCCGTCATCAGCACCGGCCGGAAACGTTCGTAGGCGCCGGCCAGGACCGCGTCCAGCAAGGCCATGCCCTGGCGCCTGACGCGGTTGATATTGGAAACCATGATGATGCCGTTCTGCACCGCCACCCCGAACAAGGCGATGAAACCGACGCCGGTTGCGACGTTGATGGTGCCGTTGGTGACGCGCAGCGCAATCAGGCCGCCCAGCGCCGCCAGCGGCACCACGCCCAGGACCAGCAGCGCCTGGCGCAACTTGCCGAACCCTGCATATAGGATGACCGCCATCAATCCCAGCACCAGGCCGAACACCAGTATCAGGCGCGACTGCGCGCGTTCCTGGTTCTCGAACTGGCCGGCCCATTCGAGGCGGTATCTGGTTTTGTCGAAATGGACTTTCTGCGCTACCTGCGCCTGCGCATCCTTGTAGTACGACAGCAGGTCGCGGTCCGCATAGTCGAGCCGCACGGTCAGCTGGCGATGCGTATTTTCATGGGCGATGGTGCTCTCGCCGGTGGTGGTGCGGATATGCGCCACCTGCGACAAGGGAATGCGCGCGCCGCCGGCCGCAGTCAGCAGCAATTCGCCTAGCGCCTCCGGGTTGTTGCGGCTGCTCACGGGGAAACGCACCGTGACGTTATGCACCTTGTCACCCAGGTACAGCTGGGTCACCGGCGCGCCGCCGATGCCTGTCTGGATAAGGCTGGCGACATCGGCGACGTTGATGCCGAGGCGAGCGGCGGCGGCACGGTCGATATCGATCGCCACCTGCGGCACCGGCGGCTCCTGGAAGATCGCCACATCAGCCGATCCCGGCACGCCGTTCAACACTTCAACGATCTGGCTGCCGATGCGCCGCAGCTCCTTGAAATCGTCGCCGTACACGCGAATCACCAGAGGGCTGTGGGCGCCGCCCACCGCATCGTTGACGCCATCGCTGATCGGCTGGCTGATGCCGATCGAAAAGCCGGGCAGCTGCGACAGCCGGGCGTTGAGCCGGCGCACGAACTGTTCCTTGGTTTCGCCGCTGGCCCAGGTGCCGTAGGGCTTCAGGCCCACCGGCACTTCCATGTGCGACGGCGTCCAGGGATCGGTGCCGTCGTCGCTGCGGCCCAGTTGGGTAACCGCATAAGACACTTCAGGAAACTCCAGCAGCGTACGCCGCAATTCGCTGGCCATTTCGCTGCCTTTTTCCAGCGACAGGCCGGACGGCATCTGCACCTGCAGCCATAGCGTCCCCTCATCCAGGTTCGGCATGAATTCGCGGCCGGTAGCCGCGCCCAGCACGATGACGCCGGCCAGCGCTGCCGCCCCGACACCATAGGAAACCGCAGGATTGTTCAGCAGGCGGCCCAGGGTTTTGCGGTAAGCGGCGCCCAGCCATTCCAGCGGCTTGTTATGGAAAATCCGGCGCGGCTTGCGCAAAGCCATGTAGGCCAGTCCCGGCACCAGCACGATGCTGCACAATAAAGCCCCGATCAAGGCATAGGCTACGGTGAAAGCCATGGGCGAGAGCAGCTTGCCTTCGGCGCGCTCGAAAGCGAACAGCGGCAGATAGGCGACGATGATGATCAGGGTGGCAAAGAAAATCGGCCGGATCACCTCGGTAGTGGCGTCGCGCACGTCGGTCTCGGTCAGTTCCGCTTCAGGCCGCGCTTCGCGCCGCCGCAAGATCGCTTCGGTGACCACGATCGCGCCGTCGACAATGATGCCGAAATCGATCGCTCCCAGCGAAAACAGGTTGGCCGGCATCTTGGTCAGGTACATCATGATGAAGACCGTCACCAGCGCCAGCGGAATGGTCACGGCGGCGACCAGCGCGCTGCGCGGGCTGCCGAGAAACAGGATCAGCACGATGCAGACCAGGCCGATGCCTTCCATGACGGTATGGCCGACCTTGTGTATGGTGAGCTGGATCAGGTCGTCGCGATCGATGTACGGCACGATCTTGACATCCATGGCCGCCAGCTGCGTTTGCAGCTGGTCCACCTTGGCGTGCACGCCCTTGATGACTTCCGAGGCGTTCTGGTATTTCAGCAGCTTGACCACGCCCTGGATGGTGTCGGGATTATTGTCCTTGCCAAGGATGCCCTGCCTTTCCTGGTGGCTGTATTGCAGCTTGCCCAGGTCGCGCACCAGCACCGGCACGCCGTTGGTCTGCTTGACCACCACGTTGCCGAGATCGGTCAGGCTGCGCATCAAGCCGATGCCGCGCACCACATAGCCCTGCTCGCCGCGCGTGATGCGGCTGCCGCCGGCGTTGGCGTTGTTGTTGCTGATGGCGGTAGTCACGTCGGACAGGGAAACGTCGAAACGTTCCAGCTGCTTCTGGTCGACTTCCAGCTGGTACTCCATGGTCAGGCCGCCGAAATTGCCGACTTCGGCGATGCCAGGCACCTGCTGCAGTTCAGGAATCACGATCCAGCGCTGGATCTCCGACAGCTCCATCAGGTTCTTGCTGTCGGACTCCAGCGTGTAGCGGTAGATTTCACCGGCAGGACTGGTCACCGAATCCAGGCTGGGCGTTATGCCGGCCGGCAGCGCCGCTTGCGTCATGCGTTCGGTGACGCGCTGGCGCTGCCAGTAATCTTCGGCGCCGTCCTTGAATGTCAGCGTGATCAGCGACAAGCCGAAAGTACTTGACGAACGCATATGCACCAGGCCAGGCGTACCGCTCAGCTGGCGCTCCAGCGGGATGGTGATCTGCTGCTCGATTTCCTCAGCGGCCAAGCCCGGCGCCTGGGTCGTCACCTGGGCAGTGACATCGGACAGCTCGGGATACGCCTCGACCGCCATCCGGGTCCAGGAATAATAGCCGAACAGCGTCACCATCAATGTCACCAGGATGACGGCATAGCGCTTCTGCAGGCAGTAACGGACGACGTTGTTAATCATTGAGCAGCACTCCGCCCTTGGTCACCACGCGCTCGCCGGCCTGCAGTCCGCTCTGGATGCGCACGCTGCCGTCCTCCTGGCTGCCGGTTTCTATGGCGCGGCGGACAAACGTCCAGGGCGCCACTTCGACGAATACCGTGGTGTTTTCGTTATTCATCAGCAGCGCCGACGGCGGCACCGCCGGCGCCGTAGCCTGGGCCACGGCAAAAGACACATTGGCAAACATGTTCGGCTTGAACCTGCCGTCCGCATTAGGCACGCTGATACGCACCAGCGCCCGGCGCGTATCGGCCTGCAGCACGTCGCTGACGAACGACACCTTGCCTTGGAACCGTTCACCGGGATAAGCCGGCAAACTGATGCTGGCCGCCTGCCCTTTCTTGATCGACGACAGCATGTTTTCCGGCACGTTGGCGGTGATCCAGACATTCTCCAGGTTGGCGATCGTCATCAGGACGGCGTTCGTATCGTTGGCCGACTGTCCTGCGCTGACAGCCAATTCAGTGATGCTGCCAGCGTTCGGCGCAACCAGGTTGAGGCGCTGGCCGCTGCGGTCGGCGGCACTTGCGCCGCCGGCGCTCAGCGATTTGAGCCGGGTATCGGCGCTGGCGAATTCAGCCTGGGCCTGGACATAAGCGCTTTCTGCCTGCTCCAGATCTTTGGCCGCTCCGGCGCCAGCCTGCTGCACGCCGCGCTGCCGCTCCAGCGCGCGCTTGGCCAGCTGCAGCGCATCGCGGGTCTTTTGCAGCTCGGCGCTAGCCTGGGCAAAATCGCCGGAAGTCATCACCAGCAGCAGCTGCCCCTTGCGCACGCGGTCGCCAAGGCCGACCTTCAGCTCCAGCACCTTGCCGGCCACCGGCGGCACGATATTGACGGTGCGGGCAGGATCCGCCTCCACCTGCGCCGGCAGTTCCAGCGCATGCGCCGCATCCAGCGCCGCCACCGTTTGCACGGCAAGGCGCTGCCGCAACGGCGAATGTTCCGGGACCGTGATGCGTTCGCCTTGCCTGGTGAAAGCAGGAGCCGGTTCCGCGCCGGCAGCGCCGGCGGACGCCTTGCTGTCGAATACGACGAAGGCCAGCCGGCCGGCAATCAGGATGACGATGGCGAGAGTCATCAGGGGTTTTCGCCGGAAAATATTCTTGTTCATGATCGTGCTCGTGTTAAGAGATTGTGGTTCACGTCAGCCCCTGGCTAGATCGCCACGCAGAAGGCGGAATGTTTTTTTTCAACCGGGATAGTTGCCGGACACTGCCGGCGGCACCGGTTTGGGTCAGCGCGGCCGAAGAGCGGCGCAGGGAGCTTGCGTGGGGGGGGACGCCCAGGACGCCGCCGCCCCAAATCCGCA
>NZ_JBWKQR010000001.1:0-160239 GCF_059418905.1 Collimonas sp. GW821-FHT07E08 | reverse complement strand
TCCCCCCCCCCCCCCCCCCCCCCCCCGCCGCAGCTCCGAAGGTGGATTCAGTCCCACCAAACTGGGACCCGCACAGGCTACCGGGCTATCCTGTCAGGAACCTGAAGGAAAGCTGACAAAATCCTGACAAAGGGGGATTCTCCGCACACGAGAGCCGACGTTCGCCGCCGGCGCCGCTGCAATCGCCGAATCTGGCGGAACCGCTCCCCTGCCTGCCTTTCATCTCGCCATTGGAAGCGCCGCTGGCGATGGCCGGCATTCGGCCTTGCTTGAACCTGACCCGCGTCAGTCTCAAAATGGATGTAATTAATTGCATCATTGCTTGGCGGGTAAACATTCACAGGTATAGTTAGCGCAGCCCAACAACATTAGAAAAAAACCATGAAACGTTTGCTCTGCGCAATTGCCCTTGTCGCCGCCGGCGCTGCCGCGGTCTTGCCAACCCAGGCCATGGCGCAGGTCGGCGTCAACATCATCATCGGCACCCCGCCGCCACCGCCAAGGTACGAAGTGGCGCCGCCGCCGCGCTACGGCTACATGTGGGCGCCCGGATACTGGAATTGGGACGGCCGCCGCCATGTCTGGTCCGGCGGCCACTGGGAGAGATCACGCAACGGCTATATGTATAATCGGCCGGAATGGCGCCAGGGGCGGCACGGCTGGGAACTGCGCCGTGGCGGCTGGCAGCGCGGCGGCGACTATCGCGGCGGATATGACGGCCGGCGCGATCATCACCGCGGCGATGACCATCGCGGCTACGACCGCCGCGACAACGACCGCCATCACCGCTAACCACTACGCCATACGACAACAGGCAAAGGCAAGGCCTACGCCTGGATTCACAGGAGCATCAACTTGACGACAGCCATGACAATCCACAAAATCCTCGCCGCTGCCACACTGCTGGCGGCGGCCAGCCTTGCCGCCGCCCAGGCGCAGGAAGCCGGCCCGCGCGCATCGCTGGATACCGCAAAACCGCAAGCCGCCGAAGAATGCCGGCGCCTGCAGGAGCGCATCAGCGAACTCGACAGGATGGACGATGAACGTATCGCCCGCGCCGGGCGGACCGGTGCGCAGCAAAGCCCGGTCCAGACCAAGGAATGGATAGACAAGGAACGCAAAGACGCCAAGACCAAAATGTTCTTCACCAAATGCTAGGTTAAATCAGCAGCCTGGCTCCAAAGACACCGCCGGTTTCAGCCGGCGCCGGGCGCCCGCGCCGGCTGGTTGATATCGACGCCATCCCAATACTCCATGGTGGCTGACTGGCGATAACTTTCTCCTGTCAGCCTCACGCTGACCCGCCCCGTTTCCGGAAACACCGCCACGTCGTTGCGCTGCGGATTGCCTAGCACCAGGTAGCGGCAAGGCGCGGATGTGTGGTTGACCAGGCAATGGCCGACTTTCTGGCCTGCCGGAAAACAGGCATAGTGCCCGGGCGACAGTTCGTAGCTCTTGGCGCCGAGCTGCAAAGTGAGGCTGCCTTCAAGGATGAACAGGTGCTCCTCTTCAAGCAGGTGGTAATGCGACTGGTTGGCTTGCTTGCCGGGCTCCAGCACCTCCATCGACACGCTCAGCTGGGAACCGCCGCCGAATGAACTCAGGTGCTGGAAACGCATGCCAAAACGCTTCCCGCGTGAAGCTTCTTCCCATGGCACGCTGCTGACATGGAATGGTTCGAATACCCCTTCGGCATTCACTGAGGTGGTTTTTTCACTCAATTCAGTACTCCCTGCCCTGCATGGCGATATACGTCGAATGCAAAATTTAGCACAGATCATCCACGCCGCATTGCGTCGCCCGGAGCAGCCTCGGACAGGCAGCACAAAGTTCAAGTAAACTTGAAGCCAATGACATTTCGGGAACATCTGATGAGCGAGATACTGATCACCATCGGCGAACTGGCGAAACGTTCAGGCGTGGCCGCCAGCGCCTTGCGCTTCTATGAAGAACAGGGATTGCTGAGCAGCACGCGCGAAAGCGGACGGCAGCGCCAGTTCTCGCGTGACGTACTGCGCCGGGTCGCCTTCATCCGCGTGGCGCAGACGGTAGGCCTCAGCCTCGAGGAAATCAAGGACGCCCTCTCCACGCTGCCGCAAAAACGCACACCGACCAGACAGGATTGGGAACGGCTCTCGCGCTCCTGGCACCCGCTGCTGCAGCAACGCATAGACACGCTGACCGCGCTGCGCGACCAGCTTACCTCGTGCATCGGCTGCGGCTGTCTTTCGCTGAAAAAATGTGCGCTATACAATCCCGACGATGCCGCAAAACGGCGCGGCGCGGGACCGCGTTATTTGTTAGGCGACAACGCGGCGATGGTACTCGCCGACGATGGCTCAGAAGACTACGACTAACGCCATTCAGGCTGCTGCGACACGCGGATCGAGGCGTGAATAAATCCAAAAATTCCGCGGATGACCGCGCACCATGCGAAAACTGCGCAGCAGCCCTTCACATTGAAAACCGCATTTCTCCAATACCCTGACAGAACGCGTATTTGAATCAAGTACGGTGGCCTGGACCCGGACCGCGCCAAGGTACGAGAAGGCCCACTCCGCCACGGCATTGCATGCCGCCGGCGCGATACCTTTGCCCCAGACAGCCGGCGCAAGATCGTAGGCGATTTCGACAGTCTTGTGCGGCAGCGAAATGCTGTGAAAACCGATAGTACCGACCAACGCACCGGAGTCGCGCCGAACAATTGCCAGGCGAATCTCTGAAGCTGGGTCCAACGACTCCAAAGCATCGAATTTCTGCATCAGGTCATCCATCGAGCGCAAGTCCCAGCTCGTATGGTCGAGCACGTGCGGCATGGTCAGATATGCGTACCACGCGGCGCCGTCTGCGCGACTCAACGGGCGCAGGGCAACAAGTTCATGCACGAAATCAGGAAGGTCGATGTAATGCATGGATTCGATTATGCCAGGGTGACGGTTATTCCCATTTTCCGATACGGAACAATCAAGGCTTCCGCCACCCCGGCATTGACCACGATTTCACTGACCTGAGCCAGCGGCACTATCTGGTAAGCCGATGCGGTATCCAGCTTTTCCGGCGACGCCAGCACCACCGTCTTCACAGCCCCGATGCACAACGCACGCTTGACGCACGCTTCTTCATAATCGCCGGTGCTGATGCCCGCTTCGGGATGCAAGCTGCACACCCCCATGAAATACAGGTCGGCACGGATCTGGCCGATGGCGTCGATTGCGTTCGCTCCGACGTTGACGATCGAGTGCTTGAACAGGCGGCCGCCGATCATGATCACGTCAATGTGGGCATGCTCAACCAGCTCCAGCGCGACCGACGGGCTGTGCGTCACCACCGTTGCCCGCAACGCAGGCGGCAGCTGCCGCGCCAGCTGCACCGCGGTGGTGCCGCCATCGATGAACACCACCTGCCCCGGCTGGATCATGGCGGCAGCGGCGCGGCCGATGGCGGATTTGGCATCGCTTGAAATCTGCTGCCGCTCAGCGAAAGGAGCCATCGCCGAGGATGCCGGCAAGGCGCCGCCATGGACCCGCTGCAGCAGCCCCTCCTTCGCCAGCTGGCGCAGGTCGCGCCGGATAGTGTCTTCCGACAGCCCGAGCTGTTCGCTCAACGACTTGGCGACGATCTGTCCGTCGCGCTTCAGGATTTCCAGCAAATGTTGCTTGCGTTGCAGGGTCAGCATAATTTTTCACACATGGCTTTGCACGTTTTTTCTTGATATTTAACGATATTGCATGATAAATTCCCCGAACGCAAGCCCGATGCAACACCAACAGGAGATCCGCCGTGCAAGATCACAGAATCAAGATCCGTAACGTTGAAGTATTGTCGAACGACTGGTACCTGCTGCAGAAAACCACCTTCGATTACCGCCGCAGCGACGGCAGCTGGCAAACCCTGACGCGCGAAACCTATGACCGCGGCAACGGCGCCACCATCCTGCTGTACAACCGCGAACGGCGCAGCGTGATCCTGATCCGCCAGTTCCGCTTCCCCACCTATGGCAACGGCCATGACGGTTTCCTGATTGAAACCGCAGCCGGGCTGCTGGACCAGGCCAGTCCCGAGGAGCGCATCAAGGCAGAAGCGGAAGAAGAAACCGGCTATCGGGTGACGGATGTGCGCAAAATATTCGAAGCCTTCATGAGCCCGGGTTCCGTCACCGAAAAACTGTATTTTTTCGTGGCCGAATATGATCCAGGATCGCGCGTCAGCGATGGCGGCGGCCTGCATGCGGAGGGCGAAGATATCCAGGTGTTGGAACTGCCGCTGGAACAGGCGCTGCAAATGATAGGCAGCGGTGAGATCGCCGACGGCAAGACCATCATGCTGCTGCAATACGCGCAATTGCATTTGCTGCCGCCGCCTGTCATCGCAAATTAAGTTTATGATGTTTGCCGGTCCGGCAGTTCCGATCGTCCTGGAAAATGAAAATCCCAATGGCTCTTGATGATTCGCGCAATTTCAGAATAGACCTGCTCAGAGGAATTGCCATCTTCCTGGTCCTCATCCTCCACTTCCATTTGTCCTACGGACTTGCCGACAGCCCGCTCAACCTGCTGTTGTCCAGGGAAGCCATCAAGGCGGTTGCGGTTAACGGCAACTATGGGGTCACGATGTTTTTTGCGATTTCCGGTTACCTGATCACATCGACTGCGGTCAAACGCTACGGCAGCCTTGGCAATATCGATATCCGCAGCTTCTATATCTTCCGCCTGTCGCGGATCGTCCCCTGCCTGCTGGTCGCGCTTGCCGCTATCGTCATCCTGGGCTTGCTCGGCCAGCCGGCATTCATGAATTCGTCCGCGGACGGCTGGCCGGATGTCGGCTATCCGCTCGCGGTCCTGTCTGTCCTGACCTTCTGGCACAACGTGCTGATGCAGCATGCCTGGTATTTCAACTATGCGATGAACATCTACTGGTCGCTGTCGGTGGAAGAGGTGTTCTACCTTGTTTTTCCTGTGCTCTGCTTCGGCTTGAAACGGGAATGGGCGATCGCTTCGATATGGATCCTGGCGATTGTGGCCGGCCCGGTTTACCGCAGCTTCCACGCCACCGATGAAATCTATTTCATGTATGCCTATGCAGCCTGTTTCGACGCCGTGGCCTTTGGCTGCTGCGCAGCCTTGTTTGCGGGCCGGAACAGTTTGCAGGGGAAAACCGGAGCGGTAGTCCAGGCCGTCGCGGCCTGCCTGGTTGCCATCACTTATGTGCGCGGCATCAATGGCCATGAGGTGTTTGGCTTCAGCCTGGTCGCGGCCGGCACCGCGGTACTGCTGGCCGGATCCGGCAACCGCGCCACGCCCGCCTGGCTGCGCAGCAACCGCCTGCTCGCCGGAGTGCGCTGGCTGGGCAGGCATAGCTACGAGCTGTACCTGTTCCACATCATCGTACTTGGACTGATGCGCAGCGTCATGCCGCGCGGGACCATGGGCCATGCCTACAAACTGCCGCTGCTGGCGCTGTTCCTGGCGGTCTCGGCAATCGTCGCCGGCCTTGTCGCCCGCTTCTATTCGGAACCGGTCAACGCCAGGCTCAGGGCGGCATTCCTGCGTGCCACGCAACAGCCGTCGGCGGTCAGGCCTTGAGCGTCAATCGCATCATGAGTACTTCGGCGTCCGATTCGGCAGCGGTCGGGACAAACCCCAGGTCAGAATAGATCGCGAAGGCGGCAAGGTTGTCGCGATAAACGCGCAGCGTCACGGCCTGCGCTGCAGTGGCATGGCGCGCTTCGTCGATCAGCAGGCGGCATAGCGCCTTGCCCATGCCTTTGCCGCGCGCCGCCGGAGCCACGATAATGCGGCACAGATGCGCCGTGCCCGGCTGGCGCAGCCGATACTGGCCGAACCCCAGCAGGTCGGCATGCGCGTCATGGAGCGCGTAGCTGGCGCCGTGCTCCACCGCCAGCAACCGGGGCAGCGCGCCGGCGTCGAACGGATACGCCAGCTGCGGACCGGCCCAGCGCGCGCACGCCGCGGCATCAGGGATCCATCCAGCGATCGCGGCGTAATCGGCTGCGACAGGCGGTCTTAACTTTAATTCTGTCATACGCTCTCTTCCAGACAACAAACCCAAAATGACCAAAGCATGTTGCCATGGAAGAATTGGCAAAGCAACATCGAGCGCCGCGGGCGCAGTCGGTATTCCAGCCTGGGTGTAAGCTGAGGCCTGGAAATCTACGCATATCGTGCGCACCCCCGTAAGGAAATCCAGGCATCGCCGACTAACCATCAGCTCCGCAAAAACCGATCATATCGAAGAGGATGGGCGTCATGGAAAACTTATCAACTGAAACAAGGCAACCGGCAACCATGGCGCTCTGGGCCAAGGGGTTGCTGACGGCGTGCGGACTCGGGCTGGCATTGCTGCTTGGCCTGGCTCCCGCATTCTCGTCGGAGGCGGCCCAGGTCGTGCCGCCGCCTGCCAGCGACGAACCGGTGTCCGCCGCGGCGCACTCGGAAACGGCAGTGTTCGCCGGCGGCTGCTTCTGGGGCGTGCAAGGCGTGTTCCAGCATGTGCGCGGCGTGACGGACGTAGTGTCCGGCTACGCCGGCGGCAGCCGCGATACAGCCCGCTACGAACGCGTCAGCGAAGGCGATACCGGGCATGCGGAATCCGTGCAGATCACCTACGATCCTGCCCAGGTCACTTATGGCAAGCTGCTGCAGATATTTTTCTCGGTTGCCCACGATCCGACCGAGCTGAATCGCCAGGGTCCGGATTCCGGCACCCAGTACCGGTCTGCCGTGTTTCCCGCCAACGAGATGCAGCGCAAGGTGGCGCTGGCGTATGTCGGGCAGATAGATAAAAGCAAGGTATTCGGCAAGGCGCTGGCGACACGGGTAGAGCCCTTCAACGGTTTCTATCCTGCCGAGCCATATCATCAGAATTTCCTGGTGCACAACCCGAGCTATCCTTATATCGTGGTCAACGACCTGCCGAAGATCGACGACCTGAAACGCCTGTTTCCAGCCGTGTACCGCGCCCAGCCGGCGCTTATCAAGGTCGCATCGCGCTAGATCGGAGATTCAGCTTCGGATTGGCGCGCCGTATGTGATAAATTTGGTGCGGGCAATTGATTGCCCCTACTTTTTTATCACATCCGGATTGAATCAATGACCAGACCTAAGCCTTTTTCGATGATACGTGAATTCCATCTCGCCGATTGGTTCACGCTCAGCAACGCGTTCTGCGGAGTCGGTTCCCTGTTTTCCGTGATGACTTACCTGCAGACGCGCGAAGTGCTGCACCTGCTGCTGGCGTGCAGCCTGATTCCGGCGGCACTGGTGTTCGACGTGCTGGATGGCCGCATCGCCCGCTGGCGCGCTCAAAGCTCGGCCATGGGACGCGAACTGGATTCGCTGGCCGACATCATCTCGTTTGGCGTGGCCCCGGCAATCATCGCCTACGGCTGCGGCATGCAGGGACTGGTGGACCGCATCATCCTGGTGTTTTTTGTCGCTTGCGGCGTCTCGCGGCTGGCGCGCTACAACGTCACTTCCGAAAAGCTTGCCGAAGGCGGCGACAAAGTGAAATATTTCGAAGGCACGCCGATCCCGACTTCCCTGCTGCTGGTCATGGTGCTGGCCGCCGCTGCCTGGCACGACGCCGTGGGCGAACAGCTGTGGCTGGGCGTGGTGTATGTCGCCGGCTTCCAGTTCCACCCGCTGGCGCTGATGTTTGCCGTGTCCGGGGCCCTGATGGTCAGCCGCATCCGGATTCCAAAACTTTAAGCCCGGCCGCGGGCGGCGGATGCGGCGCGATAAAACCGCCGAAGGCTCCCACTAGCGCGCGCAATAGGTCTACACTCCTAGTGTGGTGTTTCGCAAGCCATGCGACGCCACGCCAGCCAGCGCAACACGGGAGTGACATCATGACCGACATTGATCCCAAGAGCAGTTTCCGGGGACTGCCGTTGACTCCGGAGCAAGATGCAGAAGTGCGGCACTACATCACGGTAAAAAAACGCCATGGCGAGCCGTGGGATACGCCGGAGCTGAGCGCCATGCTGAAAGACATGCTGGAGCCGCCGGGCGACGACGAGGAAGAATTCGGCGACGGCCTGGATCCGGCCATCGCGGCCGCGGAGCGCGCGGCGGCGCTCAGCGACGACATAGTCGATCCCATCGAAGCCAGCGAAGAGCGCAATGCAGCGATGGAATCCGAAGTCATGAAAACGCGGCTGTATTAAGCCGGGACGGCGTATCGGCAGCACTGCCGCCCAGTTTTCCGAGCACCTCTCCAGCCTGGCCTTGATGACAAATTATCATTTGTCACTTTCGTCATGGAACTATTCCGGCATTCTGCCGCCATACATAACATGCCTCCACAAAATCGTGACTACGACTTTGCCGCTGACGCGTTGTTTCTGGACTTCGACAATACCCTGGTCGATTTTGCCCCGCTGCCCGAAAGCGTGGTGCTGCCGCCGGATTTGATAACAACCTTGCAACGGCTCCAACATGCTGCAAACGGAGCGCTGGCCATTGTCAGCGGCCGCCCGTTAAAGCAGATCGACCATTTTCTTGCACCGCTGCGCTTGCCCGTGGCTGGCGTACACGGCGCCGAGCGCCGCAGCGCCGACGGCCGCATGACGCAACTGACGGTCCCCGACATCGAACGCTTGCTGGCCTGCCTGCAACCGCTGACGGTGCAGCATGCAGGCCTGCTGCTGGAAGTAAAACGCGGCGCGCTGGCCTTGCATTACCGGCGCGCTCCGCACCTGGAACAGATCTGCGTAGAGGCAATGAGCGAAGCCCTGGCCCATGAGCGAGGATTTTCGCTATTGCGCGGCAACATGGTGGTCGAAGCCAAGGCCGCCGACGCCGACAAAGGCAAGGCGATTGCCGCCTTCATGGAGGAAGCGCCGTTTACCGGCCGCCGCCCGGTATTCATCGGCGACGACATCACGGATGAAATCGGTTTTGCCTGGGTCCAGTCGGAACCGGCAGGCGGCCTCGGCATCAAGGTCGGCGACGGCGCCAGCCTGGCGCGCGCGCGTATCGCCAGCCCCGCTGCGGTACGCAGCATGCTGGCGCAAGTTCTGGAACAACGATAAAGTCGAAGGAAATCATGACCAAGCCACCCGCAGAAACGTTGGCCGCTGCCGCAGTGATCGAAGACGGCGCAATACCCTCCACCTCCTCTCTCGACCTCGGCGTCGTCGGCAATTGCGCGCTGAACGCCTTGATCGATAAGCTAGGGCGCGTAGTCTGGTGCTGCCTGCCCCGCTTCGACGGCGACCCGGTGTTCAACGCCTTGCTCGATCCCAGCGAAGACGGCAGCTTGTGGAGTTTCCAGCTGGAGAATTTTTCCCACAGCGAACAGTGGTATGAACCGAACACCGCCGTGCTGCACACGCGCCTGTTCGACACCCTGGGGCAAGGCGTGGAGATTACCGACTTCGCTCCGCGCTTTCCCAGCCGCGGCCGCTACTTCCGCCCGCTGACCCTGGTGCGCCGCCTGCATCCGCTGAGCGGCGCGCCGCGCCTGCGCGTATTGCTGCGGCCGCGCTTCGACTGGGGCCGCGAGATACCTGTCATCACGCGCGGCAGCAACCACCTGCGCTATGTCGGCTCGGAACAAACCCTGCGCCTGAACACCGACGCGCCCATCAGCTACCTGCTGGCGGAAACCGCGTTCGTCGTCAGCCGCCCTTACAACTTTATCCTGGGACCGGACGAAACCCTGCTCAACGGCATCGGCGACACCGCCCGCACCTTCGAGCAGGAGACCCTGGCTTACTGGCGCAGCTGGAGCCGCGCCCTGGCGACGCCGCTGGAATGGCAGGCCGCCGTGATCCGCGCCGCGATCACCCTCAAGCTATCGCTGTGCGAAGACACCGGCGCAATCATCGCGGCCATGACCACCAGCGTGCCGGAAGCGCCAGGCAGCGCGCGCAACTGGGACTATCGCTATTGCTGGCTGCGCGACGCGTTTTTTGTGGTGCGCGCGCTCAACAGCCTGTCCGAACTGGGCACCATGGAAGACTATCTGCGCTGGCTCGGCAATGTCGTGGTCAGGAGCGCCGGCGGCCATGTACAGCCCTTGTACGGCATCGGCCTGGAAGAAGCGTTGCCGGAAATAACCCTGGACCACCTGCCCGGTTATCGCAATCACGCACCGGTGCGCGTCGGCAACCAGGCTTACGAGCATTTCCAGCACGACGTCTACGGCAATATCGTGCTCGGCGCGGCGCAGTCGTTCCACGATGAGCGCCTGCTGCACCGTTCCGGCGTTGAACAGTTCCAGCATCTGGAAGCCTGCGGCGAACGCGCCTTCACCTTGTACGACCAGCCGGACGCCGGCATGTGGGAGCTGCGCACGCGTTCGCGCATCCATACCTCGTCGGCACTGATGAGCTGGGCCGCCTGCGACCGCCTGGGCAAGATTGCCGCCAAGCTGGAACTCCCCGAACGCGCCCGCTATTGGCAGGAGCGCGCCGCAACCATCGGCCAGCGCATCCTGAGCGAAGCCTGGAACGAGGAGCGCCAGGCTTATGCCGAGAGTTTCGGCGGCCGCGATCTCGACGCCAGCGTGCTGCTGATGGTGGAAGTCGGCCTGGTTGCGCCGACCGACAAACGTTTCATCGCCACCGTCGACGCCCTGGAAAAATATTTGTGCGACGGCCCTTACATGCGGCGCTATGAAGCGCCTGACGATTTCGGCCGGCCCGAAACCGCGTTCAACATCTGCACCTTCTGGCGCATCGACGCGCTGGCGCGCATAGGCCGCAAAGAACAGGCGCGCGAGATTTTCGAGACCATGCTGGCGACCCGCAACCACCTCGGCCTGCTATC
The DNA here is from genome assembly GCF_059418905.1 of Collimonas sp. GW821-FHT07E08. Taxonomy (NCBI): domain Bacteria; kingdom Pseudomonadati; phylum Pseudomonadota; class Betaproteobacteria; order Burkholderiales; family Oxalobacteraceae; genus Collimonas; species Collimonas sp. GW821-FHT07E08. The sequence goes on along the minus strand of NZ_JBWKQR010000001.1, from coordinate 149,446 downwards.
CGAAGACACGCATCCGGTCACCGGCGAGATGTGGGGCAACTTTCCACAGACCTACTCCATGGTCGGCATCATCAACTGCGCCATGCGCCTGTCTGCAGCCTGGGAGAGCGCCATCTGAACATCTTTCGACTACTGCCTTCATCCACAACAAGAAAGGAATCCGCCCATGTCCCGCCTGGTCGTAGTATCCAACCGACTCGCCGATCCGCGCAAACCCGCGGCAGGAGGTCTGGCGGTGGCGCTGGGCGAAACCCTCAAGAAAACCGGCGGCCTGTGGTTCGGCTGGAGCGGTGCGGTAGTCAAGGACGGCACGCCCGGCGAAGGCGAACTGCACGTGCACCAAGCCGGGCCGGTGACGCTGGCCGAAATGGACCTGTGCCAGGAGGACCACGATGCGTATTACCGCGGCTACGCCAACGGCGTGCTGTGGCCGATATTCCATTACCGGCTGGACCTGGCCAACCTGGAGTCCGGCTACCTGAGCGGCTACCGCCGCGTCAACCACCTGTTCGCGCGCAAGCTGATGCCGCTGCTGAAACCGGACGACCTGATCTGGATCCACGACTATCACCTGATCCCGCTGGCGGCGGAACTGCGCGCCATGGGCTGCGGCAACAAGATCGGCTTCTTTTTGCATATCCCGCTGCCGCCGCAGCAGATCCTGGCGGCGATCCCATCGCACGAATGGCTGATGCGCGCCCTGTTTGCCTACGACCTGGTGGGTTTCCAGAGCGAGGCCGACCTGCTGAATTTCGCTCACTACGTGAAAGCCGAGGCCACTGCTGAAACCGTCGGCGTCGGCCAGTTCCGCGCCTTCAACAGCACGGTGCAGGCCGGCGCGTTTCCGATCGGCATCGACATCGACGACTTTCATCGCCTGGGACGGGCGCGCGAGTCGCAGGAAACCTATGAAACCACCTGCCGCGAATATTCGCGCCGGCGGCTGCTGATCGGGGTTGACCGCCTCGATTATTCAAAAGGACTGCCGCAACGCATCCGCGCCTTCGGCGAGCTGCTCAAGGAATACCCGGAGAACCGGCACAGTGCGACCTTGCTGCAGATAGCAGCACCCAGCCGCGAAGATGTCGACGCCTACAGCGACATCCAGCATGAACTGGAAAGCCTGTGCGGCGCCATCAACGGCAACTACGGCGACCTCGACTGGATGCCGATCCGGTACATCCATCGCGCCGTGGCGCGGCGCCGGCTGCCCGGCTTGTACCAGGCTTGCGACGTCGCGCTGGTGACGCCGCTGCGCGACGGCATGAACCTGGTCGCCAAGGAGTTCATCGCGGCGCAGGATGCCGCCGATCCGGGCGTGCTGGTGCTGTCGCGTTTCGCCGGCGCCGCCGAGCAGCTGAAAGAGGCGCTGCTGGTCAATCCCTATGACATTCCCGGCACGGCGCAGGCCATCCAGCGCGCCCTGCAAATGCCGCTGGCAGAACGCCAGGCGCGCCACGCGGCGCTGCTGGAAAATGTGCGCAAGTACGATGTGCACTGGTGGTGCGGACAGTTTCTGGAATCGCTGGCGAACGTGCGCTGACAGACGGCAGGTATCCAATAGTTGGATATCTGTATTTATTTCAGCAACACTCTTGGCAAAAACAGAAATTTAGGAGGATACTGATCGATGCCGGGACGCAGCTTGTTTTCGGCCCGACCCTCGGCGCTATGTTAAATAGCGTACAGAAGCATTTTCCTGGCGCTACTAACCTTGGCCCGTAGCTCACACATTTGAAAGATCATCATGGCAACAGGTACAGTAAAGTGGTTCAACGACTCTAAAGGTTTCGGCTTCATCACGCCGGACGATGGCGGCGAAGATCTGTTCGCGCATTTCTCAGCGATCAACATGGAAGGTTTCAAGACCCTCAAGGAAGGCCAGAAGGTGTCATTCGATGTCACCCAAGGTCCGAAAGGCAAGCAGGCATCCAATATTCAAAACCCCTGAACCTCGATCACGAGTGCCAGGCCCCGAGAGCCGTTTTACGGCTTTTGAATAACACGCCTGGCGTTGAAAGACTTGCCTGAACCGGGCTGGACGCTTTCCACCGATTTGATGCGTATGTGGATCGGCCGGTGGAGTTCAGGCCTGGCATGCAACAAGCCACACTGGGAGCAGCGGTACGCTTCCATCGCCAGCGTGTGCGCCAATACATTTCCCCCTTGTGCGCCCCCTCCCCAGCATTTCCCCACGCCATGACGCCCCGGAATACGAAAGCTGTTTTCAATGATAGACTTTGCAATCGCGATTAACCATCCTGCCCGCAAACCACATCACTGAGGACCGGCCAATGACACTCGGATTCCTGCTGACGACCTTGATCATTGTCGCATCGCCCGGCACCGGCGTGATCTACACCTTGTCCGCCGGCCTGTCGCGCGGAACAAAGGCCAGCATCCTGGCCGCCTTCAGCTGTACGCTGGGAATCCTGCCGCACCTCGGCGCCGCCATGTTGGGACTGGCCGCGATCCTGCACGCCAGCGCGCTTGCCTTCAACGCCGTCAAGTATGCGGGCATCGCCTATCTCCTGTTCATGGCCTGGAGTTCCTTGCGCGAGAAAGGCGCATTGCGGGTGGGCCGCGTCGAAGACAAACGCTCCGACCTGCGCGTGATCGTCGATGGCGTCCTCGTCAACATCCTCAATCCGAAGCTGTCCATCTTCTTTGTCGCGTTCTTGCCTCAGTTCGTCAGTCCCCAGGATACGCATCCGCTGCTGCGCATGCTGGAACTGTCAGGCACCTTCATGCTGGCCACCTTCGTGATTTTTTCAGGCTATGGCGTGTTTGCCGCCGTGATGCGCGATCGCGTGGTATCGCGGCCGCATGTCATGACCTGGATGCGGCGCAGTTTTGCGGCGGCGTTTGGCGCCTTGGCGGTCAAGCTGGCGCTGGCTGAGCGATAAGAAATTTTTCACGGCGGCGCCGGCAAGCTGTCCGCGCTCTCGAATTATTTCCTGGATTTGACGTATTGCAGCTCGCAGGTTTGCGTCGCCTGGTCTTTGAGGAAAAGTTCATTGCCGCTGGTGCATGACTCCATCCAGGTGCGCTTGTCGTAGGTAAGGCCCAGGAATATGGCAACTGCAATGATGATGCAACCTATGACAATAGCGATCGGTAATTTCATATGGCTCGGATACGGGCAGTGGATACATGTCGGCAGATACCACATGTTAATCCATTGCCGCTGCTTGCGAATGAATGTTTGATCCGTAGTGCGTGCCTGCGCGCGGCGCAGCTCACTGGCGCGGATCGAGGCCGCTCTTGATCACGTCGGCGCGCGCCTCGGGCGAAGCCAGGTAACGAATCAATGCGCGCGCGGCGTCCGGATGTTTGGCGCCCACTGGAATGCCGGCCGCGAAAGTGGTGATGCTCTGGACCTGCTCTGGGATCCTGGCGACAAAATCGACGCCTTGCACCGGCAATATCTCGCTCACCTGCTGGAATCCCAATTCGTATTGGCCGCCGGCCACCAGTGCGGCGACCGGGGTTTTCTGGATCATGTGGGCTTTCGGCTTGACCTGTTCTTCAATGTCCAGCTTCTTGAACAGCTCGTGCTCGATATAGACTCCGCTGGCGCTATCTGAATAGGCAATCGATTGCGCACCTAGCAAGGCCGACTTCAAGCCTGCCACCGTGCTGATGTCCGGTTTGGCGGCGCCTCTCCGGACCGCCATGCCAATGCGGGAATCCGCCAGATCGACGCGGCTGCCGGCAATCACCCTGCCTTGCTTGATCAATTCGTCCAAGGCATAACCGACCATGATCACGACATCGGCCGGTTCGCCCCGCTGCAGGCGGTTGGGAATCGCTTCCGGCGCCTTGCCCATGGAAGGTCCCCAGGCGGTTACCAGCGTATGGCCGGTAGCCGCTTCAAATTTGGACTGCAAGGATTTATAGGCAGCGGTAAAGCCGCCCGAGTTCATCACATCGATTTCATCGGCTTGTACAATGCTGGCGCACAAGGCAAGGCTGATCGCTCCAAGAGCGATCAGCCGGGACATGACAGGTTTGATATGCATGCTCGATATTATCCGCTGTTCCGGTTGAATACCGGCCTGCAATAATGAAGAATTATCTAATCGTTAAAATCGTCAGCCAACAGTGTAACGCCGTTGCGGCGTCCCGTTGCCCTGAGCTTGTGGGCGAGCGCTATCTGGATCTCGACCTTATGGCCGCGATAAGTCGCAAGCCGGTCTTCCGGTTGCGGCCCCGCGTAGAACTTATTATCCAGGCATTCCTTGGTGACATTGCATTTTGTCAGTTTGTTATCAATGACGACTGGAATGATGACGCTGTTGGAATTGGGATCGTGGACTATTGCACCGAGAAAGGAAATTCGCATTTTCTTCTCTCCTGAAAATAGGTGGTAAAACCAGCATTCCCATCTCAGCATTGAACAATAGCTGCCGCGCCTGCCTTGGAGCCATGCGGACGCCTGCGATGGAGCTGATGGTATAAGACATCGCAGCCGTTTCGCAAGTTCAAAATTTATGCGCATTTAGATAGGCATTTAGCCGCAGCCCAATACACCAAGATTGATGTATTGAGCTTTTACCAATATCCACACCGCGCAGCCGGCAAGCCGCGCGGCTTGATTTTGGCCGGCCCGCTTCAACTCAAAAGCATGACGCCTATTTGCGATCCGGCACAGTCAATTCCCGCAGCACGCCACCGTCAAGCACGCTGCCGGTCGTCGTGCCTTCACCCGCTATGCGGCGCTGGCACGCATCCCTGTCGTCGGCCGGCAAGGCGTTGCACCTTAACAGGGCATTCTTTTGGTCGGCCTCCGGGTTGTCGCTCAGGCGGCCTCTTTTCGACTCTTGCAAAGCGGCGCCGGCTTCGCGCAGGCAGGTCTCGCGCGCCTGGTTCGATTGTCCGTTCAAGCAGGTTGCCCGTTCCGCCTGGTAGCGTGCATTCGCATCTTGCGGATTGCCGGCGGCCACGGCTGCCAGCGAGGCGCCGGAGATAAAGAGCGCCAAGGCCAGTTGCCGTATTGCCTTGCAATCAATAAACGTGGATAAGGAAAAATTTCGCTTGGCTGGCATGATAGTCTCCGATCTAAAATTTGAATCTATCGGAAACGTTCGCAGCCGTATGTGCGATAGCGAGCATTACAACATGTTATTTTCTCGCCAATATTTGAGTGCTTTCGGCAACGTGGAGCGCCTCATGCCGATCTGCTCAACATTGCCTATGCGCCCAAGGCCATGGCAGAGCGCAGGAAACCGGCGCCAGGCTGCGCGAGAATCCAGCCAAGCGCGCAACAATTCAAGATGACGGTGATCCAGAATACCGCCTGGAACTCTTCTTTCTTCGATTTGTGGCGTATTATTTTCTGGGCCAGGAAAGCCCCTGGCCAGCCGCCGGCAAGCGCCAGCAGGTGCAGCGTGCTCTCCTTGGTTCGCCATCGTTTTTTCTTTGCGGCGTCCTTGTCAAAGGCATACGCGAGAAACGCGACGGCGCTCGCCGCGTGGTAGAGGACAAGCACCGCCAGCGGAATCCACGCCATCAATGCGGCCACCAGCAGGGAGCAGTAGAACAGAGCGGTAAAGACAACGCCGAGCCGAGCCGCTCCCGAGGAAGGCGCCGCTGCTGTCCTCTTGTCGGCGCGCAAACGTCCCTTGTCATCCATGATCAGTTATATAGAGCGGAATCAGGCGTCAGGCGGCAACATTGACAATCGTCGCCTGCATGATGGCGACCACTTTCCAGGCGCCTCCCGACAAGGCTCGGACTTCTCCCGTGCAGACAGTGAGCAGCTTGCCCGAAGTCTGGACTTTTCCGACTGCCAGGAATCGTTCGCCAATCGCAGGGCGCACGAAGTTGATCTTGAACTCGGCAGTGACAACATCGCTTTCCAACGACGCCTTGGTCAGCGCCGCGTACCCGCATGCACTGTCAACAATGCTGGTTATTGCGCCAGCGTGAACATAACCGCGCTGCTGCGAAAGCCGGGTGGAAAACGGTAATTCTATTTGCACCTCGCCGTCCGCCACTGAGACCAATTGGGCGCCGAGGGTCGCCATCAGGCCCTGCGCGTTGAAGCTGGCTGCGATTCTTTCTTGAATGCCACTCATGGAGAATTTGCCTCTTGTTGGATTAGAATTGCGCTGACTGCTATGTATTGGCCACCAGCAGTTCCTCCGCATTGTTTGGCGGGCGCAGATCGTCCGTCCTGCCCGCAAAGTAGCGCCCGGCAAGATCCGCCGCCGAGACGTGCCGTGCTTCTCTGAAGCCGGCTTCGCGGGCCAGCGCCTGGATCTCCGGCGGGGTGAAGAAGCTGAGGAAAGGCGTACCGCTCGCTCGCGCGCCCTTCTCCGCCATCTCAAGCGCGGGACGTACTTCTGGGTCCGCCAGCTGCAGCGGGAGCAGGAACGTCATTGCAAGCGTCGATCCTGAGGCGAGGGCCGCGACCTGGCGCAAAGTAGCCGCGTTCGCCTCCTTGGTGAGATACATGCTGACGCCGGTGGAGACCACGATCGCAGGCTTGCTGTCGTCGAAGCCCGCAGCCGCGAGCCGGTCCCGCCAGGCCTCGCCCGCTTCGAAATCGACCGGCACGAAGCGCAGCCAGTCCGGGACGCCGAAGCCGAGCTCGACCAGCCGCTGGCGCTTCCATGCCTGCGGACCCGGCTGGTCGATTTCGAACACCTCGAGACGGGAGGCGATCTCCGGCCTTCGTTGCGCAAAGCTGTCAAGGCCGGCGCCGAGGATCACGTACTGGGTAAGCCCGCGGCCTGCCTGCTCCACCACCAGGTCCTCAATGAAGCGGGCACGGGCTACGATGGAAGCGCGGAAGGGACGCGTGAACTGCGGGTCCATGTCTCCGCGGCTGCGCCAGTCCTTGCCCGGAGCCAGCAGCTTGAGGCCGATCTGGTCTTCCAGCACATGCGGCGGAGGGTCGGCCTCGACATGCAAGGCGCGCCACAAGGCGACCCGCGCTGCTGTGCTGTCTGGCGCTGCATCTGGCTTGTCGTTCATGACTTTCGATCCTATTTGTTCGTTTTCGCCTGAAGCCGGCCTGATAGCACCGTGCAGCGCCATGCAAGAGAGAGTTGCAGCTTCGGCCCTTAGGTTTCACGCAGCGTACGCATGCAGAAATGCGCCGAAAAAAAGTATATCACCTGCCCGAGACCGGCGAAGCATCGCATCCTCGCAAGAGCGCTGGCCTTTGATCGACCGTTGTCCTTGACATGCAAGACGTTATGTAACAACATATGTTGCATAAATAAGGGCAACCGTTTCTCCGGCGTGTTTCATATCCCTCCCCACTTCGCGGCGAGCACCTCAAAGTCATTAACCTAGAGAATAACCATGCCGAATAATATCGACTCCGTTTTTTCTGGAAGCACCGTGGATTCTTATAGCGCAGGCCCGCCGCGACAAGTTCCGGGCTATTCAAGCCTTCATCGCATGGTGTCTCTTTTACTCGCCGAGCATATGCCTGCCGATGGACGCGTGCTGGTCTTGGGAGCCGGTGGCGGGCAAGAAATCAAGGCACTTGCGGAAGCGCATCCGGAATGGTCATTCGATGGCGTGGACCCTTCGGCCGACATGCTCCGATTGGCCCAGCAGGTAACTAGTCCACACAACGCGAGGGTGCGTTTGCATGAGGGCTACATCGGCAGCGCGCCAGAGGAACCTTTCGACGCCGCCACATGCATTTTGACTTTCCATTTCATTCCACGCGAACAGCGTCTCGAAACCCTGCAAGAACTCCGGCGTCGCTTAAGGGACGGCGCAGCGCTCGTCCTGGTCCATCTGAGCTTCCCGCAAACTGAGCCCGAGCGGTCGACATGGATAGCTCGCCATGTCGCCTATGGCCTCCCCGATGGAGCAGGCTCGGCCCAAGCGGAGCATGCCCGCGAAGCAATCAGAACCAAGCTGACAATCCTGTCGCCAGAGGAAGAGGTGGCGATGCTTAAAGGCGCAGGATTTTCGGACGTCAGCCTTTTCTACGCCGGCTTGAGCATCAAAGGCTGGGTAGCATATGCAGCTTGATTTGCTCAATGGGTCAGCGGGACAAGGATGTCGAGCTATCCACCTGCAGCCGCACGTCAGTTCCTTCAATGTGATTTGGGTGTTCAACTTGTGGGGGTTTGCCGACCTTTTGTTCGCGTTCTACCAAGGCGTGATCGGCGTAGGCATCGAGCCGGCTGCGCTCGGCGCTGCCTGGTTTATCCCGACTGTCGGCGTTCCTCTCTTGCTTTGGACCCATGTGCTGGTGTTCGCGATCCTGCTGCGCACTTCCCGGCCCCCTGGTTTCCTCGCCCGTGCAGCGCGGTAATCGCCGTACAAGACGTATGGCGCCGCAACCCTTGAGGCGGAAACCTATTTGCGGAAGATAGCCAACCGTCCGGCTGTGGCCGGATGTGGGCATAAAATAATGGCAAGCCATCATCCGCGCCACTTGCCGTCGACCATGGGAAAGAACCATCAACGTTGTTCAGCAATCAAGTAATGGATTCCATTTTGATCAGCAGATTATCAGGGAGCGAAGAATTTTTCCGGCACTATTCCCAGGAAGTTAAATCGAAGAAGTGTTTGACTGGGCAACCCGGCCCAAATGTTGAGAGGCGAATGATGCCTCTTTTATCTATTCCAATTCAGGAGAAGCAACATGGTCAGCAAAAACACGATTTGTCTCTGGTTCGACGGCGCCGCGCTGGACGCTGCGAAATTCTACTCCGAGACGTTCCCGGACAGCGCGGTAGGAACGGTCTTTCGCGCGCCTGGCGACTATCCTGCGGGTAAGGAAAGCGATGTCCTGACGGTCGAATTTACCGTGATGGGCATTCCTTGCCTCGGCCTGAACGGGGGGCCTGCGATCAAGCACAACGAGGCTTTCTCATTCCAGGTCGCGACCGACAACCAGGCCGAAACGGACCGATTGTGGAATGCGATTGTCGGAAACGGCGGCCAGGAAAGCGCGTGTGGCTGGTGCAAGGACAAATGGGGATTGTCGTGGCAGATCACGCCACGCGCCCTGACGGCTGCGGTCACCGATCCTGATCGCGCTGCGGCCAAGCGGGCGTTCGATGCCATGATGGGGATGAGAAAGATAGACATCGCTGCGATTGAAGCTGCTCGGCGCGGTTGAGGCTCATGATACTGTTCCATGAGGATGGCACGCGGGTGAAGGGCTATGACCGAACGAGCAAGGACAGTATAAAGACGGACAACTGGTCGGCCAAAGGAAACATCAATCTGACGCTGTTACCCAATGGCGGAAGGAATAACTCAGTCGTCGATTCCATCAACACCAAGTAGCCTAAGTTGTAGCAGTTTCGATTTGATCTGACAGTCGCAGGCTTCAAACCGGGTAACTGTCAGATCCGGTCGCAGCCACTACATCTTACGTTCAATATCAATGCGAGGCAGTCCACAACGATGTTACATCGGAGCATTGGAGCAGACCGGACTGACGCAATGACCTCGCCCTATCAGCCTTCAGGCGGCTCCCAGTCAGTTACTCGAACAAATTGATCGGTCCCTTCCGGCCTCTCAAAGGAATCGCCACTCACTACGACAAACTCGTCTCGCGCTTCGAGTCGTTTGTGGTGATCGCTGCTTCGGCGCTGTGGCTGAAGCGAATGTCAACACGCCTTAGCAAACCGGGCGCATGACACTTGATCTGGCTGTAGCCGGAGGCGATCAGGCGCAGATGGTCGAATGGCTCGAGCTATCTCAGCCTAAGCCGAGCGAGTGATTGTATATAACTATCGATTTAATGATAATAATTAATTTCATATATCATTGAATTGAAATTACTATGGATACGCTATTTGATAATCAGGAGACGCCCCATGAAAAATGCTTCACTTCCCGGGCGCTATATCGGGCTGCCAGCTCTATGTCTAGCGACCATCGCGGTGGCGCTCATTGCGCTTGGCAACGGTCCAAGCATTGCAGCAGCTCCCACTCGGGATAAGGACGCAGCAATAGGTGATAATCGAAGTTCACAAACTGTTGGCCCGAACGACCTGGTTAAAGAGATGTTGTAGCCACCTAACCTACCCACGACAAAGGAGATCCCCATGTCAACTGAAGCCAAATGCCCTTTCCACCACGCCGGCGGCGGCACAACGAACAAAGACTGGTGGCCGAATCAGCTACGCGTTGATTTGCTGAACCAGCATTCCAACAAGTCCAATCCGCTGGGCGAGAAATTTAACTACGCTGACGAGTTCAAGAAACTCGACTACAAGGCGCTCAAGGCAGATCTGATCAAACTCATGACCGACAGCCAGGACTGGTGGCCGGCCGATTTTGGTCATTATGGCCCGCAGTTCATCCGCATGGCCTGGCATTCGGCCGGTACCTATCGCACTCTCGACGGTCGAGGCGGCGGCGGTCGTGGACAACAGCGTTTCGCACCGCTCAATTCGTGGCCGGACAACGTCAATATTGATAAATCGCGCCGCCTGTTGTGGCCGATCAAGCAAAAATATGGCCAGAAAATCTCCTGGGCCGACCTTTTCATCCTGGCCGGGAATGTGGCGCTGGAATCCATGGGTTTCCGCACCTTTGGCTTTGCCGGCGGCCGCGAAGACGTGTGGGAACCGGACCTGGACGTGAACTGGGGCGCCGAGACCACCTGGCTGGGGACCGACAAGCGTTTCCATGGTGACCGCGAACTGGACAACAACCTTGCGGCCACCCACATGGGCCTGATCTACGTGAACCCGGAAGGCCCGAACGCCAGCGGCGACTACATGGCTGCAGCCAAGGACATTCGCGCCACCTTCAGCCGCATGGCCATGGACGACGAGGAGATCGTTGCCTTGATCGCCGGCGGCCACACCTTCGGCAAAGCGCACGGCGCCGCGCCCGAATCGCACAAGGGCCCCGAACCAGAAGGCGCGGGCATCGAAGCCCAGGGCCTGGGTTGGAACAGCAACTTTGGCAGCGGCCACGGCAAAGACACCGTGTCCAGCGGCCTGGAAGTGACCTGGACCAAAACCCCGGCATTGTGGAGCAACAACTTCTTCGAAAACCTGTTCAAGTACGACTGGGAGCTCACCCATTCGCCGGCTGGAGCCAAACAGTGGGTGGCCAAGAATGCCGAGGACATCATTCCCGACGCGCATGTGCAAGGCAAGTTCCACAAGCCCACCATGCTGACCACCGACCTGACCATGCGCTTCGACCCGGAGTTCGGCAAGATATCCAAGCGCTTCCATGAGGACCCGCAAGCCTTTGCAGAAGCTTTTGCGCGCGCCTGGTACAAGCTGACCCACCGTGACATGGGCCCAAAGGCACGTTACCTCGGCCCCGAAGTGCCGAAGGAAGATTTGATCTGGCAGGACCCATTGCCGGCTGCGACACACCAGCCGTCACCGGCCGACATTGCCGATATCAAGGCCAAGATCGCAGCCTCTGGCCTATCGGTAGCCGAGTTGGTGTCGGTGGCCTGGGCTTCCGCCTCCACCTTCCGTGGCGGCGACAAACGCGGCGGCGCCAATGGCGCACGCCTCGCTCTGGCCCCTCAGAAGGACTGGGAAGTCAACGCGACGGCAGTGAGTGTCTTGCCAAAGCTGGTCGACATTCAGAAGGCTTCGGGCAAGGCCTCGCTGGCTGACGTGATTGTGCTCGCCGGCGGCGTTGGTGTTGAACAGGCGGCCAAGGCGGGTGGGATCTCGATCGAGGTGCCTTTCGCACCGGGCCGCACCGACGCCAGACAGGAACAGACGGATGTCGAGGCCTTTGCCGTGCTGGAGCCGCTCGCCGACGGTTTCCGCAACTACAATAAGGGCAAGTTCAGTGCTCCGACCGAAGCGTTGCTGGTCGACCGGGCCCAGCTGCTGACGCTGACCGCACCTGAGCTCACCGCGCTGGTCGGTGGCCTGCGGGTACTCGGCGCCAACTTTGATGGCAGCAAGCACGGGGTGTTCACCGACAAGGCTGGCGTGCTCAGCAATGACTTCTTCGTCAATCTTCTGGACATGGACCTGGAGTGGAAAGCCGTGGACAGCGAGGCCGAATTGTTCGAAGGACGCGACCGCAAGACCGGCGCGGTCAAGTACACAGGCACGCGCAACGATCTGATCTTCGGTTCCAACTCGGTGCTGCGGGCTTATGCCGAGGTCTATGCAGGTGTGGATGCCAAGGAGAAGTTCGCCAAGGACTTCGTCGCGGCTTGGGTCAAGGTCATGAACGCGGACCGCTTCGATCTCGCGTAATGCCGGTTGCCAGCGGCCTTGTCTGGTTCAAGGACAGACAGGGGCTGCTGCGCCAGCGTCGCGTGCATCGCGACGCTGGTCTTTCAATAAATAATGCGGCCAATTTGTTTCAGGCCTCGACCCGATCGGGGCAATCGGAATTTAGTCGTTACATATATTTCGATGGCCTTACCGTATAAGGATGCTGTCAAACGCAACTCTTGGCGTAATCGACATTAAAGTAGCTGCGCACTTCGAGATTGTGTCCATCGGGATCGTAGAAATACCAGGCGTCGGCCATGCCGCGCGCGCCCTGGGACTTCGCCAGCGGTCCGCCTTTGCGGTCGAATGGGGTGCTGCCAAACGCTATCGATCGTTCGCCAAGATGGCGGTGCACCGCCTCGAAGCTGGCGCGGTCAAGACAAAACGCCAAGTGCACTGGATCGCGCGGCGTCTCGCCCATCAGGTCGAGCGTGAAGCTTTCGTTCACCCGCACGAGTTCGAACGGACCCTCGCGTCCTTCGTGACGGAAACCGAACACTTCTTGATAAAAATGCGCTGACGCGACCGGGTCGCGCACCCGCAGGATGAGGTGATCGAGGGTTACCATGATGTTCCTTTCAATGCGCTGACAGAATCGTTCACGTCATGACGCGGCCACCCGCGACATCCAACGTGACGCCGGTGATCCATGACGCCGCCGCTGATAGTAAAAATAGTGCGGCCGACGCAACGTCGTCGGGTTGACCAAGCCGGCCCAGCGGAAACGCCTCCAGCATGCGTTGCTGTTGCTCGAACGGCATGCGCTGAGCAGTGCGTTCGGTCAGCACAGCCGACGGTGAAATGCAGTTCACACGCACGCCGTGCCGCCCTACTTCGTTAGCCGCGTGACGTGTCAGCATGATCACACCCGCCTTGGCTGCCCCATAGCCGGCCGGTGCTCCCGACGCGACTCTTCCACCGGCCGAAGCCATGGTGACGATACTGCCGCCGCCACACGCAATCATCGCTGGCAGGAAAGACTTGAGCGTGAAGAAAGTTGAAGTCAGGTTGTTGTCGATGCTCGAGCGCCAATCCTGTTCAGTAATGTCGGCCAGTGCGGCGGGGCGTCCGCTGCCGCCGCCGGCAAATGCCAGCAGCAGCTCCGGCGCACCGAAGTCGGCCTCTATGGCGATGCGCATGCGTTCGACAGAAGCCAGGTCGGCACAGTCGGCTATCGCCGCGAGAGCTTCGCCGCCAGATGAACGGATAGCGGCCACGGTAGCGTCGACGGCATCGTGGGCACGGCCATTGACGGCAACCCGTACGCCACAGCGGGCTAGCGCCAGGCAAGCGGCAGCCCCGATCCCGCGCGAACCACCGGTAACAAGGGCGACCTTGCCGCGCAGGTCTGGGTAGGTCGGAACAAGGCTGTTTGGTTCGGTCATGGCAGGTCTCCAGTGAATGCTTGACGCCAGATTACAAACTGATTAGGCTAAAATCAAATTATCAATTATTGGTCATCTCATCAAAAATAAGATGTCTTACCTACTTCATCTACGCAGCTTCATCAGCGTCTACCGACACAATTCGATCTCGCGTGCCGCGCTTGCCCTGCAGCTGACCCAACCTGCCGTATCCCGACACATCAAGATATTGGAAGCGCGCCTGCAGTCTCAGCTGTTCACCCGTCTTCCGCGCGGATTAGCGCCGACGCCAGCCGCCATCGAACTGGAGCGGCAGGCCGGACTGCATCTGGACGCACTCGAGGCCGTCATCGGCAGCGGCGCGGGCCAGCGCGACGCCCTTGCCGGTGTCGTCCATGTGGGCGCGACCAGCGGTTTTTCCAGGTTGTTGCTGTCTGCATTGAGCACCCTGCCGCGCTATGCTATTCGACTTGACCTGCGCGCGATGCCGCCACCGGCCTTGGTCAAGGCGCTTGCCGACCGCGAACTCGATGTGGCTGTAACGCTAGCGCGCATCCCGCACAAAGGTGTCGACTATGAATTGCTGCATGAAGGGCGCCTGCAAATGGCATGCGCTCCGGCCTTTCGCGACCGCCTGCCCAAGTCGGCTGCACCGAAAGGTCTGCCGCTGATCGATTTGCAGGGGCCGGTACCGCCGTTGGCGAGTTTTTGGCGCGAAGTGTTCGGCGGTAACGCCGAGCTGCCATCCGCCATCGTACCTGACTATCAAATGGCGCTAGAGGCAGCAGCAGCGGGCGGCGGCCTGGCCGTTCTGCCGGAATGTTTATGCCGGCCGCTGCTTCATGCCGGCCAGCTGATAGCACTGCCGCTGCCGAAACGCGCGCCGCTGTTTTCGCTCTATCTTGCGCGTGGCAAGGGAGGCAGCTCCGTTGAACGGGTTGACCTCTGCCGCCAACTGCTGGTCGATGCCGCCCGCAACTGGTAACAACGGAGCTAGCGGCTGTTTTGAGCCAGCCGCGACAGACTCAATTCGACTCCAACCGGCCTTCCATCATTGTGTCGCCGATGCCCGCTGAGCGGCCATATGCCGGACGCTCGCGGACCACCGTTGATGACCGACTCCTCCGCAGGGTGGCCATCGAGCTGTCACAGGAACTGGCGTGGAAAATAGACTAATTCTGTTGGGCTTTGCCAAAACGACGGTCTATATATTGCGGAATGTTTACCGGGGTGACCACAACCACAGACGACGAATCGCCAACAGCCGATACGGGCAACAACTTGTGGAAATGCATGATTTGGTGGCAGGCGTTCCTCAGGTCCTGCCGCAAGTCATGATGCAATACCGCACTAATCTGCCCGCCTCGCAGCAGGCGGATGTTGTCCCTGTCAAGGTCGTGCGCGATGAAGCACTTCGGCGCTTTCCCCAAGGCATGCAGGACACGAAGTATCGCGACATTCCCGCCACCCATTGAATACACCGCCGCGATTTCTCTTTTTCTACCGACAGCTCTTCGCACGCGTTCCTCAGTCTGAGCATCGAGCCCGTGCCCGCCGCTGGCGTCTACCAGCGTCAGTTTCGGATAGCGTTTGCGCAGTTCGTCACGAAAGCTGGCTCCGCGCTCTTCTTCGCCCCTGAAGCAGGAATCGCTCATCGTTACGAGGACATTCCCCTGCGGCCGGGCAAGCCACTGGCCGACGAGATAGGCCGCGGTTGCGCCCGCCATCCGGTTGTTGAGGCCCGCATAGGCTATCCGCGCCGACCCGGGTATATCGGTGAAAATGGTCACAACAGGGATGCCTCGTTGTAGCAGCCCGGCAATTGCGCCCGATATCTCAGGGGTATCACGCGCCTTGAGAAATACGCCATGGCTGCCTCGACGGCCCACCGCCTCGAGTGCGTCCACAACCTGAGCAGTCGTCATGGTGTCCTGCATCGTGAACCGCGGCCGAAACACGGCCGGACGGAGCATCGGGAGTTCGGATTCCAATGCCTCACGGATCTCTTCGGAAAATCTGCCCGGGGCCTCCACGAGGACGTCGACGACAAGCTTTCGGCCGCTGGTCGCCAGTTGAAATTGCTGTCTTTCAAGCTCCTTGATGGCGTGCTGAATCCGCTGCCGGGTGCGTTCGTGCACGTGCGGCCGGCCATTCAGTACCCGGTCGACCGTGGCTAGGCCAACGCCAGCTTGCAGGGCGATTTCCTTCATGAGAAAGCGATGCGTCATGGGGACACTGATCCTGGCTGAGGTGTTTTTGAGGTGTTTATGGTAACGCAAGCCGCTGCGGGAGAGGTATTCTTGACGGATTACGTGAGGAGACGCCATGGATCAAGCCGATTTGCACTCAGACGAAAAGCGAGGCAGACGATATCGAGAGCAGGATTGTTCGCTGCGCGACTTCATCGCAGTCTTGCAGGATCGCCGCAATGAGGTTCAGCTCGAATACGCCCGCGAAATATGCGAACAGGTGCCGATTTACGACTGTGCCGGATTGGGTCGCCTGCTCGACGACGCGGCGAGTCGCGCCGCCCTGCAAGATGAGTGGGCGGAGGTCCTGAACCACGGTGCGGGTGTGCTGGTGCTGAAGCGCGCCTTTCCCGATCCCGCGCCAATTGACGATGCGACGGCGGTCTTCGAAGCGATCATCCGCAACGAGCGAGCAACTGGCGGAGCTGCCGCCGATCATTTCGCAAAGGCGGGAGCCAACGACAGGATATGGAATGCGCAGCAAAAGCTGTGCCTGCGCGCGCCGTCCGTGTTCGCCCGTTACTACGCCAACCCAATGCTGGCTGCAGCAGCGGAAGCATGGCTAGGGCCCTGCTACCAGATGACGTCGCAGGTGAACGTCGTGCGGCCCGGCGGAGACGCACAACAGGCGCATCGAGATTATCACCTGGGATTCCAGACTATAGCCCAGGCCGAACGCTACCCGGCGCACATCCATGCGATGTCGCCTTTCTTGACGCTGCAAGGCGCTGTCGCCCACGGCGACATGCCGGTGGAAAGCGGCCCCACCAAGCTGTTGCCGTTTTCGCAGCGATACGCTGAAGGCTATCTTGCATGGCGGCGCCAGGACTTTCGCGACTACTTCGAGGCCAACCATGTCCAGTTGCCCCTCGAGAAAGGCGACGTGATCTTCTTCAGTCCCGCGCTCTTTCATGCAGCAGGAGCAAACCGGACGGCTGGCGTGCAACGCATGGCCAATCTGCTGCAGATTTCCTCAGCCTACGGTCGCGCAATGGAGTCGTTGAATCGGGCAAGGATGTGCGAGGTCTTGTATCCGGTCATGCTGGATATGCTAGCGACGTCAAAGATGACTGAAGCTGAAGCCAATGCAGTCATTGCGTCATGCGCTGAAGGCTATCCGTTTCCCACTAACCTTGACAATGACCCGCCGGTGGGCGGCCTTGCGCCGGAAAGCCAGCAAATGCTGTTCGCCCGGGCGCTCGGAGAGTCATGGACGGCCGACGTTTTCGCCTCGGCGATTCGCCGGCAAGCCGCACAACAGGAAGCCTGACCCGTATTCCGGAATAACACACATCGGCGGGCGCGCGTCGGCCAGCCGAACATCTGGAGCCTTTGTCTGCCGGACGACCGAAAGGGCGGCTTGTACCTTGTGACTAGACACTTGCAAAGGGGTTGCAGGAGGTCGCTTGTGGCCGGATTCGGCCTGTCGCACAGGGGCATGTCATTCAATCGTCATTTACGTTCATCTTGAACGGATCGATAGGCTTCCACAGGCGGTTGACAGGCTCAGTAGGTTCCAAGGCCCAAGCGGGTGTCAAAGGCACAGCCAATGTAGCGAGCAGAATGCCAAGTACACGGCGACGAGATATTGGCGCCATAGTCGTCGCCGCATTCATGGGAGCGCCACCGCGTCGCTCGGTGCGCCTGGCACTGCGACTCGGAACTTCAAGCCTTCCAGCAGCTTGTCCCACAGGGCTAGTGCTTCGTCGTCGTCGACGGAAGCGGCAGATGCGGCTCCAACGCGGTTGGCCTTGACCTTGCTGTACATCGTTACGTCCAGCATGGCAGGCTTGGCCACATTACCTGTTTCGCCGATAAACTTCCATTCAAAGTCATGGGTGCCGTCAGCACGACGCACCAGCGATTCCTCGCCGGCCCAGCCGTGCACGGTGCGTTTACCTTCGCGCAAAGTGATGAGCTTGGGGTAGTTTTCACCCAACTCCTTACGTCTATCATTGATTTGTTTGAGCAGGCTGTGGCCATTACTGCCTTGAGTGCTGGCATTTTGGTTGCTCTCCACACTGAAGGTGATGTCTGGTAACTCCGGGAGGTAGAGTCCAACTTGAGATAGCACTTGGCCCTTGTCACTTGCTAGGCGAGTGAAGCCGAATTCGTGGCACAAGCCAGGTTCCGTGGGAACTTCGTCGGGGGCACGAGGACGAATGTTTTGAGCAACCTCAATGGTTTTCGCCGTGATGGATTCAACAGTTGAATTCTGGCTCTTAGCAGTAGCCCCGCCTCCGACAAATATATGCGGACCAACTATATAGTAGGTATCAAAACTCTCTAGACCATACTTCGGAGAAAATTCGTCCTCGTAATACCGAATCCACATCACATTGGATGCCGGGCCTGGGCCAAAGTAGTTAATCTTTGCGGTCTTGTCCTTCGCCAATATCTCTGCCCGCCTAGCTTCCATAATCTGCTTGATATCCTTGGCCCTGTTCGGCAGCGTCGGGAAATCCGAGCCAAATATCAGCTTGGCGTCTTGAGGTGCCAGCAATACATATCGCCCAAAACACAATAGTTTAGATTTGGAAAACAGTTTTTCGATTCGTTGATTCATCATCGATTCCTTGATCAGTTCTTCTTTTCCCACCACGCCGCATTGTAGGCATAGGCAATCTTGACCACGCCGTACAGCGTGGCAGCTTGCGCAGCCGGATTACCATAGCTACCTTGATGATCGTAACCGGTTTGAGTAAATTTGTATTTGGCCTGCACCTTGTCAGCGCTCCGTACCATTGGTACCGTTCCGTCGCCAGGCGCTGCCGCAGCTTGAAGTTCCAGAGTTAAAGTCGTCGCGTTGGCTCCCAATACGCGGATTGTGCCTTTTCCATTGTCGCCGTGTTCGCCTTCCAGCAAAGTCCAAGCCATCGGATCACCGGCAGCTTGAGCATTACCCTCAGTGACTCTCCAGGCAATATCGTTCCACGCCCTTTGTTCATGATCTGCACCGAAATGTGCGTAAGTCTCCTCGTGAAAAGTATCTTGGATGGCATGAGAGAACTTCATGGCATTGTCGATACGCTTCATCGTGGCTTCTGGGCCAATTTTGTCTTCCTTCTTGCCGCCATTTTCTGGGGGCATCTTACCCAATCCCGCTGGATCAATCCATTCTGGATTGATCAGCCGCCACCACTGTGGTTGTGCTTGCGTATAAATCTCTGCAGCAGGGTCTTCTTTGGGTAGAGCAGGCATTAAATCTTTGCCTTGTCTGTCTTGTACTATGAGCCAGCCGCTGCCATACACCTTATTAGGTAGTAGTTCTAATCCACCCGGTGCATTGGCCAATACTGCAGTTACCTCCTGACCGTTATCGCCCAGCACACCTTTGACGATACCGCCCTGGATTTTGTCGAGGAAGTGCCACCATGTTTTGTTGCTGCCCTCAAAGCCCGCGCGCAAGCGCTTGTAGGCAGCGGCGGCACCCGTTGTCGGCATCACACCATGAACCACACCCAACACCTTGTCTTTCAGATTACCATAATCAGGGTGCATCAAAGCTCGAGCCAATAACCCGCCCATGCTGTGAGTAACGAGGATGACACCGGGACAATCGAAGCCATTCTGATTGTAAGTATCAATAAGCTTTTGAATGCGAGGGGCAATATCTTTGGCTTCATCACCATTGCTCTTGAGCCAGTTATACCCAAAGGCGTGCACCGGATACCAACAGTTGCCAATTTTTTTAATGTCAGTCTCAGCCAGGGCTGGGGCCTCCGCATTGCCAAAACTCGCGGGTGCGCGTCCAACTAAAGCTTCGGTGTTACTTTTGTTCGCCCAGGATGCCGACACTTCAACTTTGGCGCCGTCAGCCTTAAGCATGTCGTTGAGCTGCTTTTCCAGCAGCATAAGGATTTCGCCGTAAGAGCCAAACATGACTTCGCTCCAACCGCGAGCGCGAGCCTTTTGCGCGGCACTAAAGTGTTGCTCATGTCCTCTGGTAAGTGGATGGTGATCATTTTCAAGCTTGGGATCGCTCATCAACAACTTACTCACATCCGCGAGATTGTCCGGCACATTGTCATGGCGGCTATCTGAAGTTTGTGTTGCATTGCCAGTGGATTCGAAACGATCTTTGTCTTTATCGTAGGAGATTTCATAGTGATCTACTTCGACTTCGTCGGGGTCCAGACGCATTTGACGCTCCGCAGCTGACGCATTACGTCGCTTCAAAGCATCGCCCTTGTCATCGGGGCGCCAGGAACGATTATCCTGGCGCTGTATCTCTGCTTGGCGTTTTTTGGACAGACGCAAATTGCTGCCCATGATGCCAGGAAAGAATACGATCGGAATCAGTTTTCCCGGGGGCACGCGTACTCTAATCCTACGTTTGTCGTTAGTCGGGGTGGTTTGAACACCAACCTCGGCAGATTGGTTTACCCCTAGGGTGAAATCGAGCCAGATGTCTTGGTCATCACCTTGAACCGTCATTATTTGGCCCTCCCAAGCCAGCGGACTTTGTAGAATTCGGGGCCATCGGAGCGTTGCATTTGAGTACTACCGTCCGATCCCGTGACAGGCCCAGCTGCGCTAGCTCCGTCCCGATCGAGTTTGAACATTTGTTTGGCCGCGGTGCTGTTCTGGTCGTCTATATGATGGAAAACCACTTCCCTGTCGAATGGAGTTGGGACCCCAGAATTTTGCAGATCGACTGAACGATTCTTAGGCCCGGGAAGGCTATGCGTGGCGGCGTGGGCAACATAGATGCCATTTGTGCCGTGTTCGATTCCGCTTGCATTGTATTTGACATAGCTGCCGCCGCCATTGATTACGACTTCTTCCTTGGCCGTGATCGTGACACGGTCCGCGGTGTGCGTGATATTGAGTTTGGCCAGCAGGTTGATACTGTCTTTCAAGGTCGTTACATCGATGTCACCAGCTGCTGCGACCATCTTCATTCCCGCTTTTTGTACAAACAAGCGAAAAGTTTTCGTGATACTGGCGTACAGACTGTCGCCGCTGGCGATCGACAAACTCTTACCGGTAGTGACTGCGGTGTGTTCACCGCTAGCGATATGAGTCGATTGGGCTGTACTGGTCTCGATGCCGGCCGGACTAGCCAGCACCAGGTGCGGTTCCGACAATTCAGGGAAAGTACCGTCGCTGCTAGTACCGCTGCCCTTGATCGCATCATTTTGCGCCTTGAGGATCTTGGCGATATCAGCTTGCTGCCCTTGCTTTTCCTGTGCCCCCGCCTGCTGCGCCATGTCGGCCAGAGTCTCATGCTGGTCGCGTGCCGAAGTCAGACGCTGGACAGTCTCGCCCATGTCTTTCATGTGCGACGCTGCATTGCCCCGGCCTTCGGTGGTAATCAGCATGCCCTTGGCCGAACGCGCCACGCCGTGGCCATCGGTGCGCAGCTCCCAGCCCTCACCCCGTGCATCCTTGCGGCCTGCGTTGTCCTCAATGCGCGTGATATGCCCCAGGCTCAGTTGGCTGTGCTGGTGGTCGCTCTTGAGCTGCGCCTGGATCTTGGCGTTGGTGTCATCCAGGATCAGGTGATTGCTGCGGCCGCCGGCAGCATTGCCGCCGTTGGGCGTCAGCTCACGGCTACGCAAACCCATCAGCGCCTGTTGCGTTGCCAGTTTCCACGGCGGCATATTGCGCTGGTTATAGACAGCGCCAGTCACCAGCGGGCGATCTGGATTACCGTCCAGCCACATCACAATCACTTCGGCTCCAACCCGGGGAATCGCTTTGGCGCCGAGCTGGCCGCCGGCCCACGAACTGGCGACGCGCACCCAGGCCGAACTCTTTTCATCGTTGTTGCCGATGCGGTCCCAATGGAACTGCACACGGATCCTGCCGTATTCATCGGTATGGATGCTGTCCGGTCCGGATGGACCAACCACCGTGGCAGTTTGCGGCCCCAGGATTTTTGTGGCGGCACTATTGAAACCGCGGCCTGGCCGCCATGGAATCGCTTTGCGGATGCAGGTCAGGTGGTTCTCGTAGTGCGCTTTTTCATCGGCCTGCTGCAGGTAATTATTGACGGCGACATGATGCACCGACAGGATCAGGAACTCGCTCTTGCCGGCCTCTTCTTTGCTGCCGAAGGGATTGAAGGCAAAGTGGCTGGTCAGACGAAAATATCGCCCAGGGAGGACAGAACGGTTATTGCCTGCGGCCTCGAAGTGCTTGCCGGCCGCTTCGATTTCTTCCATGCGCAGCCGCGCCAATTTATCCGCATCCCCGGCATCCTTGGCGCCATAGGCGCCGGTATATTCATAGGATTCGATATCGAGGACGTTGCCTTGCTTGTTCAAGGTCGGTACGCCTGCGCTGAACGGAACGGGACTTTTGAAATTGAATCCCGCCAGCGTGACATTGCCTGGCACGATCTGCCGCACCGGCGACCAGTCGCCTATGCCATCTTCTTCGGTCGCGCCACCGTGGCGCTGGAAGCGTATGTCTGGGCCATTGTCGATGGCTGCGGCCTGGGTGGTATCGTCGGTCAGGATCAGCTTGTGACCCTTTTCGGTATGTTCGTACCAGTACGACCAGCCGGCGGCTTCCCAGCGACGATGCAAATAGTTGTAGTCGCTTTCCCCGAATTGGCAGGCGTCAGTCATTACCGCATCTGCACCGCGCACCTGGAAATCCCAGTCGGGATGGGTGCCGTAGTCGCTGAAAATGTTTTCCGTCTGCTCACGCAGCGTCTTGCCATGAAAAATGTAATTGTCCTTGCGCAGCCGCAGATACTGCAGCCACGGACCCAGCTTGGCCTGGTAGAACGTAATGGCGCCATCGGTCCTGGTCAAACGGAATTCGAAACAAAAACCGCTGAAATACCGGAGGCTGCCATCTGCCCGCACCAGCTCTACGCTGAACAGCTTGCCTTGCAGGTCCTTGAGCGCCAATGCCGGATCGTCCGATATCAATTCGACATTGAATTCGAAGTCGCGGGACAGGCTTTCTACTGCATCGAGTTTGTTGACCAGGAGCTGGGCTTGGGGGCCATCGTCGTGCGGGAAAGAGAGCCGCAATATGCGGCCATGCTGACGCCCCATTATCAAAGACTTGAACACACTACTCATGCGGCGCCCCTGGAAATTAAATCGACATCAATATTATGGTTTTTTTAGCAATGGATATGACTGAGAATCTGCTTGATAAATATTTCACCAAATCATAACTGCCAACATCATTAGTTACCAAGGGGAAATACTTGGAAATAGCGAATTTTGCAAGAGTTCACATTCTTGTTGGCGATCTGCGACGGCGAGGCGTTCTTATGGCCGCGGCAAAAAAATGAGCGTATTGAATTGCATCGAGGTCTGACTCTCGTCAACAACCCGACACACATCGGCCGCCAGCTAGCTCGGGCAAATGCAAATATTATTTACGGCCGATATAAAGTGAACTGATTCCGCGGATGCGGGAGATAGAAAGCAAAAATGGAAGCCATACCGCGCTTCCATCCATAATTTGCCAAAACGATTTTCATAAAATAAACCGGGAGTTGCTCTCGATTTATCCCAGCATTCCCACAACATCGAGAATACTGGTAGGCACGATTGGACTCGAACCAAATAGATAGGGGAATCTAGGGACAATCAGGGGCAGACTCGCCTACGATAGGTGTACCAGGTCACCCCCTGAAATACCCAAATTCTTCCCTCGATTCTTCCCCGAATACCCTCAGGCTCCAGGCGCGACTAATACAGTTCCTCAGAGTCGTCGATGGGCCCCGAAATATCCTCGTAGCCGGAACGTTCCAAATCCTCCTCCGTATCCATGCGGATCGGCGGCTCGTCATCCTCAACGGTTATCGGATTGTCCCAAGAGGCGCCTGCCATATTCCCCGCAAATTCCCCAACATCTGGAAGTGCAGGATCGTCCGTGAGATCAATTACCTGACGATGCGGGAGCATTGCGAGGGCTTGCTGCTGCAACTCGGCGATTGCCGGTTGCGGCAATACCTCCTCTTCCATTTCTTGCGCACGTGGTCCCGCTGGCTCTGCGACAATATCTTCATCAACTGGCTCAACTTCTGCCTCAGGCTGTTCACGCGCCTCGAGCGAATCGTTACGAGCGGCCGCCAAGTCGTATATCGCTTGAGCGAACGTCAGCCAATGATCTTTTGTCTGTTTGCCCTTCACCTTACGGTATCCTCGCATTTCGAAAAGTGCCAGATTGTCATCCATGCCCATTGCACCCATCCCATAACGGAACTTTGCGTCGTCACCTTCCAGATCACTGTGCGGCGTATAGCCTGGCGGCGGCGACAATATATCTTTTCCTGCGGCGGCAGTGGCAATGCTGCCCAACCAGTTTCGCAGTGTTGGGCCAACAACTCTCCGCTGAGCCGCCGCCGAGCCTTCATCTTGATAACCGCGCCGGAACAGGTTGGCATCAAGTGCGACCCCGGTGCTGGCGGATATTGGATTGTTCTGGCTGTCGGCAGTGGCGGCGTTACCGGCACCAAAAAGAATGGCGTTGAATTGTGTCTTTTGGGTATCGGAGAGAGACTGGTACATACTGCGGAAGTCAGTCCTGGCCATCAGGCGAAATCCCGCCTTGGGGCCATCCTTAGAGCGCCCGCGATGTGCCCGGGCTCGATGGATGTACATGACAATCGCGCGAATCAGCCCAAGCACGGTACGGTCGACAGCGGCCTCAGCCGCAATGTGTGTCCGGACACGAGCGTCGTTGACGAGGTTATCCGTATTCTGGTTTATCGCAGTGGCGCGCCCCCTCGCCGCCAGGTGCTCCGTGATCATTCCTTCTAAGTCCCCAAGCCGGACACCTTCGGTCGATTGTGGAGATGCCCTGAACGTCGGATCGGCAATATGCATCGAAATGTCATTCTCTTCAAAATTATCTTCTTCGCCTACCGTTAAGTTGTTAGTATCATCATCTACCTCCGCGACGAGAAAGTCCGCTAGCTCTACGGCGCGTTGAATCGCATCTCCCAACTCTGGCCAGTTGTCGAAGGGTTCTGTGACAAACTCAAGGTGATAGCCTGAATCCGCTTCCAATCGGAAGTCACCGCCATCGAAGGCGACATCTTTTCGATCCAGAGGCTGTTCCCGCCTGCTGTTCTTTGTGAATACGTTCCCGCCAGCTTCGAACTCGAAGCCCATCTTCCGTTGAACGATTCCGCCATCCTGGAGCGTATCGCTCGTGGCGACGTCTGTTGCGTCGCCGGTATCGGCGGGCAGCTCAGCATGCGCAGCTTTGTTTCCCATGACATCGGCTTCGTGTTCGAGCTGTACATCATCGTTGATCGCAGTACCACCTGGCTTCATCTGTGTCGTCGGCGCGACCCGCCCTTGCCTTTGCTGCACCACGTGCCACGCCTCGTGCGCCAGATGCCTCTCCTGCCCGGGTGCCAAATGTATTTCGCTGCCTTGCGCATAGGCCTGCGCTTGGACTTGGGCCGGCTTGGCCGAGTTGTAATGCACCTTGACGTTGTCCAACGCCACACCAGACAGGTTCTCGACGCCCCGTCTCAAGCTGCGTGGAAGACCGCCGCCATCAAAACCAAGTGGCGATGCCTCGGCTGATCCGGAAGCATCCCCGATACTAGCCATGCGCCTCTGGACCACGCTCCCGGCATAGTTATACGCGCCCATTGCAATAAGTTCGTTGCCACCATCGTGCGTCGCACAAGGTTGTCCCGCCAAGCTGCTTTGCGCGCTACGATGCGGCGCCTGCGTCGGCGCTTGCGGCCTCATTTTTTGCATGTTCGGCACCTTTCGTCTGGCAACTTGAACTTAATTCCTCAAAGCAACGTACGAGTTTTTTGGTCAAAAAGCAACTATAAAATGCGTGCCACCGATTTTTACGACCAAATTTAACAAACAACGAGCTGGTATCTGCGCTGTAACGTCACAGTTCCGGCTTACTGAGATCCACGCAGATGGAGCGCCTCGACACTACGATGATAATGCGGGCATGTGGGTAATAGATCCGAGCCTTCGAGTCGTTCCTATTTAGTCCCCATAGCGTTTCCCCCGATTATTCTCTTGCACTTAGCTTGGGTATACACGCACGCAACCGTTAGATTCTTTCAAAAAAATCTAGTGTGAAAACCCATCGCTCGTGCCATTGCTTACTAGTCATCAGGCGTCGTACTCGGATTTTGTATTCTTCCGGCGAAAGCGGATGCTTGGCCCTATGGCGGGTGCGATTGCAAAACAAACATGCTGCAACAACATTTGATTGCGCTGACGTCCCGCCGGCGCAGCGAGCTTGAAGATGCTCGCCGGTACACTGCAAGCGCTTGGCCTGACTGATCGAAATATTGTATTTCTTGATGAGTTCAGCGGGATTTCCCTGCCACATAGGCAAACCGCAGTAAAAGCAGTAGCCCGATTGGCGGGTGAAGGCGGCAGAACGAGGATGAGATAAAGAGGTAGTCATGAGCAGCTCCGATGATTAAAGGAACCCGCTCGTTGTCACAACATCACGGGAACCAGCAGAGTCACTCCGACTGGCAAAAAAGGCGCTCCTCGTGGAGATACCCAGACCCTTCAGTTATAAAGGGTAAAAAAAATTATACATAAAACGTACTGCTTTTGCACAAATCAAATGTCGGCCGTCGATTTTTACCTGCCATGATTATTGACCAGGCGCCGTTTGGGAGCGCCGGCTGCTGGCTTGTGTCGCTCCTGGAGTGAGCTGGACGGCTCAATCGCACATTCCTTCACACAGATCACGATCAATGCCGACGAACATCCGTTGATGAAGCGATTTCACAAACCCGACGGCGAGAAGCGCTCCCTGGGCATCGTCCCCGAATCCGAATATGAAGACTGGCTGGAATGTCACGATCCTGAGCGCGCCAGATCATATCCCCAGCTCTACCCTGCCGAATTAATGGCCGCCAGGCCGGCACTGGCAGCACCACGAAAAAAGAAAGCCGACCAGAACCGCACACTTTTTTGATAGGAAGAGTCGTTATGCGTCCACCTGGTGGCTATGCGGCACTCTCGTAATCATCCAGCATCCTGTAGAGTTCAAGTAACTCCACTTCATGCGCAACGTCTCCTTCAATCTCATCCACGCGATTTCGGAGTAGATACCACTCGCTCTCCCTTTTGATCTTCCCACGGCTGACTATCAGCTCTCGCTTCTGCCGCTCTTTTTCGAAAAAAGCTGGCATATGAGTCTCCACTACTCTATAAAAAATTTTAAGCGCCGTACTTTGAATATCTTCTGGCAGCTTAAAATTAGCGAGGAATTGCGGCGTTTCTCTTAAGCCCTGTTCGCATCCAGTAACAATCGCAGAGCGCTTGATTTCGGGATTACTTTTCGATTCGTGGATGAGCGGTATAAAAGACTCGAACAAGTCTATCAATTTTTTATCACCAAGAACTCTGTACTCCGCTGCGAGCTCTTCGTAAGTATCAACAATTGTGTCCAGCTTTGTTTTTGATTTATTTTTCATATTTAAACTCTGATGAATAGCCGCGTTTGTTTTCAGTCCTTCAACATAGAACAAATCATCTTCAAAGCTTGCGCGCTTCATCCCAAATATTTTTTTTATCGATAGTCCGGTACCATAAATCGAAATGCGTACGGTATTGCTGCCATGGTTCGGCAAGCTTGGCCCGAGGATCTTCGCTAAGTTTGTAAGCCATTCCTTCCGTGAACCACGTTGGAGTCAACATCAATTTGATCACACCCAGCTTGTCACTTTGCAAGTAGTGGATCATTTCATGGCGAACGTAATATGGCTTCCATCCTCGTGGACCTATTACGACACAAAATTTACCAATAGATTTTGCAGTTGCCGCGCTTGGCCCAAAAGACTGAAAACAAAACTGAGTGCTGCAAAAAACCACTATCGGCTTCGCACCCATCGGCCCTAACGTTGACGACACAAAATTGAATGCTTCGTCATAGAGCTCTTCTGCTTCTCGAGAATGGACCAAATCATTCGTACACACGGTAGCAGTGACACACGAAACCCCTGGGACAGATGAAATAGCTTGTGTCGGCATAAAGTAGGCCCACACGACAAGAGGAGTGAAAAATAAAATAATCAGTAGCCAGCGCCTTAGCATGTAAATCTCTATATAAAATGATCTAATTAATCAGGAAAAATAACTCACTGGGGACCGAGCTTTGATCAAGAGGCGGCTACCCTCCAACATTTGATAGCAGGTATTGGAGGGAGCAAATTAAATTGGCCACACGACTGTGCCGAGCCTGTCCTCAGGCTCTAGCAATACAACGGCTTTTTTGCTGAGCTCGCGGGCCGTTTCACTCGCGCCAGCACTTAACCAACGGCGCAGAGTATCGGTCAAATTCGTGCCGGGCGCCACTTCGATTGCTCGGCTCATGAGGTCCACTCTGCGCCCCTGAAAACCTGGCCTAGTTACCTCTGATTGTCCAAACTTCGGATTCCCGAAATCCACAGACTTCAGGCGTTTTGCATACCAACGGCGCTCGGGATGGGCAGCAAAAAATGTGTAGACATCAAAGTCGTTGATGCCGGCAGTTGCGTCTGTGTAGTGAACCGCAGCTCCTTGGCAAAGGGCTACTCCGATGACGCGATCGGCGTAAAGACGGGCCCATTCTGGGTACTTCTGAAAAAAGGCATGTCTATCTTGTCGCGCGAGATCAAGGAGGCGGCGGAGGTCTCCTGACTCAATCGGTTTGAACGAAAGCAGTGCAGGATTGCGATTTTTCATGGCTCAATCTCAATTTTATGGGACGCCTTAGAGCACGGTGTTTCTCTAGAAAACTACACAATTCATTTGCGAATTATACAATTAAGAAACGATAATGTACGGCAACATTATTAATCTATGGGCGAACCTAGATTTTCGCGAAAACACAATAAGATTCCAGGGAAGAATGTGATCACTGATTCGATGAGTGCCTACAAGCCAAATGATATTACCAATGGCCCGCAGCTATACAAAACTATTGAAATTGACCCACCATTTTTTGCTGTGTCTCTTTTCAAGCTCGCTATCATGTCTATCTTCACGGCGGGTATTTATGAGATCTATTGGTTTTATCGAAACTGGCGGATTATCAAAGTCCGAGAGAAGTCCAATATAGCCCCGGGCGTTAGGTCCGTATTCTCGGTCTTTTTCTGCTATCAATGCTTTTCCCGTATTCACAAATACGGCGCTCAGATCGGAGTGCAATCAGTTGTGCCGCCCATTGTATGGGCTGCAGGTTGGGTGCTAATTACAATCTCCCCCAAACTTCGAGGGCCATGGCTGTTGTACTTCCTGCTTTCATTCATTTACTTACTCCCGGTGCAGGCACATGTAAATCGAATAAATGCAGCAGCGCATCTACCTCACGCTGAAAACTCAAAATTCAGCCGATCAAATTGGATAGTCATTGTCATCGGGGCGATCATGTGGGCACTCATAATTGTCGGAGCCAACCAACCCAAGTTCTAACTGTTGGACACGTCATAGCTTATTAACGGTGAATGTGTGGTCAATATCAATGCGTGGCAGTCCACAACGATCGGACTAAGTGTGACAGCAAGCCATGGCGACATTTTGACAATTGACGCTTTCATTTTTTTTCCTTTGGGTTCAACAAAATGAAGTTCGCTGACAAAAAATGAATCTGTATGCAGCGACGAGTCGTGCAAGTTATTTAATGACGGCTCTCTGGCCAGAAAGCAGGTCGCCAACCCGATTTTCTTCACTATTTTCATGATTGCATCCGAGCCGACAAGGTCTTTTGCGACAGACACCCCCATAAGGACGGGACGACTAATGATTGTTTTATCTAATCACAAAGGCGGCTCTTTATAAGCACATCATGCATCGGTCCATTCGGCGATCTCCTGCAGACCTGTAGTGCAATAGTTTTGGCTTCAGTCTGTTGACCTTTATCTACGAGCACGAATGCAAGCATCGTCTGCATGCGCGACTCAAGGTCTGGAGAAAATTTCGTCTCAAGAATTTCCTTTTCATTTAGGCCTGCACGCAGCTCGCGGACAGCGCCATCTGCATCGCCCGCTTCAAGTAATGCAGACGCACGAAAATAGCGGGCTCGTGGGTCCCGAGGATAACGTCCTACCAAATCAACGGATTGCAATTTCTTCTCAGCATTGGATTCAGGTATTTGATTATTTGGAATCAGCAACGTGTCCAGTGCGTAAGTACCGTAGCGTTGGATGACAGGACCCGCAGCAAATACAAATGCAGCAAATCCGGCGCAAGACAATACTGTCGCAAAACCGACGAACCGCGGCAGTGTCTTTGTTACTGGCCATGTTTTCAACATCACCAGACCTACCAGTGCACCGCTTAATGCACCACCTAGATGCGCGCCGAAATCGATGTGTTGGCCAGTTCTATTTACAGCTAAAGGAATGAGTGACGGGATCAGTATCTGAAGCAGGCTGACATGGATCTGATTACGATTGACGCCTCCCGGGAGCCTGAAACTGCATACGAATGCTGCAGTCAAAAGCCCCATGATCGCACCAGAAGCCCCTACAGAAACGACCGTATGCGGATTAACTGCGAGCGACATGAATGAGCCGCTCACCGCACCCAGCACGAATAGCGCAAAAAACCAGGCTCTGCCAACGAGGTTTTCTAGTACGGCGCCTGCCATATACAACGCCACGCCGTTGAAAATCAGATGGAATAAATCAGCGTGCAGCAGGGTCGCAGAAAAAACGCGGTACCACTCACCCGATTGAAAAACCTTGTTATATGTTAAACCTCCTAATGCGACCAATGTCTGAACACTTGGCGTCAGCAAGCCACTTGACGGCCCAATCCCATATATGTGTTCACCTGCAAAGACGGCCGCCAATGTCGCCATTAATCCGTAGGTTAAGAATGGAACGCCCGGATTTTGCACAGCAGCCACGACAGGCTGCATGGTTGAATCGTCGGCGCGCGGTTCCCGTATCATTTGTTCGATAAATAGGCGCCCTATCATACGTCCATTAAATGCCGCGTTACTCCAAACTGAACCCGCTGAACTATCGATGATCCAGGCGGAGAGAACCGCCTTGGAAAAAATTGATCGCCGTTTAAACCCTTTTAGCCGGTCGCGGTCCGAATTATCAATTGGGCGTTTCCCGATTTCCATTATCTGGATTGAAACCGGCATCTTGCTTCCATTAATCGCACCGGAATATTTCAGGCATTGTTGACCTATTTCTTCTACGGCACTAGGGGACATGGTGAAACGTTTGCCAGGATTTGCTTCACAATCGACCATGCAAATGAGCTGCAGGTTCATGGCCGTCAAGCCAGTAAGAATAATGTCGCATTCCTCAGCAAGCGCACTTGCTTCCGGTACCGTACCGACGGTGAAACCTTTTTTTGCGATGTACTGCTTGGCAAGGTACACAGCAAAGGTATCCGTATCGAATCCATTTGTTTTTTCCACTACTGTCTCACAATCGGTTTGTTTTATTACCAAATGGCAGTCGCTGCTTCGCGAGCTTCCTTTTTTGTGCCAAGCATAGAAACGCCAAATCTATCGCCATAATTCAGCAATCGGCCGCAGAGTTGTGTATTCATGCATGGAAATAACGTCACTCTATGTTGCCACGGAAAGATTGTTGCAACAACATCAAATTTTTCAAGCAAGTAGGAACCATTTCCGGTCGATAACGGACACTGGCAAATAGGCGCTAGCCACGAAATCGGATGAAGAGTCATGGCATGACAAGCGCAACCAGAGATAGGAATATTGAAAGCCGACGTTGATACGCTTGAAAAGTCGCGTGCGCAAAGGCCTGCAATTGCACAGTCGCCATTTACAATTTATGCGAAGTGGACTGACTCTGTGAAGGCTGAGGAAGACAGAAAGCAAAAATGGAAGCCATACCGCGCTTCCATCCATAATTTGCCAAAACAATTTTCATAAAATAAACCGGGAATTGCTCTCGATTTATCCCAGCATTCCCACAACATCGAGAATACTGGTAGGCACGATTGGACTCGAACCAACGACCCCTACCATGTCAAGGTAGTGCTCTAACCAGCTGAGCTACGCGCCTAAAGAAGCGAAATTATAATGGCAAATCTCGCTCGTGGCTAGTGTCTTGTGTGGATTTTTTACAAGATCAGTTTTGCGGCGGGTTTTCCACCGCATCTGCGGCCGGCTGGCGCCATATGCACGCGCCCTTGGCATCCTTGTCCAGGCCATTGAGCAGCAGCTCATGTTCAGCCAGCTCTTCCGCACTCGCCGCGCGCACCACGATTTCGGCCAAAGGCAGCAGCTCCAGCGCCGCGCCGCCGCCATCCGCATCCTCCTGCCCTGCTCCGAGATCGATGCTGAAACTGTTCTGGCCGCGCGTCATCGCCAGGTACACCTCGGCCAGCAATTCCGAGTCGAGCAAGGCGCCGTGCAAGGTGCGGTGGGCGTTGGAGATGCCGTAGCGGTCGCACAGGGCGTCCAGCGAGTTGCGTTTGCCGGGGTACATTTCCTTGGCTTGCACCAGGGTGTCGATGACGCCGGCAATATCGCCGGAAAATGCGCCCTTGCCTAGCAGCTTGTACTCGGCATCGAGGAATCCCAGGTCGAAGGGAGCGTTGTGGATGATGACCTGGGCGCCGCGGATGTACTCGCGCAGCTCGTCGAAGATTTCGGCAAACTTCGGTTTGTCGCTGAGGAACGCGGTGGTCAGGCCGTG
This sequence comes from Collimonas sp. GW821-FHT07E08, assembly GCF_059418905.1. NCBI lineage: Bacteria > Pseudomonadati > Pseudomonadota > Betaproteobacteria > Burkholderiales > Oxalobacteraceae > Collimonas > Collimonas sp. GW821-FHT07E08. Next base: position 117,033 of record NZ_JBWKQR010000001.1, on the reverse strand, counting down.
GACTGCCAGTGCGCCTTCTTCCGAATCGCGCTCGGGATTGATGTAGCGATGAAAATTATTGCCGGTCAGGCGCCGGTTCAGCAGTTCCACGCAACCGATTTCGATGACGCGGTCGCCGGTGCGCGGGTTGAGGCCGGTGGTTTCGGTATCCAGAACAATTTGTCGCATGGTCACTTGATCTTCAATACAAACATATATTTATCGTAGCGCGCCGCAGGCAATGCGGCCGGCTGTGGCGGCTTTATACAACCGTGGTCACGCCGCGGTTGGCGAGTTGGTCGGCGCGCTCGTTGCCGACGTGGCCGGCGTGGCCCTTGACCCATTTCCATTCGATTTTATGCTGCGCCTGGGCCGCGTCCAGTGCTTGCCACAGGTCGACATTTTTCACCGGTTCGCGCGCCGCGGTTTTCCAGCCGCGCGCTTTCCAGCCATGGATCCATTCGCTGATCCCTTTTTGCACATACTGGCTGTCGGTAAATACCGTCACCTCGCAAGGACGAGTCAGGGCGGTCAGCGCTTCGATCACCGCTTTCAGTTCCATCCGGTTGTTGGTTGTGTTGCGTTCGCCGCCGAACAATTCCTTTTCCTTGCCATCCGCTACCAATAGCGCACCCCAGCCGCCGGTCCCGGGATTGCCCTTGCAGGCGCCATCGGCATATATCTCTACTTTATCCATGCTTGTCTGTTTCACTTTCGCTGCTTGTTATATGTGAGAACCTTGCCTTGGCTACTCGGCGCCATTCCGGTCCGTCTTGTGTATCTTGTTGGTGGCCGGCACGCCGCGCGCAGCCTTGATCACCTGCTTGCTGAACGCCGGGCCGACCAGGTGCATGCCCTTCACCCGCTTGATCGCCTGCACGATATATACCGCGCCGAAATACGGCCACCAGCGATTGCCGGCCTTTTCCATGAACGCAAACCGGTGCAGCCACTTGCTGCTGGTGTACGGCGGCGCGTAGCAGCCGAAATGGCCGCGGTTGACTTCCATGTTCAGCAGTTTCAGCCAGTCTTTCAGGCGCAGCAAGCTGATGAATTCGGCGTTCTGCGGCAGGAAATGCACGCCCGACATGCGTCCGGCAGTCTGGCGCACGCCCCACAAGCTGGCCGGATTAAAACCGCAGATGATAACCTGCCCTTCCGGAATCAGCACGCGTTCGACCTCGCGCAAGATCTGGTGCGGCTCGGCTGCGAACTCAAGCACATGCGGCAATACCACCAGGTCCAGGCTTTGCGAGGCAAACGGCAGTTCGGCAAAATCGTGGGTCACCACCACGCCGGATTGCGCTTCGCCCGCTTCCGGCAGGCGGCTGTCTGTCAGCCATTTGTGGCGCATCCGGTTCGCTTGCAGGGATTTGATTTGCGGCACGCCGATCTGCATCGCGTTGAAACCGAAGATATCCGCCGTCATCGCGTCCAGGCGCGCCTGCTCCCACTCCAGCATGTAGCTGCCGGTGGGCGTCTGCAGCCAGGGGCCGAGCGCTATAATGGACTTTTCTGACGACGGATGTGCCATGCCTGCCTTAATTGATAACTCATTGAGTGAACCATCGGATAAGCCGTTAAGCGTATTGGCGGTGCCGGCATTTAACGACAATTATCTCTGGCTGATTCACGATGGCCGCCATGCGGCGGTGGTCGACCCCGGCGATGCCCAGCCGATCCTGGCTGCGCTCGACGCCAACGGCCTGACACTTGTCGCTATTTTACTGACACATCACCATGCTGACCATGTCGGCGGCGTACAAACTTTGCTGCGGCACTTCGACATACCGGTATTCGGTCCTGCCGGCGAAGACATCGCCGGCGTCAGCCAGCCGCTCAAGGAAGGCGGCACTGCCACCGTTCCTCAGTTAGGCCTGACGTTGTCGGTGCTGGATGTGCCAGGCCACACCAGCGGCCACATTGCCTACGTGGCGCAAGGCCATCCCTGGCTGTTTTGCGGCGACACGCTGTTTGCCGGCGGTTGCGGCCGCCTGTTTGAAGGCAGCCCGGCGCAGATGGTCGACTCGCTGGCAAAGCTGAGCCGTTTGCCGTCGGGCACGCAGGTATATTGCGCGCACGAATATACCGTTTCGAACTTGCGTTTCGCGCTGGCGGTGGAGCCGGACAATCCGGCCCTGGTTGCCCGCATGGCCAGCGAACAAGCCAAACGCGAACGCCAGCAAGCCACCGTGCCGTCGACCATCGCCCTGGAAAACGCCACCAATCCCTTCCTGCGCTACCAGCAAGCAACCATTATTGCCAGCCTGCAAGCCAGCGGCCGCCTCGACGACCAAGCCAGGCAAGCCGATCCGGTGGCGGCATTCGCTGCCCTGCGCGAGTGGAAAAACAATTTCAGGTAATCCGGCAGTCCGAGGGAATACTGATCGTCATTTATTGCGATTGTCGGTTAGATAGTTTCCGCATATCGATTTATTAAAAGTAATACCTGATAAATCAATCACTTATCTCTTGTAACAGTGCAATTTCTGCTTGACGGGAGAAAACCGCCTTACGTACACTGCGTCTAATCCATTATTACCGGTTGATTACATCCCGGTCACATAAATTGAACCCATGTATCAGCTAAAACTCAAGACATTCGCTTTTGCCGCGCTCGCTTTTTTCGGCACTCCGCTCTTGGCCCAAGCCAACGACATTTCCATCTATACCCCCACTTTCAGCCTGATCGACCCGAACGACCCCAGCGCCGGCATGCTCGGCATGGAACAGATCGATATCTGGGCACGCATCCGCAAAGGTTTCGGCATCCCTGACCTGGACAACCAGCAGGTAGTCAGCCAGACCGATTTTTACAGCGCCCGCCCGGAATATTTCGAACGCACCACGGTACGCGCTTCACGCTATCTGTTCCATGTAGTGCAAGAACTGGAAAAACGCGGCATGCCGACCGAACTGGCTTTGCTGCCGTTCATCGAATCGGCGTTCAACCCGCAAGCCTATTCGAGCGCCAAGGCCGCCGGCATGTGGCAGTTCGTGCCTGCCACAGGGCGCGACTACAATCTCAAGCAAAACATGTTCAAGGATGACCGCCGCGACGTCCTGGCCTCAACCGATGCAGCGCTGACTTACTTGCAAAAACTGTACGGCATGTTCGGCGACTGGCAACTGGCGCTGGCTGCCTATAACTGGGGCGAAGGCTCGGTGCAGCGCGCCATCAACAAGAACCAGGCCGCCGGCCTGCCGATCGACTTCAACAGCCTGGCGCCGCTGATGCCGGCGGAAACCCGCAATTACGTACCCAAGCTGCAAGCCGTCAAGAACATCATCGCCGCGCCGGAGATGTACAACATCGCGCTGCCCAAGGTCGACAACCAGCCTTACTTCGTCACCATCGGCAAGACCCGCGATATCGACGTCAAGGTAGCGGCCCAGCTGGCGGAACTGTCGCTGGATGAATTCAAGGCCCTGAATCCGCAATTCAACCGCCCGGTGATCATCGGCAGCAGCGACACCAAGATCCTGCTGCCCGAAAGCAATGCCGAGAAATTCAAGAACAACCTGACCAAGTGGACCCAGACGCTTTCTTCCTGGACCTCGCATACCGTCAGCAGCGCCCGCGAACGGATTGAAACCATCGCCGCCCGCTTCGACACCACGCCGGCGATCATCCGGGAAGTCAACCACATACCGCCAAGAATGCTGCTCAAGGCCGGCTCTACCATCCTGGTGCCGAAAACCGAAGCCGCCAGCAGCGACATCACCGCCGAGGTAGCCGACAACGCCACCATGGCAGTCACCCCGGACGCGCCTGAAACCCGCCGCATCTATGTCAAGGTCGGCAAACGCGACACCCTGGCTTCGATCGCCTCGCGCTATCGGGTCAGCGTGGCGCAGGTGAAAGCCTGGAACGGCTTGCACCGCGACAGCATCAGCCATGGCCAAAGCCTGCAGCTGCAAGTGCCGAACCGCATGGTGGCCTCGAATTCCGGCGGCAGGAAAGCCGGCCATAACGTGCAATACCATAAGGCAACGGCAAGCACTAGCCACGGCAGCAAGAACAAGGTCGCGGCTAAAAAGAACACCAAGCCGGTGGTCCTGGCGTCCTCCCGGGGCTCGCGCGGCTGATAGCTCCAGCAATGCCGGTCAAAAAGGTCCATGGCGCCGCCTTGCGCGCACCATGGGCTTTTTTTCATTCGATGCCCGATAGCAAAAATGCATGATTGGTGAACAAGCCGCCAGAGTTGCCGTGAGCGCGGCGAACCCCTACAATCTTGCCCTGTTCAACAAGAACTACACACCCAAGCGTCCGCAGCACCCGCGGCGCGCATCTCTGGAGTCAATATGGCATTCCTGCAAGGCAAAAAAATTCTGATCACGGGCTTGCTGTCCAACCGCTCGATTGCTTACGGCATTGCGCAAGCTTGCAAGCGCGAAGGCGCCGAGCTGGCCTTCACCTACGTCGGCGAGCGCTTCAAGGAACGCATCACCAATTTCGCCAAAGAGTTCGGCAGCGAACTGATTTTCGACTGCGACGTTGGCAGCGACGAGCAGATCAACGCCCTGTTTGCCGACCTCGGCAAGTCCTGGGACCACCTGGACGGCCTGGTCCATGCCATCGGTTTTGCTCCTGCCGAAGCCATTGCGGGCGATTTCCTCGACGGCTTGTCGCGTGAAGGCTTCAAGATCGCGCACGACATTTCCGCCTACAGCTTCCCGGCAATGGCGAAAGCCGCGCTGCCGATGCTGCGCCCGAATTCGGCGCTGCTGACGCTGACTTACCTGGGTTCGGAACGCGTGGTCCCCAACTACAACACGATGGGCCTGGCCAAGGCGTCGCTGGAAGCCAGCGTGCGCTACCTGGCCGGCTCGCTGGGCCCCAAGGGCGTGCGCGTGAACGGCATTTCAGCCGGGCCGATCAAGACCCTGGCCGCCAGCGGCATCAAGGGTTTTGGCAAGATCCTGGGGTTTGTCGCCGAGCACGCCCCGCTGCGCCGCAATGTGACTGTAGAGGATGTCGGCAACGCCGCTGCCTTCCTGCTGTCGGACCTGTCCAGCGGCATCACCGGTGAAATCACCTATGTCGACGGCGGTTTCTCGCACGTGGTGGGCGGCATCGCCGAATAATTTGTGGCAACGCGGTTAGCACAAACAAATCAAACGCCCGGCATAGCTGGGCGTTTGTCTGCAGGCTATCCAGGCGACGGCATTATCCGACTGCAGCAACAGTTGCCTATGCTGCAACTGCAATCCCTGAAAATGCGCCGCAAACAACGGTACAGCTGCAAACCGGTCCTAATTTGCGGCAATCGCATGAATAAGGTGCATCAACCGTAAAAGTATTGTATTATTCTGTGCTGCGTTGCAATAACGAACGCAGACAGCAAGTTACCGGGTTCTGATCCGGTGGCGCTGTAAAAACAATAAGTAGCTGCGCAAGCCTAAGCGTGTTCCGGCCTCAAATTGGAACATCGCATTGTAAAAGCCCTCCCGCCTTGTGTGTCGATCCTGACACCGTCCCGGCGCAAAGCTTTTGTGCCGAAATTTCTTTGTATTTGTTTCTTAGTCATTTCGTTGGTTGGCGTTGCTTTTTTGCGTTCGCTGCATTCATCGCATAGCGATTGTCTGTAGTTCATGACGCTGCACTTTACGAAAGAAAAAAATGACTTTTGAATCACTAGGCCTCCACACGTCCGTTATCAAAGCACTGACCGAAGCTGGCTACACAAAACCGACAAGCGTCCAAGAACAAGCCATCCCTGCTGCCATCGAAGGCCGTGACCTGCTGGTTTCCTCGCAAACCGGCTCCGGCAAGACCGCAGCATTCATGCTGCCTGCGCTGCACAAATTCGCCTCGGAGCAGCAAGCTGCCCCGGCCGCCGCAGGCAAGACACCGAATCAAGAAATGCAAGCTTCCCGTTCACGCGGCGAGCGTCCACGTTTCAAGCCTGCACAGCCGAAGATGCTGGTATTGACGCCGACCCGCGAACTGGCGCTGCAAGTAACCACTGCGACCGACAAGTACGGTTCGCACATGAAGCGCGTCAAGGCGATCTCGATCCTGGGCGGCATGCCTTACCCTAAGCAGATGCAATTGCTGGCGAAGAATCCTGAAATCCTGGTTGCTACTCCAGGCCGCCTGATCGACCACATGGAATCGGGCAAGATCGATTTCTCGCAACTGCAAATCCTGGTGCTGGACGAAGCTGACCGCATGCTGGACATGGGTTTCATCGACGACATCGAAAAAATCGTCGACGCAACGCCTGAATCGCGTCAAACCATGCTGTTCTCCGCTACGCTGGACGGCGTGGTCGGCAACATGGCAAAACGCATCACCAAGAACCCGATGATCATCCAGATCGCCGGTTCGGCCACCAAGCATGAAAACATTCAACAGAAGGTTCACTTCGTCGACGACCTGTCGCACAAGAATCGCCTGCTGGACCACCTGCTGCGCGACGTCACCATGGACCAGGCAGTCGTATTCACTGCCACCAAGCGTGACGCCGACACGATCGCCGACCGCCTGAACATCGCCGGTTTCGCTGCTGCCGCACTGCATGGCGACATGCACCAAGGTGCGCGTAACCGTACCCTGGACAGCCTGCGCCGCGGTCAAGTCCGCGTGCTGGTGGCTACCGACGTTGCCGCTCGCGGTATCGACGTCCCAGCCATCACCCACGTATTCAACTACGACCTGCCGAAATTCCCGGAAGACTACGTCCACCGTATCGGCCGTACCGGCCGTGCAGGCCGTAACGGTGTCGCGGTATCGCTGGTGAACCACGCTGAAGGCGTCAACGTCAAGCGTATCGAGCGTTTCACCAAGCAACTGATCCCGGTCGATGTGGTTGAAGGCTTCGAACCAAAGCGTTCGGCTTCGGCTCCGCGCTCGAACCACAAGCCAGGCGGCTGGAAACCAGGCGACAATCGTGGCGGCCCTGCCAAACCAGGCGGCCGTACCTTCAGCAAGCCAGGCGCACCGCGCAAAGACGGCGGTGGCGGCGGCTACAAAGGCAATCGTTCGAACGACAGCGGCGCCCGTCGCTCGTTTGGCGACCGCTAAGTAACCTGGGCGATCTTGATGATCGCCCTGCACTGCTCGCAATAAATGAAAAGGCCGCTGGAAATTTCCAGCGGCCTTTTTTTATTCTCTTGCCGCCAGCGTCGATTCAAGCCGACCAGCCCAGCATCACGGCGCCCAACGCAATCACCGCGCAGGACAACAGCCTGCGCAAAGTCAGCGCTTCGCCCAGGAACATGCGCGCGATCAATGCCGCAAACAGCACCGACGTTTCGCGCAGGGCCGAGACCGGTCCCATCGGCGCCAGCGTGATCGCCCAGATCACGATGCCATATGCCAGCAGTGACATGGCGCCGCCGCCCAGCGCATTCCAGGTAGCGCGCTCGCGCAAGCCAATCCGCAGGCTGCCGTGCATCGACAGGTAAATCGCCAGCAAGGGCAAACCGTCGAGCAGGAACATCCAGCCGGCATAGGACGCAGCGCTGCCGGCCAGGCGCGAACCGAGGCCGTCGACGATGGTATAGCCGGCGATGAAAACGCCGGTGGTGAACGCCGACAGCGGCGCATCCCACTGCCGGCTGCCAGCCACGCTGTTGCCGCGCCTGAATTTGATTTGCGCCAGGCTGATGATGCCGGCCGAGATCAGCACCACCCCTGCCAGGGTCAGGATTCCCAGCTGCTCGCCGGCAAACAGGGCGGCGCCAAGCGACACCAGCAGCGGCGAGGAGCCACGCGCGATCGGATAAGACTGGCCGAAATCGCCGGCCCGGTACGCGCGGACTAAAAAGAGGTTGTAGCCGGCATGCAGGACCACCGACATCAGGATATATGGCCAGCTGGCAGGGGCTGGCAGCGGCGCCCAGAGCACAATGGGAACAGACGCCACCGCAGAACCGATGGTCATCAGGGTGATGGCCCATAAACGGTCACCGCTGCTTTTCAGCATGGCGTTCCAGGACGCATGCAGCAAGGCTGCGCACAATACCAAAGCAATCACGCCAGCCGTCATGCGCTAGCTCCGTGGGAACACCTTGGGTACCTGGTCATGGATTTTGAAATGAGAAATGAGGCTGGCAAAACCTTGCATTGTAAATGCAACGCGGGGTTTACGCCTCATGACGTAAACCCCGCGCATTTCCCTGCCCGGACGAAACCGGTCAAGCGCGCGTGCGGCCGGAACTCAGGTAATCGGCGATCGAATCCTGGGTCACCTCGCCCAGGTAACTGTTGTCCTGGCCGATCACCGGCATCCAGCTGGTACTGTGCTTGTACATCTTGGACAGCACCACGCGCAGGTTTTCATCCGGTGCCGCGCTGACCGGGAACGGCTTCATCTTGTCGATGCAAGCGCCCTGCCCGCTGCGCGCATCGCGCCTGGCGACATAGCCGAGCGCATGGTTGGCGGCGTTGGTGACCGTCACGTAGCGGTAGTCGTTATCGTCCATCACGCCATAGGCGGCAGCCATGCTGGCGTCTTCCAGCACCGTCGCCGAATTGGCGGCGGCGTCGCCGGCGCGCACCAGCAGCAGCCGTTTCAAGGTAGCATCCTGGCCGACGAACGAGCCGACGAATTCATCTTTCGGACGCGCCAGCAAGGTATCAGGATGGTCCACCTGCACCAGCTTGCCGGCGCGGAAAATCGCGATCTTGTCGCCCAATTTGATTGCTTCGTCGATATCGTGGCTGACCATGATGACAGTCTTGTTGAGCGCCCGCTGCATCTGGAAAAATTCATTCTGGATCGATTCGCGGTTGATCGGATCGACCGCGCCGAACGGTTCGTCCATCAGCAAAACCGGAGGATCGGCCGCCAGCGCCCGGATCACGCCGATGCGCTGCTGCTGGCCGCCCGACATCTCGCGCGGATACCGGCTCAGGAATCGCTTGGGATCAAGCGCCACCATCGCCATCAGTTCGGTCGCGCGCTCGTGGCAGCGCTTCTTGTCCCAACCGAGCAGGCGCGGCACCACGGTGATGTTTTCTTCGATGGTCATGTTGGGAAACAGGCCGACCTGCTGGATGACATAGCCGATTTTCCGGCGCAGGCTGACTTCATCCAGGCCGGTGGTATCTTCGCCGTCTAGCAGCACACGGCCGGAAGTCGGCGTGATCAGGCGGTTGATCATTTTCAGGGTAGTCGTCTTGCCGCAGCCGGAAGGCCCCAGGAATACGCAGATCTCCCCTTCGGCAACCGTCAGGTCAACCGCGTTCACGGCCTTGACCTTGGTGCCGTCTTTTTGGGTGAATACTTTACTGAGCTGGTCGAGTTGAATCATGGTTTTTGCATTCCTTTCGGTGTAAGCAGCCGCTGCAGCACCTGCAGCAGCATGTCGGCGACAATCGCCAGCACGCTGATCAGCACCGCGCCGACTACCAGTTTTTGCATGTTGCTTTGGCTGATGGCGTGCAGGATCAGGACCCCCAGGCCGCCGGCGCCGATGATCGCCGCCACCGCCATCACGCCGATGTTCATGACCACGGCGGTGCGGACGCCGCCCAGGATGACCGGCACCGACAAAGGCAGGTCGACCAGCCGCAAACGCTGCCAGAACGTCATGCCGATGCCGATGCCGGCTTCCTTGATGCCGTGGTCGATGCCGTCCAGCGCCAGGTAGGTGTTGCGCATGATCGGCAGCAGCGAGTACAGGAATACCGCGGTAATCGCCGGCAACGGCCCCAGTCCCTGGCCGAAACGGGAAAACAGCGGAATCATCAAGCCGAACAAGGCGATCGACGGCAGCGTCAGGATGACGGTCGCCAGGCCCATCATCGGACTGGCCAGCCAGCGGTGGCGGATCATCACGATGCCGAGCGGCACGCCGATCAGGATCGCCAGGCCGACCGCTATCCCTACCAGCATCAAGTGCTGGATCGTGAGCTGCAGGATTTCGGGCCAGGCGCTCGTCAAATAATCAAGAAAATTCATGCGGCATCCTTATATCAAGCCTTCGGCGCGCAGGAAATCTGCAGCGACCTGGGCTATCGGCAACTGGTCGATATCCACTTTTTTGTTCATCTCGGTCATCTTTGCGGTATCGATCTTTGCCGACAGCGCGTTGAGCTGTTCGGCAAGCTTCGGATTGGCGTCCAGGATCTCCTGGCGCACTACCGGCACCGCGCTGTAAAAGGCGAAGAACCCCTTGTTATCCTGCAGCAGCTTCAGGTTGAAGCCCTGCACCCGGCCGTCGGATGAATAAGTCAGGCCGACATTCAGCTGGTCGTTGCGCAGGGCGGTATACACCAGGCCGGCATCCATCTGCTTCACCTGGCTGCGCTCCAGGCTGAAACCGTACAGTGCTTGCAGCGGCTCAAGGCCGTCGGGGCGCGAAGCGAATTCGAAATCCATGCCCATCAGGTATTTTTTATCCGGATCCTGTTTGCCTGCCTGGTTGATTCTATCGGCCAGGTCCTCGATGGTGTTCAGGCCCTCTTCCTCGGCGCGTTGCCGCGGGACCGCCAAGGCATAGGTATTGTTCAGTTCGGATGGCTGCAGCCAGACCAGCTTGCGCGGCGCGTCCAGTTCCTTGACCCGCTGGTAGGATTGGTCCCGGTCCAGCTTTTCATCTATCTTGTTGTAGACGACCAGCGCGGTGCCGGTGTAGTCCCAGACGATGTCGATCTGCCCGCTTTCCAGCGCCTGGCGCATGATGGTGGTGCCAAGGCCGTTTTTCAGGCTGGCCGTGTAGCCTTTCGCGTTCAGGTATTGCTGCGTCATGGACGACAGGATCAGCTGCTCGGTAAAGTTCTTGCCGCCGACCACCAAGCCGGCCGCATTCGCTTGCGTCACGCCGAACAGGCCGAGCGTGAAAGCCAGCAATGCTGTCATACGGAATTTATGCATGTTTGTTCCTAGTCAGAATGGATGGCGCTCAGCGCAGCAGGCCGCGCTTGCTCAGGTAAGCGTTGCTGCCCAGCGAAACGATCGCGTCCAGCATCAGCGCCAGTACGGCGGTGGCGGTGGCGCCCAGCAGCAACTGCCCGTGGTTGTTCAGGTAAATGCCAGGGAAGATCAGGCCGCCCAGGCTCTCGCCGCCGATCAGGATGGACAATGGCGCGGTGCCGACATTGATCGCCAATGCGGTGCGGACGCCGCCGACGATGATCGGCAAGGCATTCGGCAGCTCGACCCGGAACAGCACCTGCAGCGGCCGCATGCCTATGCCCTTGGCCGCCTCTTTCATCGCCGGAGAAACCTGTTTCAAGCCTTCATGGGTATTGCGCACGATGGGCAGCAGCGAGGCCAGCCACAAGGCGAGGATGGCCGGCTTGTCGCCGATGCCGAACATGGCCAGCGCCAGCGCCAGCACCGCCATGGAGGGGATGGTGTTGCCGATATTGAAGATCTGCATCCATTTTTCGGCGTGGCGGGAAAAGTACGGCCGGCTCAGCACGATGCCGGCGGGGATCCCGCACAGCAGCGCCAGCGACATCGACCAGGCGACCAGCACCAGGTGACGGCCGGTGTAATAGACCAGGTCGCCCTGGTACTGGCGGATGACCGCAGGGCCGATCGACCAGGCGACGGCGGCCACCACCAGCAGTGTGACGGCGGCGCCGGCCATGGCGTTGCGATAGCGATTCGTCATGCTTACTCCCTTGCATAGGCAGCGACGGAAAACTCGCGGCGCGGCACGCCGGCTTTTTGCCTGCGGCTACGCCAACGGTTCTTCTTTTCCGCTGCATATTGCATGACCGCAAAACACGGAACGGCATGGCCGGAACCTGTCAGCGCGACATACAAACTCAATTTTTTATAATCTCGTCCGGTCTTCCCGCAGGGAGGACATTGAACAAGCCGACTGCCGCATGGGGCGGCAAAGAATGCGAGGAATTCCCCGACTTTGGTGAAACTCCGGCGTTGCCGAAGCGTGAGACAACCCGCTGACGCGAGTCACGAAACCCAAAAATGTGCCGTTGAGGCAGCACCATGATGTTGAGAGTTTGCCATTATAGCCAATTTTCTTGATGACGTCCAGTAATGGGTTTATCGAAAGCTATTACCCAAATGTCTGAGAAGAGATCAAAAGAGGCTTTTTCGCCAGCGGCAAGCCCGTTTGCCGCCGAATAAACAAAAATGCGAGACCGCCGGCAAACGGCGATCTCGCATGCCATTGCGATGTTGGCGACGCGGCATGCAGGCCAGCTTCAGCTGCACATGCCTGGCTGACTATCGCAGCCCGGGCAATCAGCCCTCGAGCTTTTTCGCCCGCGCCTGGACGTCGGCCAGGTTGCCTTTCACTGCGGCAGTCAAGCGTGTGCCGTAATCAGCGTCGGCCTTGTAAAAATGGCTAAGCATGATTTGCTTGGTTTCGGGATTGGCGACCTTTACCAGGTCGCTGGCAAGATTGCCGATCAGGTTCTCCTGCTCCTGCCTGGACAATGCGCGATAGAAATCGCCGGCCTGGCTGAAGTTGTCGGTTTTGGCGATGCGCGCCTGTTGCGTGCTGCCGCTCAGTGGCGTCTGCACCGCCTTGTATTGCGCATCGTCGGCATAGCTGCCGGCCTGGCGCGACGGCTGGTAATTGACATCGCCGGGCGGATTGGCGACAGCGCCGGCGCCGTTGGAGTTGTAATTATTCACCTTCGCCAATGGCTGGTTGATTGGCAAATGCTGGTTGTTTGCGCCCAGGCGGTGGAACTGCGTGTCCGCATACGAGAACAGGCGGCCCTGCAACATGCGGTCTTCCGACGGCTCGATGCCCGGCACCAGGTGCGATGGCGCCATGGCGACCGATTCGGTGGTTTCAAAGAAGTTCTCCGGCACTTTGTTCAAGGTCATGGTGCCAACCTTGGTTTCGGCGATGCCGGGCCAGATCTTGGTGGCGTCCAGGGCGTCGAAAGCAAATTTGCCCAAATCTTCAGGCTTCACCACCTGCACGTACAGGTCCCATTCTGGAAATTCGCCACGCTTGATTGCAGCGTAGAGGTCATCGGTCAGGTTATTGAAATCTTCGCCCTGTACTTTGGCCGCTTCGGCGCGCGTGAGGTTCTTCACGCCTTGCCGGCTTTTCCAGTGGAATTTCACATAACTGACCTGGTTCTGCGCGTTGACCATTTTAAATGCGTGGACGCCGTTGCCATCCATCATGCGGTAAGAAGCCGGGATGCCGAGGTCGGAATACACGCGCGTCAGCATGTGGGTGCTTTCCGGCTGGTGGCTGAAAAAATCGAAGAAGCGGTTGGGGTCCTGCGTATTGGTGATCGGCGACGGTTTCAGCGAATGGACCATGTCGGGAAACTTGATGGCGTCGCGGATAAAAAACACCGGCAGGTTGTTGCCGACCAGGTCCCAGTTGCCTTGGTCGGTATAGAACTTGGTGGCAAAACCGCGCGGATCGCGCAGCGTCTCCGGCGAGCCGCTTGGGTGGATCACGGTAGAGAAACGCACGAACACAGGCGTCTTTTTACCGGCGCCGGCAAACAGGCTGGCGCGCGTCAGTCCGGACAAATCGCCGGAGGAGACAAACTCCCCTGCGGCGCCGGTGCCGCGCGCATGGACCACGCGCTCTGGAATCCGTTCGCGGTCAAAGCGCTGCAGCTTTTCAATCAGATGCGTGTCTTGCAGCACGTCTGGCCCGCTTGGACCGGCGGTCTGCGAATTCTGGTTGTCGCCGATCGGCGAGCCATTGTCTCGGGTCATGGTTTGGGCGGTGGCACTGGATGCCAGCAATGCGCCGAAGCCCAAGGCCGCGATGCGCGAGAGTGAAAACTGCCTGGATATCTTCATAATTTGGCCTCTATGTTTTGTCATGTGCGGGGATACGCCGGCAAATTATGAAGTTCTGAAACATCTTTTCATATTGATAATTTCCAATGGGAAATATAGTCAAATACTATTGATATACGCAATTCAATTTATAACAACGAATAACATCTGACGGCCAATGAAATCAAAACAATCGCGCCGGCCAAGCCCTACCTACCCGAAAAACGGGCAGGCAGAAGCATGGCCGAACGCCTGCGGATTCCGGTTTGACGAAATCCCGGGATTGACGCGCAATAGAAAAACAGAAGGGAAAATGAAATGCGGCTTGCAGCCGCCGTCACTGTTGGCTAACCGTGACGGCGGGAGGATGAGGGAGATGGATCAGAGCGTCTTGCGCAATTTGCTGGCGGCAGCGGCCAAGGCGGTGATGCGCGCCCAGTCGCCGGACTTCAGCACATCTTTCGGCGTCAGCCAGGAACCGCCGACACAGGCGACGTTCTTGCAGGCCAGGAAATCCGGCGCGCTTTCCAGCGAAATGCCGCCGGTCGGGCAGAACGTGACGTCGCCCAGGGGACCGGCAATCGCATTCAGCATGCCGACGCCGCCGGCCGGCACTGCCGGGAACAGCTTCAGCTGGCGGAAGCCGGCTTCGCGCGCCGCCATCACTTCGGACGGCGTCATCACGCCAGGCAAGAGCGGCAGGCCGCTGGATTTGGCGGCAGCAATCAAGGCCGGCGTCAAGCCGGGCGAGACACCGAACACCGCGCCGGCATCGCGCGCGGCGACGAATTCGTCAGCCTGGGTCAACGTACCGACGCCGACAATCGCGCCCGGCACCTGCTCGGCGATGGCACGGATGGCCGGCAAGCCATGCACCGTGCGCAGGGTCACTTCAAGCACGCGGATCCCGCCTGCGACCAAGGCTTTGGCCAGCGGCACCGCATGCTCGATATCGTCGATCGCGATCACCGGGATCACCGGCGACGCCCGCATGATGTCCAGCAGCTGGTTGCCGTAAAGAAGATTTGTGGAGGTCATATCGTTGCTTTCTGTGGTTGTTCTGAATGTACGGCAGCTTCCGGATCATGCAGGACGGGCGGCAAACCAAAGCTGGTGGCGCCCTCTTCCGCTGCGCTCACCGTGGTGCGGAACATGGCAAACAGCTCGCGGCCCATGCCGACGTGGTTAGCGGTCAGGTCGATCGCCAGCGGCTGGCGCTGCACCCATTCTTCGGCCGGCACCAAGGCTTCCAGTATACCTTGCTCGGCATCCATGCGGATCATGTCGCCGTCGCGCACCAGGCCCAGCGGACCGCCGGCCAGCACTTCGGGCGTCACATGGATCGCTGCCGGCACTTTGCCGGAGGCGCCTGACATGCGGCCGTCGGTAACCAGGGCTACATGGCGGCCGGCGTCCTGCAGGATGCCCAGCGCCGGCGTCAATGCATGCAGTTCCGGCATGCCGTTGGCGCGCGGGCCTTGATGACTCAGGATGGCGACAAAATCGCGGTCCAGTTCGCCGGCGCGGAACGCCTTCATGAACGCTTCTTGCGAATGGAACACTACTGCCGGCGCCTGCACTACCCAATGTTCTTTCTTGACCGCGGAAATCTTGATGACCGAGCGCCCCAGGTTGCCGGTCAGCAGGCGCAAGCCGCCATCGGCGGAAAACGGCGCAGTGGCCGTGCGCAGCACCGAATCGTCGCCGCTCACGGCAGGGGCCGGCTTGAACACCACCGATTCGCCTTCCAGGAATGGTTCGGCGCAATGGGCACGCAGGCTATCGCCGAGGATGGTCTTGACATCCTCATGCATCAGGCCGGCATCCAGCAATTCCCGGATCACGAAACCGGTGCCGCCGGCGGCATGGAAGTGATTGACGTCGGCGTCGCCGTTCGGATAGATGCGGGTGACCAGCGGCACTACCGCCGACAGCGCATCGAAATCGTTCCAGTCGATGACGATGCCGGCCGCCTTGGCGATCGCCACCAGGTGCAAGGTGTGGTTGGTGGAGCCGCCCGTCGCCAGCAGCGTGACGATGGCGTTGACGATGCTCTTCTCGCTCACCACGTGGCCGACCGGCAGATACTGGTTGCCGCGGTCAGTGATTTTCAATGCCTGGCGCGCCGCCTCGGCGGTCAGGGCATCGCGCAACGGCGTGTTTGGCGTGATGAATGCGGAACCCGGCAGATGCAGGCCCAGCGCTTCCATCAGCATCTGGTTGCTGTTGGCGGTGCCGTAGAAAGTGCAGGTGCCGGCGCTGTGGTATGACTTGGCTTCCGCCTCCAGCAGTTCGGCGCGGCCGATCTTTCCTTCAGCGTAGAGCTGGCGGATCTTCACCTTCTCCTTGTTGGTCATGCCGCTGGTCATCGGCCCGCCAGGGATGAACACCGCCGGCAGATGGCCGAAATGCAGCGCCCCGATCAGCAATCCCGGCACGATCTTGTCGCAAATGCCGAGATAGACCGCAGCGTCGAACATGTTGTGCGACAGCGCAATCGCAGTCGCCATCGCAATCGCGTCACGCGAGAACAGGGACAGTTCCATGCCGGGCTGGCCTTGGGTCACGCCATCGCACATCGCTGGCGTACCGCCGGCAAACTGGGCGACGCCGCCGGCAGCATGGACTGCATCCTTGATGATTTGCGGGTAACGCTCGAACGGCTGGTGCGCCGACAGCATGTCGTTATACGAAGAGACGATCGCAACCGATGAACTTTTGTCCTGTTTCAGTCTCAATTTATCATTCGTTGGAAACGCGGCGAAACCGTGTGCAAGATTGGTGCACGACAGTGCTCCGCGCTGTACATCCTGGCGACGCGCATGCTCGAGGCGCGCCAGATAAGCGCTACGATAAGGCTGGCTGCGCGCAACGATACGTTCGGTGACTTTGGCGACGCTGGCTTGAACAGACATGATTAGATCCTTGAAACAGTAGGAATTTGAAATTTTACTACAAAATAATGCGGCAACGCTAATTTACCGCCCTTTTTTCCACCCTTGCCTGCCCTCATCCATCTTTCAAGGCAGCCCGCCTCACCTACGAAGCAGCACCCTTAGCCGTACGACAAGCTATGACCGTTATCTGGAGAAAACCACAGGCCGCCCGGCCAACGCAGACCGCAAAGCCACGCTAAACAAGCGCGCTACAAAATATTTTGTAGTGAAATTACCGATAACTGTTGTATAGTCGTATAAATTCCTGACCGACAATAAAGACTCCGGATATGCCACAACCAGCGCTTAATACTACCGCCAGCTTCCAAGCCTTGCATGCCCATTACGCAGCAGTCAAAGATACGTCGTTGCGCGAACTGTTCGCCGCCGCCCCGTCGCGCTTTGAACAGTTCTCCGTCAAGGCAGCCGGCCTGTTCCTCGATTATGCAAAAAACAATGTCACCGCGGAGACCATGGGCCACCTGTTTGCCCTGGCCCGGGAACGCCAGCTCGAAACCCGGCGCCAGGCGATGTTTGCCGGCGCCAAAATCAACACCACCGAAAACCGCGCAGTCCTGCACACAGCCCTGCGGGCGCCGCGCCTGCCGGCCCTGGAGCTGGACGGCCAGCAGGTCAGCGCCGATGTGCATGCAGTGCTTGAAAGAGTTCAGACTTTCACCGCCGCAGTTCGTTCCGGTGCTTGGCTGGGCTGCAGCGGCAAGCCGATCAAGGATATCGTCAACATCGGCATCGGCGGCTCCGACCTTGGCCCCAAGATGGTGTGCCAAGCCTTGCGTCCTTATCAACAGGCCGGCCTGACGCCGCACTTCGTATCCAATGTCGACGGCGACGACCTTGACGCCGTGCTCAGGCAGGTCGATCCGCAAACCACGCTGTTCGTGATCGCCTCGAAAACCTTCACCACTGCAGAGACCATGATGAATGCGCATTCGGCGCGCAACTGGTTTTTGCAGAATGCAGCCGGCGCGCAAGAATCCGACCTGCGCAAACATTTCGTTGCCGTTTCCACCAATGTCCAGGGCGTCACGGCGTTCGGCATCGATGCTGCCAACATGTTTCCGTTCTGGGACTGGGTCGGCGGCCGTTATTCAGTGTGGTCGTCGATCGGCCTGCCGGTTGCGCTGGCGGTCGGCTTCGAGCATTTCAGCGAATTCCTGGCCGGCGCCCACGCCATGGACCGGCATTTCCAGGATGCGCCGCTGGAACAGAACATGCCGGTGATCCTGGCTTTGCTGGGTGTCTGGTACCGCAATTTTTTCGATTACCGTTCGGTATCGATCGCCCCCTACCACCAAGACCTGGGCAACTTCCCGTCCTACCTGCAGCAGCTGGAAATGGAAAGCAACGGCAAGCGCGTCAGCCTCGACGGCGCCACGCTTGAAGCAGCATCTTGCCCGATCATCTGGGGCAACGTCGGCACCAACGGCCAGCACGCTTATTTCCAATTGCTGCACCAGGGCACGGACGTTACGCCGGTCGACTTCATTGCGACCCTGCACGCCAGCCACCAGCTGCCAGGCCACCAGGCGGCGCTGCTGGCCAACTGTTTCGCCCAGTCGGAAGCCTTGATGCGCGGCAAGCATGCGGACGAAGTGCAAGCGGAAATGCAAGCCAAAGGCATGCCGGCCGACCAGATCGCCGCCCTGCTGCCGCACCGTATCTTCCCGGGCAACCGCCCCAGCAACACGATCCTGATGGAAGCGCTGACGCCGGCCAGCCTCGGCGCGCTGATCGCCTTGTACGAACATAAAGTGTTTGTCCAGGGCGTGATCTGGGACGTCAACAGTTTCGACCAGTGGGGCGTCGAGCTGGGCAAGGTCCTGGCGAGCAATATCCTGGGCGAACTGACCACGGCTCCTGCTCCGCAAGGCCATGACAGTTCAACCAACGGCCTGATTGCGTTGGCGCGTACAGCTTTGTCATAACAGGGTTATATTTCTCGGCAGGATGGGAAGGCCCAAGGCTGCGCCAACCTTCCTGCATCTATCTCTCAATAGCGGCAGCAATTTATAGGTCTTAATTATCATGGCTCTTGCAGAATTCGATTTGGCAATCTTTGGCGGTACCGGCGACCTGGCGATGCGCAAGCTGCTGCCGGCAATGTATGCGCGCGACCGCGCCAACGACTTGCCGCCGGGAGCGCGCATCCTGTGCATCGGGCGCCATGAAAGCAGCGACGCGGATTTCCTCAAGCACGTAGAGCAAGACGCCAAGCCGCATATCAGCAAGGAAAGCCTGGACGCCACGGTCTGGCAGCGTTTTTGCAAACGCATCAAATATGTCGGCATGGACGCCACCGACGCCGCTTCCTACAAGGCGCTGGTGGAAGCCATGCGGCCCGACCACGCAATCACCAATGTGTTTTACCTGGCGACCCCG
This sequence comes from Collimonas sp. GW821-FHT07E08, assembly GCF_059418905.1. Classification (NCBI taxonomy): domain Bacteria; kingdom Pseudomonadati; phylum Pseudomonadota; class Betaproteobacteria; order Burkholderiales; family Oxalobacteraceae; genus Collimonas; species Collimonas sp. GW821-FHT07E08. The sequence continues at coordinate 98,024 of NZ_JBWKQR010000001.1, read as the reverse complement.
CCCAGCCTGTTTTCAAAAATCTGCAAGAACCTCGCCGCCTGCGGCCTGGCCACTTCCAACTCACGCGTAGTGCTGGAAAAACCGCTCGGCCGCGACCTCGCCAGCGCCAAGCAGATCAACGCCGAAGTCGGCGAAGTATTTGCCGAATCGCAGATTTTCCGTATCGACCACTACCTCGGTAAAGAGACGGTGCAGAACCTGCTGGCGCTGCGCTTCGGCAACGTGCTGTTTGAACCGCTGTGGCGCCGCGAATGGATTTCCGATGTGCAGATCACGATTGCCGAAGAGCTGGGCGTCGGCAACCGCATGGGTTACTACGAGACTTCGGGCGCCCTGCGCGACATGCTGCAGAATCACTTGCTGCAGCTGCTGTGCATCGTCGCCATGGAACCGCCGGTATCGATTACGCCGGATGCGGTCCGCGATGAAAAGCTGAAAGTCCTGCGTTCGCTGAAGCCATTCACGCCGACTACGCTGGCGCAAAACGTGGTGCGCGGCCAATACCGCTCCGGCCATGTCGAAGGCGTCGCCGTACCCGGCTATCGCAAGGAAGCCGACGCCAATCCGCACTCGCGCACGGAAACCTTTGTCGCCCTCAAGGCCGAAGTCGACACCTGGCGCTGGGCCGGCGTGCCGTTTTACCTGCGCACCGGCAAACGCATGGCCGATTCGCTGGCGGAAATCGTGATTCGTTTCAAGACCATTCCGCATTCGATCTTCGCCCAACCGAACAGCAGCTTTGAGCCGAACTGCCTGGTGATCCGCCTGCAGCCGGACGAAGGCCTGACCCTGAACCTGATGGCCAAGACTCCCGGCGACGGCATGCGCCTGAAGCCGGTCGAGCTGGAACTGAATTTCCGCGAGAGTTTCAAGTCGCCGCGCATGGAAGCTTACGAACGGTTGCTGCTGGACGTCTTGCGCGGCCAGCTGACGCTGTTCATGCGCAGCGACGAACTGGAAGCGGCATGGGAATGGGTGGAACCGATCCTGGAATTCTGGGACCAGGAAGAAGACGATCCTATTCCGTACACCGCCGGCACCTGGGGCCCCGCTGCGGCTAGCGCCCTGATTGCACGCGACGGCTTGCAATGGCGTGAAGAAGCGCTGCCAGAACTCTGACCGGGCTGGAACTCGAATGACGATGCTGCTGGATGCGATCCGGACCCAGATCGACTTGCTGTCGAAGTCGGAGAAAAAGGTCGCGCTGACGATTCTCGACAATCCGCAGCTGGCGCTGGCGGAAAACATTACTGCCCTGGCCAAGAACGCACAAGTGTCGGAGCCGACGGTAGTGCGTTTCTGCCGCGCCATCGGCTACGAAGGCTGGCATGATTTCAAGCTGAAGCTGGCGCAAAGCCTGGCGGTGGCGCTGCCGGGCGCGAACGAAATGCTGGCGCAGGACGATATCGCCGCCGACCTGGTCAACAAGATCTGCAGCCGCTCGATCAACACCCTGCTCGACCTGCGCAACCACCTGAGCGCCGATGCGATCCAGAAGGCGCTGGACGTCTTGCTCAAGGCGAACAAGATCGAATTCTACGGCCAGGGCACTTCCGGTATCGTGGCAGCAGATGCCCAGCACAAATTCTTCCGCTCCGGCGTTCCCACCGTCGCCTACTCCGATCCGCATATCCACAGTATCGCGGCATCGCTGCTGCAACCGGGCGATGCAGTGGTAGCCATCTCGCAGCGCGGCGGCAATGCAGCCCTGCTGCGCAGCGTGCAGCTGGCCAAAAAAGGCGGCGCCGACATCATCGTGCTGGGCCCCAGCGGCACGCCGCTGGCTGAGCTCGCCACGGTGCTGGTGCCGATCGACCTCAGCTTCAACATCGATCCCTATACGCCGATCTCGGCGCGCCTGGCGCACCTGGTGGTGATCGACATCCTGGCGGTCGGCCTGGCGCTCAAGCGCGGCCCTGAATTCCGCAAGAAAATGCAGAACGCGCAAAAAGCCTTGCAGCAGTTCGACATGCAGTTCGATTCGTTTTTTCGCTGACGCCGCCCCGTGCCGCTCGCGACGCACCTATAAAAAATACAGACATGAGACCAGATTCCGCAGCGCCCGACTACCGCGATCCAGCATTCCTGCGCGACAGGATGCGGCGCGACATCGCCTTCTTCCATCCGCGCGCGATTGATCCAGCCGGCGGTTTTTTCCATTACCTGAACGACGACGGCAGCGTCTACGACAGCGCCAGCCGGCACCTGGTCAACAGCAGCCGGATGGTGTTCTGCTACGCCCTCGCCTGGCGCCTCGACGGCAAGGAAGAATACCGCGAGGCAGCCCGCCATGGTTTGCGCTTCCTGCAGCAACAGCATTGGCAACCGTCATACGGCGGTTACGCCTGGGTGCTCGAAAACGGCGTCGCAGCCGATCGCACCCAGCATTGCTACGGCCTGGCGTTCGTGCTGCTGGCGCATGCCCATGCCCTGCGTATCGGCATCAGCGAAGCCGCCGACGGCATCGGCGCCACTTTTGACCTGATGGAAAAACTGTTCTGGTCGGAAGCGGACGGCCTGTACGCCGACGAGGCGACGCCGGCCGGCGTGGTGTCGCCTTACCGCGGCCAGAACGCCAATATGCACAGCTGCGAAGCCTTGATTGCGGCGTTCGAGGCCACCGGCGAGCAACGTTACCTGCAGCGCGCCGAGCTGCTGGCGCACAACGTCACGATACGCCAGGCGGCGCTGGCGGACGGCTGGATCTGGGAACACTACCATGCCGACTGGAGCGTGGACTGGGAGTACAACCGCCACGACAGCAGCAACATGTTCCGCCCGTGGGGCTTCCAGCCCGGCCACATGACCGAGTGGTCCAAGCTGCTGTTGCTGCTGGAGCGCCATCGTCCGCATTTGCAAGGCGACGCCGGCTGGCTGCTGCCGCGCGCGCGGGAGCTGTTCGATGTCACCATGCCGGCCGCCTGGGACCAGGTATCCGGGGGCATGGTGTATGGACTGGCGCCGGACGGCAGCGTCTGCGACGGCGACAAGTATTTCTGGGTGCAAGCTGAATCGCTGGCCACCGCGGCGCTGCTGGCGGCGCGTAGCGGCGACCAGGCTTACTGGGACAGCTACGGCAAATTGTGGGATTACAGCAGCGCGCACCTGATAGACCAGGAACGCGGCGGCTGGTACCGCATCCTGCGGCAGGACAACCGGCGCTATGGCCCGGAAAAACCGCCGCACGGCAAAACCGATTTCTATCATCCGATGGGCGCCTACCTGGAAGCACTGGCGGCGGTCGGCAGTCCGCTTGAGTAAACGTTTGAATAAGCACTTGAATCAATTCCTTTAAACATTGCATGGATGCTGTCATGTCTGACAAACCCCTTCTCACCTTTCCTCAATTCATCAGCGCCGGCGAAGCGTTGACCGACCTGATACGGGTCGGCGCCGACCAGTGGCTGAGCAAGACCGGCGGCTCGACCTGGAACGTGGCCCGCGCCGCCGCCAGCCTGGGCGTTTCATCGGCGTTTGCCGGCGCCATCAGCCAGGACTGGTTCGGCGACGAACTGTACGCTGCCAGCCAGGAAGCCGGCCTCGACCTGCGCTTCCTGCAGCGCGCGGCGCGTTCGCCGTTGCTGGCGGTGGTCTATGAAACCTCGCCGCCGCAATACAATTTCATCGGTGACAACAGCGCCGACCTGTCGTTCGACCCTGGCGCGCTGCCGAGCGGCTGGCAGCAGGCTGCGCAATGGGTGCACTTCGGCGGCATCAGCCTGACCCGCTCGCCGCTGGCCGAGCGCTTGATCGAGCTGGCAGAGGATTTGCACAGCCGCGGCGTGAAAATAAGCTACGACCCGAATTTCCGCAACGTAATGGACCAGCGCTACGACGCGGTGCTGAAAAAGATGGCGCAGCTGGCGGATGTGATCAAGGTTTCGGACGAAGACCTGGCCGGCCTGTTCCGCACAAACGACACCGAAGCCGCCCTGGCGACGCTGCGCGGCTTCAATCCGGACGCAACTGTGCTGCTGACCCTGGGCTCCAAGGGCGCCGCGATCCATGCCGGCGACCAGTACTGGCAGGTAGCGCCGCCGCCGATCACCGTGGTCGATACGGTGGGCGCAGGCGACGCCGGCATTGCCGGCCTGATTTATTCGCTGATACAGGAAGCTGCCGCACCTGCAGCATCGGGCAGCCAAAATGCAGCACCCGACTGGCTGCAGCACCTGCGTTTCTCGATCGCCTGCGGATCGGCTGCTTGCCTCAATGCCGGGGCTAAACCGCCGCAACTGGGGCAGGTTCGGGCCTTGCTGGAAAAAATATAAGGTGTTGGTCCGCCATCCCGCACTGCACGATAAATGTATCTAAATTACTTGTAGTAAAAATACAGATAAAAAAATTTCCACAAGAAAACAAATAAAAAAATCACCAAACAAGGGCATTTTTTAATAGACCTTTCCGTTGCCACAACTATGCATTCGACGCATGAAAAATTTGCCGGTGCTGTAAATTAGCAACACAAATATAGTAAAACTACACAAATAAAACAAAAATTTCATAAACAGGTTTACCATTCTTAACAACAAAGAAATCGGCATTACAAGAAGCAAGAACGAAGGTCCGGTTCAAGAATTTCGAGCTACACAAGACTCGGAAAGCAGTGGTCAACGCCACATTTTTACTTAGGAGATGAAATGAGAAAATCTGTTCTGAAAGCCATGCCGTTGGCCAAGCCACTCGCGGTTGCAGCAGCCCTGGCTTGCGCCTTTGTCGGCTCAGCCCAAGCGCAAACCAGCGTGACCATCTACGGTCGCGTTGACGCAGGCATCAACTACCAAAGCAATCAAGTAGGCAAAGACGCAAACGGCAACACCATCCGCGGTGGCCAATGGGGCATCGGCGGCAATGAGTGGGGCACCAGCATGATCGGCTTCAAGGGTGTTGAAGATCTGGGCGGTGGCCTGAAAGCGCTGTTCACGTTAGAAAGCGGCTTCCAAGCCGACACCGGCCGTTTCAACGGCACCGGCCTGTTTAATCGTCGTTCGACCGTTGGTTTGAACGGTGGCTTCGGTACCGTGAAAATCGGCCGTGACCTGGCGCTGCCAAGCGACCGGGTATGGAGCATCGATCCTACCGGCCAACAGAACATGAGTACTTCGACCTTGTTCAAAGGTCGTAACTGGCCACAAACCAGCAACCAGATCCAATACGTCACGCCAGATATGGGCGGCCTCTACGTGCACCTCATGTACGGTGCGGGCGAAGCTGCAGGATCGACTACACGCGGACCAACTGGTTCAGGAATCGGCAACAGCACCGGCATCGCAATTGGTTTCGTACAGCCTACCTATGAATTGCTGGCGATGTACGATACGGCACATGACGAAAACGGCACTTACGACAGCTTGTTCTCCCGCTCCAAGGAAATCACTGTCGGCGGCAACGTTACGTTCGGCGCGACAAAACTGTATGCCGGCTGGCAAAACCTGTCGGCTCCGGCCCAGCCTCTGACGACCAGCGGCATTGGCGCAGCCAACAAAGCCAACCAGTTCTGGCTCGGCGCCAACTTCCAGGCGACTCCGGCTCTGACGCTGATCGGCGCGGCTTATCACGTCAAGCTTAACCACGACGTAGGCAGCGCAAACCTGTTCATGGTAGGCGCCAACTACAACCTGTCCAAACGCACTCTGCTGTACGCGAGCGTCGGTACTATCCGCAATGGTTCGAACACCGATTTCCAAGTTCAGACCGGCGACAGCACTGGCTTAACTGGACAGAACCAGAACACGTTCTACACTGGTATCAGCCACTCGTTCTAAGACAGCAGGCAACAGCCGGCGCGCCGCTTGAGCTCGGCGCCTCGGCTGAGCCTGCCAGCACTACTGTTGTGCTTGCCGCGTGAGTGGCAGTTAGTGAGAGACGTCCCTGGGTAACTCCCAGACTTTGCCCATTCGCGTGCGAATGGGCATTTTTTATGGGCGCACGGTTTGCGCGAATGCGAAGCGACGCAAGCGTGTGGGAAATGGCGGAACCACCGGAAGACGCCGCTTACTTTCCGGGAAGAAGAAAATAAGCGGCTACAGGCTGCAGATGATTACTTGATATGGGAAATGACATTCGGCGACAAGGTCACCTCTTGGTCGCTGCGCGCCGATTGCACCGGCTTGCCGTCGCGCTCGGCGGTGATCTTGTCGCTGTCCGATTCGCCCAGTGAGGCGATATGGGTCAGGATGCCGCGCTTGGCCTGGCGCTGCAGCTCGGCAAACGGACTGGAACGGTTGAGCGACACGCCCACCGCCAGCACATCGATCAACAGCAGCAGCAGGATCCGCGACACCATCGGGATGTGCATCATGCTGCTTTCGTCGTGCTCGACCGCCAGCGTGTAGTGCGCGCGCTTGGCCAGCTGCGAATTGCTCGGCGCCAGCGCAATGATGGTAGCGCCGGAATGCACCGCGACCTCGACCGCCGGCGCCAGGTGGCGCAAACGTCCCGAATTCGAAATCACCACCACGACATCGCTGCTTTTCAGCATGGCGGCGGAAACTTCCTGCAGCTGCGGATCGGTATATGCCGAGGATGGAATGCCCAGGCGGAAGAATTTTTGCTGCGCGTCCTCGGCCACCAGGCCGCAGCTGCCGAAGCCGTAGAACTCGATGCGGCTGGCCTGGCTCAATACTTCAATCACGCGCGACAAGGTATCGGCATTGAGGTTGTCGCGCACTTCCATCATCGCCGAAATGGTGTTGTCGACTACCTTGACGCCGACATCCAGCGAGGAATCGCCGACGTGGACCTGGCTATGCGCGACCGGCACCGTGCCGGTGACGCCGGAAGCCAGCTTCAGCTTGAAATCGGCCAGCCCCTGGCAACCCATGGTGCGGCAAAAACGGATCACGGTCGGCTGGCTGACATCGGCGCGCCTGGCGATTTCTGAAATCGGCTCGCTCATCACGGCGCGCGGATGCGCCAGGATCAGGCTGGCGACCTTCTGTTCGGCCGGTGAAAACTGGTCGCGCGCCTTGCGGATCTTTTCCAGGATAGGCACGGCATTGCCGCCTCCCAGGTGCTCGGAAAGGATCGCCGCGACGCCGACAAAAGCCGGGTACGGCGCGGTGATGACAAAGGTCGGGATCTTCGCCAGGTAATTGCTGAAACGCCCTTTGCTCTCGAAACGTGCGCGGAACGGCGAACGCGCGAAATACTCGCCCAGGCGCGGCACCACGCCGCCGCCGATATACAAACCGCCCAAGGTGCCCAAGGTCACCGCGACGTCGCCTGCCACCGTTCCCAGCATCGCGCAAAAACATTCGACCACTTCCATGCACAAGCCGTCCTGGCCTTGCAACGCCCGTTCGACAATCTGTGCAGTCTGCAAAGGCTCTGGCTTGGCAATGCCTTGCAGGTCGGCCAGCGCCTGGTAAATCATTTCAATGCCGGGGCCGGAAACCAGGCGCTCGGCGGAAACGTGAGAATAAGTGCGCCAGCAGTAAGCCAGCACCGCCGCTTCGCGCGCATCGCCCGGCGCAAAGGTGACGTGGCCGCCTTCGCTGCCCAGCGCGATCCAGCGGCCTTCGGTGGGAATCAGCCCGCCCACGCCGAGCCCGGTGCCGGCGCCGACCAGGCCGACCACGCCGCCGCTCAGCGCCCTGCCGGCGCCGACCTGGATGCAATGCGATTGCTCCAGGTGCGGCAAGGACATCGACAGCGCGGTGAAATCGTTGACCACCAGCAGCGTATCCAGGTTCAGGCGGCGGCGCGTGGTTTCTATCGAAAATTCCCAATCGTGATTGGTCATCTTGATATCGTCGCCCTGCACCGGGTTGGCGATCGCGATCGCCGCATGCCGCACCTGCGGATGTTCGCTGGCCGACAAGTATGCCTCGACCGCCAGGGCGAATTCGGCATAGTCGGCGCAACGCAAGGTCTGTATCGAGTCGATCTGGCCCGGCGCCCGCTCCAAGCCGAAACGCGCATTGGTGCCGCCGACGTCTGCCAGCAGGCGCGGACCATCCAGATAGCTAGTTGCCGGATTCTCGCTAGCGCTCATGATCGTGGATGAAGACATGGTGTAAAACTTTCACTTAAATACTGTTAGTAGGATGGGCGGCGGCGATTGCTTCGCCATGCCGCGCTTCTCAAATTTTTCGGTCAGGGACTCAACGATCTTCCGGCCACTGGGCGCCGGCCCGCGCCATCATCGCGAACGATGCGGTCGGCCCCCAGCTGCCTGCCATATACGGTTTGGGCGGGGCCGAGCTGCTTTGCCAATGACGCAGCAGCGGTTCCACCCAGCGCCAGGCTGCTTCCTGTTCGTCGCGCCGCACGAACAGGGACAAATTTCCACGGATTGCATCGAGCAGCAAACGCTCATAGGCTTCTGCCCGGCGCTGCTTGAAGGCCTGGTCGAAAGCCAGGTCGAGCGCCACCGGCTGTACCGTCATGCCGTCGCCCGGCTGCTTTGCCAGGCAATGCAGCTGGATCGACTCATCCGGCTGCAAGCGGATCACCAGGCGATTGCTGCTGCCGCCGGCCAGGCCGCCCGGCATCGGCAGGATGGCGTGCGGGATAGGCCGGAAAGTGATCACGATTTCCGCCGTGCGCTGCGCCAGGCGCTTGCCGGTGCGCAGGAAAAACGGCACGCCGGCCCAGCGCCAGTTATTGATCTCGGCATGCAAGGCAACGAATGTTTCGGTCTGCGATTCCGTCCCTACCCCTGGCTCTTGCCGGTATGCCGCAACCGATTTGTCGTCGACCGCGCCCGCCACGTACTGGCCGCGTACCGCCTTGAGCTCCATGTCTTCCGCCGAAAACGGCTTGAGGGCGCGCAATACGCGCAGCTTCTCGTCGCGCACCGCATCGGCATCCAGCGAGGTCGGCGGCTCCATCGCCACCATGCAAAGCAGCTGCAGCAGATGGTTTTGCACCATGTCGCGCATGGCGCCGGTGGCGTCGTAGAACTCGCCGCGCCCCTCTACACCCAGCTGTTCAGCGATTGTCAGCTGCACATGCGCCACCGATTCGCGCCGCCACAGCGGTTCAAACAAGGAGTTGGCGAAACGCAGGGCCAGCAGGTTTTGCACCGCTTCCTTACCTAAATAGTGGTCGATGCGATAAATCTGTTCTTCGGCGAAGACCCGCGCTACCGCATCGTTGATCGCGCGCGACGACAGCAAATCGTGCCCCAGGGGCTTTTCCAGCACCAGCCGCGCCTGCGACAGGTCGATCTCGCTGGCGGCCAGGTTGGCGCAGATCGGCTCGAACAGCGAGGGCGACGTCGCCAGGTAAAACACCGACACCGCCTTGCTGGCAGCCAGCGCCTGTGCCAGCGCCCGATACCCGGCGCGGTCCGTCAGGTCCAGCGGCAGGTAGGTGATACGCGCCAGGAAGCTCTGCCAATGCGCATCGTCCTCGGCTCCAGCCACGCCGCTCTTCACATAGGGGATGGCGCTCTTGCTGACCCACGCCAGGTAGTCTTCCTGGCTGAAATCCTGCTTGGCGACGCAAATAATGCGACCATCCTGGTGCAGCTTCCCTTCCCGATGGGCAACAAACAACGCCGGAAGTATCTTCCGCATCGATAAGTCGCCGGTCGCTCCGAACAGCGTAAAAGTAAAAGGGATAGTTGGCTGCATCAAAATTTTTGTAATAAATAAAAAACTTATATTGCAATATTAATGTAGCATTACTACAATTACAAGCGGCGTAAGGAGTAAATCCTTCATATTTACAGGGAAACTCAAGATCGCATGTAGTTTTACTAGTTTTTCACATGATACACATGGGCGGATAATTTCGCAGGGTTCGAACAGGTAAAAGAACGTCGCCTTGCGGCATTTCCCGGCCGTTGCGTACATGCAGGTTTGAAGTGGGAGCAGCAAAGTAGTGTCTGGCCTGGCGGCAACCACAATAAGGTGCCGGCAAGCTTTTGCAAGGATTATCATCAGGTAACAAAGCATTCATCGCAGACTAATTCTCAACACAGGAGACAAGAATGAAACTGAATCAAATAATAAAATCGGTATTCGCAACCACTGCACTGTTGTCCAGCGCCGCCGCGGTTCACGCGGCTGAGGTCGAAGTGCTGCATTACTGGACATCGGGCGGCGAAGCCAAATCAGTCGCTGAGTTGAAAAAGATCATGGAAGCCAAGGGCGTCACCTGGAAGGACTTTGCGGTTGCCGGCGGCGCAGGCGAAAACGCCACGACCGCGCTGAAAGCCCGCGTGATCGCAGGCAGCCCTCCGACAGCGGCGCAGATCAAGGGACCGTCGATCCAGGAATGGGGCCAGGAAGGCGTGCTGGCGAACATCGATGCCGCAGCTACTGCGGGCAAATGGGATTCGCTGCTGCCTAAGGTGGTTTCCAACACCATGAAATACCAAGGCCATTACGTGGCAGCGCCGGTCAACGTGCATCGCGTCAACTGGATCTGGATCAATCCTGAAGTCCTGAAAAAAGCCGGCGCCAAAGTGCCTACCACCTGGCCTGAATTCTTCGACGCTGCAGACAAGATCCAGAAAGCCGGCTTCATCGCCGTCGCCCAAGGCGGCCAGCCTTGGCAAGATGCGACCATGTTTGAAACCGTTGCGCTGGGCGTAGGCGGCGCCGACTTCTACAACAAGGCGCTGGTCAAGCTCGATCCGGCCACCCTGACCGGCCCGACCATGATCAAGACCTTCGACACGCTGGGCAAGATCAAGGGTTATATCGACAAGGACGCTCCAGGCCGCGACTGGAACCTGGCGACTGCAATGGTCATCAACGGCAAGGCCGGCATGCAGTTCATGGGCGACTGGGCCAAGGGCGAGTTCACCGCTGCCGGCAAGCAGCCTGGCAAGGACTTCCTGTGCGCACCAGCTCCTGGCACCGCCAAGTCGTACACCTACAACATCGACTCGATCGCCATGTTCAAGGTCAAGAATCCTGATTCGCAAAAGGCTCAGCTGACCCTGGCCACCGCCATCATGAGCCCTGAGTTCCAGGAAGTATTCAACCTGAACAAGGGTTCGATCCCGGTCCGCCCTGACATCCCGCGCACCAAGTTCGACAGCTGCGCCACCGAATCGATGGACGACATGGCTGCTGCCAGCAAAGCCGGCACGCTGGAGCCAAGCATGGCGCACGGCATGGCTGTCAGCTCCGCGGTACAGGGCGCCATGTTCGACGTCGTTTCCAAGTTCATGCATTCGAACATGACCTCGCAGGCCGCGGTACAGGCGCTGGCAAAAGCGGCAAAGACACAATAAGTGAGTATTTTTGCTGTTTGCCTAGTGTATTTTTTAGAGTAAATGAGAACCGGGGCCGAAGCGAGTAACATCGATTCGGCCCCCGCCGTGTCCGGCGGTGCCCAACAGGACACCGCCGGCGCCGGCTCTGATCCTGCTTCAGGAGACTTGCATGTCCGATCACACCCTCCCCTACACAGCTGCGGCTGCCGGGAGTCCAAGCCACACGCCCAAGCAGCAAGGGCGCATTGCGGCAATCGCCGATGCCTGGCTGCCACGCCTGGTATTGTCGCCCACCATCATCCTGTCGCTGGTCTTCGTATACGGCTTCATCGGCGTCACTGCCTGGCTGTCGCTGACCAATTCGCGCATGATGCCGAATTACGAGATTTCCGGCTTCAATCAATATGCCACGCTGTTCGGCCTGGACCGCTGGTGGGTAGCCGCCGCCAACCTGGGCATTTTCGGCGGCCTGTTCATCCTGTTCTGCCTGGCGATCGGCCTCATCATGGCGATCCTGCTGGACCAGAAGATCCGCGCTGAAGGCGCTTTGCGCGCAATCTACCTGTATCCGATGGCGCTGTCCTTCATCGTCACCGGCGCCGCCTGGAAGTGGATCCTGAATCCGGGCCTGGGCCTGGAAAAAATGATGCACGACTGGGGCTTCGCCAACTTCCATTTCGACTGGCTGGTGAATTCCGATTTCTCCATCTATACCGTGGTGATCGCCGGCGTCTGGCAATCCTCGGGATTCGTGATGGCCCTGTTCCTGGCCGGCCTGCGCGGCATCGACGACAGCATCATCAAGGCTGCCATGGTCGACGGCGCCAGCCTGCCGACCATCTATCGCCGCATCGTGATCCCGGCCCTGCGCCCGGTGTTCTTCAGCGTATTGCTGGTGCTGGCGCATATCGCGATCAAGAGCTTCGACTTGGTGATGGCGCTGACCGCAGGCGGACCGGGGACTTCCTCCGACCTGCCGGCAATTTTCATGTATCAGTTTTCTTTCTCACGCGGTCAACTTGGCTTGGGTGCGGCATCGGCGATGATGATGCTGGCCACCGTACTGGCAGTGCTGGTGCCCATGATGTACCTGGAAACCAAAGGAGCGCGCAATGGCCGCTGACAGCACCAGCAACACCGTCTATAACGAAAACAGCAAGCTCAGCGTCGGCCGCATCGTCATTTATGCGCTGCTGGTCCTGTGCGCGCTGTACTACCTGGCTCCGCTGTATGTCATGCTGAGCACCTCGGTCAAGACACTGGATGAAATCCGCTCGGGCAACCTGCTGTCCCTGCCGATGTCCCCCACCGGCGCGGCCTGGGGCAAAGCCTGGAGCACCGCTTGCACCGGCGTCGACTGCAACGGCCTGGAGCCGTTCTTCATGAACTCGATCAAGATGGCGGTGCCGGCGGTCCTGATTTCGACCTTCGTCGGCTCGCTCAACGGCTACGTGCTGGCGCATTGGCGCTTCCGCGGTTCGGAAATCCTGTTCACGGCCTTGATGGTGGGCTGCTTCATTCCGTTCCAGGTAGTGATCCTGCCGATGGCGCGCCTGCTGGGCACGGTCGACCTGGCCAACACCACGCCCGGCCTGGTGTTTGTACATATCGTCTACGGCATCGCATTCACCACGCTGTTCTTCCGCAACTACTACGTGACAGTGCCGGAAGAGTTGGTCAAGGCGGCCCGTATCGACGGTGCAGGTTTCTTCATGACTTACTGGAAAATCATCTTCCCGCTGTCACTGCCGATTTTCATGGTCTGCTTCATCTGGCAATTCACGCAAATCTGGAACGACTTCCTGTTCGGCGTGGTGTTCGGCGGCTCCGACGCCAAGCCGGTTACGGTCGCCCTGAACAACCTGGTGAATACGTCCACCGGGGTGACCGAATACAACGTCAACATGGCGGCGGCCATCATTGCCGCCTTGCCGACACTGGTGGTGTATCTGCTGGCGGGTAAATATTTTGTGCGCGGCCTGACCGCCGGAGCGGTCAAGGGCTAAAGGCAGAGGCAGCTCTGCCCCATAACAAATAAGTAAAATTATTTAAGGAATGATTTAAAGATGGCAAGCTTATCAATTCGCAATGTGCGCAAGGTTTACCCGAACGGCAATGAAGTCCTCAAGGGCATCGACCTGGAAATCGAAGACGGCCAGTTCCTGATCCTGGTCGGCGGTTCCGGCTGCGGCAAATCGACGCTGCTGAACATGATTGCGGGGCTGGAAACGGTATCCGAAGGACAGATCATGATCGGCGACCGCTGCGTCAACGACGTAGCGCCCAAGGAGCGTGACATCGCCATGGTGTTCCAGTCGTACGCCTTGTATCCGACCATGACGGTGCGCGAAAACATTTCGTTCGGCCTGGGCATCCGCAAGGTGCCGAAAGCAGAACAGAAACAGATCGTCGACCGCGTCGCCACCACGCTGCAGATCACCCACCTGCTGGACCGCAAGCCGGCCCTGCTGTCGGGCGGGCAGCGGCAGCGCGTCGCCATGGGCCGCGCCATTGCGCGCGATCCGTCGCTGTTCCTGTTCGACGAACCGCTGTCCAACCTGGACGCCAAGCTGCGGGTCGAAATGCGCGCGGAAATCAAGCTGATGCATCAGCGCCTGGGCAGCACCATTGTGTACGTCACGCATGACCAGATTGAAGCGATGACGCTGGGCGACCGTATCGCCGTAATGAAAGACGGCGTGGTGCAGCAATTCGGCAGCCCGCAGGAAATCTACGACAATCCAAGCAACCTGTTCGTGGCCGGTTTCATCGGCTCGCCGTCGATGAATTTCATGCGCGGCAACCTGGTCGCCAACGGCCACGGCCCGGCGTTCGAACTCGAACACGCGGGACAAAAAACCCTGCTGCCGCTGGCGCCGGTGCAGGCGCAGAATCCGCAGATCGCATCCTGGATCGGCCGCGAAATCATCCTTGGCATCCGTCCGGAGCACGTTACCGACGCCCAGAGCGCACGCGGTTCGGAAGTCAGCGACAGCAATGGCAGCTACCATCCGACCGAAGTCGGCTGCACCGTCGAGCTGACCGAACCTACCGGCCCCGACACGCTGGTGTTCACTACTTTCAATAACGCCCGCGTCACCTGCCGGACCCACCCGCGCGCTGCAGCCAAACCCAAGGACCAGATGCAACTGGCGTTCGACCTGTCGAAAGCAGTCCTGTTCGATGCCAAGACCGAAGAACGCATCAGCTGAATACTTGGGCTATGGCCACGCAGGATATTGCTGATCTGTCCATGCGTGGCAAACCGCTGTAAATTGCGTAGAATGGCAGGGTGGTATTTCCGCAGTACTCCCGCGCAGTATTTCCGACTAACCGTCCCTGCCCTTCTACGCTGCCATGAACCAACTCGAACAACTCAAGCAATTCACCACCATTGTTGCCGACACCGGCGACTTCCAGTCGATCAAGGCGTTTGCGCCGCGCGACGCCACCACCAATCCATCGCTGATCCTGAAAGCCGTGCAAAAGCCAGAGTACCAGCCGCTGCTGAGCCAGACCGTCAAGGAACACGCGCAGCTGTCGACTGCCGACATCATTGACCACCTGCTGATCACATTCGGTAAGGAAATCCTGAAAATCATCCCGGGCCGGGTCTCCACCGAAACCGATGCCCGCCTGTCGTTCGATACCCAAGGCAGCATCGACAAAGGGCACGCCCTGATCAAGCTGTATGAAGCCGCCGGGATAGACCGCGAACGCGTGCTGATCAAGATCGCCTCTACCTGGGAAGGCATACGGGCGGCCGAGGTGCTGCAGAAGGCCGGCATCCATTGCAACCTGACCTTGCTGTTTTCTCTGCCGCAGGCGATTGCCTGCGCCGAAGCCAAGGTGCAGCTGATTTCGCCGTTTGTCGGCCGCATCTACGACTGGTACAAGAAATCCAGCGGCCAGGACTACAGCGGCGCCGACGATCCCGGCGTGCAGTCGGTCAAGCAGATCTACAACTACTTCCGCAAATTCGGCTACGCCACCGAAGTCATGGGCGCCAGCTTCCGCAACACGTCGCAAATCGTCGAACTGGCCGGTTGCGACCTGCTCACCATCAGCCCCGACCTGCTGCAGAAACTGGCCGAGAGCGACGCCCCGGTCGATCGCAAACTCAACCCTGAAGAGGCGAAGCTGAGCGGCCTGAAGAAAATCGACCTGGACGAGACTACCTTCCGCACCATGCTGAACGACGATGCGATGGCTACTGAAAAGCTGTCGGAAGGCATACGCCAGTTCAGCGCCGATGCGGTCAAGCTGGAAAAACTGGTGGACGCTTTGCGCTGAAAGCCGCCGCGCCATCCCGCGACGCAATGAAAAAATGGCCTCGATTCACATCGAGGCCATTTTTTTTCGCTCTTACTTGAACACCACCGTCTTGTGCCCGTTGAGCAAGATCCTGTGTTCGACAAACCATTTCACCGCCCGCGCCAGCACTACGCACTCGACGTCGCGCCCGATTGCCGTCAAGGTTTCCGGCTCCATCGCGTGATCGACGCGCGCCACGTCCTGTTCGATGATCGGCCCCTCGTCCAGGTCGCCGGTGACGAAATGGGCGGTGGCGCCGATCAGCTTGACGCCGCGCTCATGCGCCTGGTAATAAGGTTTGGCGCCCTTGAAGCTGGGCAGGAAGGAATGGTGGATATTGATGGCGCGCCCGGCCAGCGCGGTGCACATGGCCGGCGACAGGATCTGCATGTAACGCGCCAGCACCACCAGGTCGATGTTATTGGCTTCGACGATGTCCAGCACCTTCGCTTCCTGCGCCTGCTTGGCTTCCTTCGAAGCGCCTGCGGCCAGGGGCAGATGGTGGAACGGAATGTTGTAGCTGGCGGCCAGCTGGTAGAAATCGGTATGGTTCGATACGATGGCCGAAATTTCCACCGGCAGCAGGCCGCTCTTGTAACGGAACAGCAAGTCGTTCAGGCAATGGCCGATTTTCGACACCATCAGCATCAGGCGCGGCTTCTTGCACGCATCATGCAGTTGCCATTGCATCTGCATGGTGTCGGCCAGCGCGGAAAATTCCGCCCTCAGGCGCTCTTCGGCAACCGCCGCATCTTCCGATGAAAAATGCACGCGCATGAAAAACAGCTGGGACTGGGCGTCGCCGAACTGGGCTGAATCGATGATGTTGCAGCCGTGGTCCGCCAGGAAGCCGGAGACGCGGTGGACGATCCCGCGCTGGTCGAGGCAGGACAAGGTAAGAATGTATTCTGGATAGCTCATGGTTTTGTGTGAGGCGGAAAGCGCTTTAGCGTTGAGCCAAAGCCGCTATTGTCGCATGCCTGCATGTACATGACAAAAAACCAGGGTGGCTTGCCGCCACTCTGGTTTTTGCCGCAAACAGACAACGCCGGCCAGGCAGGCCGTGCGCCTTGTCGGCAGGCCGCCCCTGCCGGGGGCAGCCTCTTATGCTACAGCGGTAACTGCAGCCGGCTTGGCGGCGCTGGGCGCCGCCGAGGTGCCGACTTGCACTTCACCGGTCAGCTGGCCGCCTTCTTCGATGACAACCTTGCCATAGCGGATTTTGCCGGAAACCTTGCCGGTCGAATAAATCACCAGCTTTTCGCGGACAGTCAGGTCGCCGTCGAATTCACCGTAGATTTCGGCCAGGTCGATTTCAGCCGAACCCTTGAAAGCGCCTTTTTCAGCGATATGGATCACGCGCGAATTCATCGTCGCTTCAACCCGGCCCTCGACCACCAAGGTGTCGCAATCGGTGATTTCGACGCCCTTGAGCTTGATGTTCGGGCCGACGATCAGCTTGCTGCCAACTTCGTTGGTGCTGGATGCGGAATGGCTGGCTTGAGTGCTCACAGGATTATTCGCCTTTGGAATGGAGGTGCTGCCGGAAGTCAGGTTGCTGCTGGCGCTGAACGGGGAGTTTGGTGTCGGTGTTTCTCGCTTGCCGCCGAAAAACGAATTCTCTGATTTAAGCATGGGGTCTCCTGGAAGGTATTGCTTGCACTAACGGGTCAGCGCTTCGATAACAATGAAATGACCATGTATGACATAGGTCTACAGCGTTCGAGAAGACCCTCTGCAAAAAGTTCATAGCTAAAATCATTAATTTGTAACCGTCGCCCCGATGCGGCGACTGGTAAAACCACCCGCATGCGCTTTTGATTATCAATCATTTATCTTCTGCGCGTACAACAAAAATAAATGGCCGGAGCAAAACGCCAATGCTGATATTGCTATGACAATACCGGATTGGCGGCGCCGGCGATCCGGCCGCGGCAATGCGTTACAATCTCACGATCCGTTTCCGTTATCACAAAAAAATGCGCCAATACCTAGATCTCATGCGTCATGTGCAACAACATGGCACAGTCAAAACCGACCGCACCGGCACCGGCACCCGCTCCGTGTTCGGCTACCAGATGCGTTTCAACCTGCAAGACGGCTTTCCCTTGCTGACGACCAAGAAACTGCACCTGCGCTCGATCATCCACGAACTGATCTGGTTCCTGGCGGGCTCCACCAATATCAAGTACCTAAAAGACAACGACGTAAAGATATGGGATGAATGGGCCGACAGCGACGGCAACCTGGGGCCGATCTACGGCTTTCAGTGGCGTTCGTGGCCGGCGCCGGGCGGCGCGCACATCGACCAGATCAAGCAGGTTGTCGAGCAGATCAAGCACAACCCGGATTCGCGCCGGCTGATCGTTTCAGCCTGGAACGTCGCCGATATCCCGCAGATGAAACTGCCGCCCTGCCACGCCTTCTTCCAGTTCTACGTGGCCGACGGCAAGCTGTCCTGCCAGCTCTACCAGCGCAGCGCCGACATCTTCCTGGGCGTCCCCTTCAACATTGCCTCCTACGCCTTGCTGACCCACATGATGGCCCAGCAGTGCGGCCTGGAGGTTGGCGACTTCATCTGGACCGGCGGCGATTGCCATTTGTATTCCAACCACGCGGCGCAAGTCGAAGAGCAGCTGTCGCGCAGCCCGGGGCCGCTGCCGCGCCTGGAGATCAAGCGCAAGCCGGAATCGATTTTCGATTATCGGTTCGAGGATTTCGAGATCCTCGACTATCACCCGCAAGCGCACATCAAGGCGCCGGTCGCGGTATAGGCAGCGCTAGCTGCCCTGTGTCGGCTCGGCGGCGGGCCTGGCCTGCACGTCCTGCCAGCCTCCGCCCAAGGCTTTATACAGCGATACCGTGGCTTTCAGGCGCTTGAGCTTGATCTGGCCAAGTTCGTTCTGCACCTCCGACAAGGAACGCTGGGTATCCAGCACCGTCATCAAATCTTCGGCGCCGACGCGATAACGAATTTCCGACAATTCGAAAGCAAAGCGCGCCTGCTCCATTTCCGTGACCTTCAACTTGCGCTGCTCATCCAGGCTGCGGATCTGCCCCAGCGCCGTATCGACTTCGGACAATGCCGCGATCACCGTCGAACGGTAAATCTGCACCAGCTCCTGTTTCTGGGCGATCGCCAGGTCGCGCTGGCTGCTCAGGCGGCCGGCGTCGAAAATAGGTGCCACCAGCCCGGCGCCGAGGTTGGCCAGCATGTTGGGGCCGTTGAACAGCGACAGCAATGCGTTGCTCTGGCCGCCGGCCGAACCGGTCAGGCGGATGCTGGGGAACAGTGCGGCGCGGGCGTTGGCGACGTTGGCGTTGGCGGCGGCCAATTCAGCCTCGACGTGGCGTATGTCGGGGCGCCGCGACAGCAATTCCGACGGCAAGCCGGGAGTCACCTGCGGCAGCAAGATCTTGGCCAGTCCCGCCTCGTTGACGGTGAACGTCTGGGGCGGCCGTCCCAGCAGTATCGCCAATGCAGTCTGCGCTTCGCGCTCCTGCTGCTTGAGATCGGGAATCACGGCTTTCTGCCCGGCCACCGCCGAGCGCTGCCGCGCCAGGTCCAGCGGCGAAGCAGAGCCGGCGCGGCTTTGCGCCGACACCAGTTTCAGCACCCGCTCCGCATTGTCGACGTTTTGCTGGGCGATTTCGATACGGTCGCGCAGCGACAGCACTTGCAGGTAAGTCGAGACAATGCCGCTGGTGACGGTCAGCGCCACCGTTTCCCGGTCATAGCGGTTGGCTTGCAAAGACGCTTCCGCGGCGGCCAGCCCGGCCCGGTTCTTGCCCCAGAAATCGACTTCATAGCCGATCTCGACCAGGCCGCTGGTAGAGGTCACGGCGCTGCCGCTAGAGGCGAGCGGCAGCGCACGGTTGATGCTGGTTGAAAAATCCGCATTGGGCAGCAAAGGCGCGCCGGCAATCCGTGCTTGCGCCTCGGCCTGGCGCACACGCGAGATAGCGGCGGCAATTTCCAGGTTGCTGCTCTGCCCTTGCGCCACCAGCTGGCTCAGCTCGTCGCTGCCGAAGCGCTTCCACCAGCCGCTGTCCGGCCAGTCCTGCTCGCCGGTGTTGGCGGACAGGTCCCAGCTTTGCGGAATCTCCACGCTGGGCGTCGGCTCCCTGATCTCGACCTGGCTGGCGCAGGCCGATAGCAGCAGCGCGCTCGCACAAACGGCCATGGCACAACGGCGGCGAAGGAAAAAGCGATTCATCGGCAGCTCCATCAGCGCGCTTTCGGCGCGGAGGCCGCAGCCGCCGCGGCATTTTTTGCCGCCGGCGCCGGTGCTGGCGCAACCGCAGCCGCCCCAGCCACCACCACTTGCTCACCCGGCTCCAATCCAGACAATACCTGCGCCATCTGTTCGCTGCGAATGCCGATTTTTATCTTGCGCGGACTGGCCTGCTGGCCGACCCCGGCCACACTCACCAGATAGCTGCCGTCGGCTTCCGGCTTGCCCAGCAGCGCCGCCGGCAGCAGCACCGCATTTTGGGCTTGCGCCAGCACAAAGCGGACCTGGGCGCTCATGCCGCTCATCAGTTCCTGTTGCGGATTGTCTACTTCGAACAAGACGTTGTAGAAAGTCTGCTTGCCCTGCTCGCCCGAACTGTCGGCCGGCACCGGCACAACTTGCCGCAACTTGCCCGACCAGCGCTTGCCCGGATAACCGGGCGTGCTGAAATAGGCAGTCATCCCTTTGCGCAGCAGCGGCACGTCGATTTCCGCCACCCTGGCCTGCACCGTCAGCCGGCCCAGGTCGGCGATACGCAACAGCGGCACCATCGTCTGGCCGACGCCTATCGCCTGGCCCGGACGCGCCGCCACCGACACCACGGTGCCGCTGATCGGCGCCGCTACCTGCGTATGGCTGCGCGTTTCTTCATCGTCCTTCATGGTGCTTTCGGTCTGGCGGATCTGGGCATTGATCGCCTCCACCCTTGCCGCCGCCGAATACATGCTCATGCGGCTCGACTCGAAAGATTCTTCGCGCGTGGCGTTTTCCGCTTTCAGCTGCGTCTGGCGCTTGAACTGCAGCTCGGCGAAATCGAGCTGCGCGCGCTGGTCCGCCAGCTCCGCCTGCAGCCGCGCCAGCTGGGCGCGGTTGCTTTCCAGCCGCGCCGACGGCAGGGTCGGCGTGATCTCGACCACCATCTTGCCTGCCTTGACCTCGTCGCCCACCGACACCAGCACATCCTTGATCTGGCCCGACACCTGGGCCACGACGTCGCTGTATTTATGCAGCTGCAGCTTGCCGCTGGCAAGCACCGCCTGTTCGATATCGCCGCGCTGCACCGTTTCAGTCTGCAGCCGCACCGGCGCAGGTTTAGGCGCCGGCGGCGGCCGCTGCCCGAACGCCTTCCATACCAGGAAGCCCGCTCCCGCTGCGATCAGGAGCGCCAGGATGGCCGTCAGCCAGCGCCGGCCGGAGTGGCCGAACGCGGTTGGCAAAGCGGATTTATCGGTTGGATCAACAGTCATCGGTGCAAACTCAGGAGTAATCGGATTTCAGGAACAACGAACAGCGCTTTTTTTGAGTTTGTTTCAAGCCAGTGCAGCCTGGGCCTCGCCCGGGAGCACATCTTCGTCCACTTCCTCGCCGAGGAAACCGCCGCTCTGGTGCGCCCACAAGCGCGCATACAGGCCGCCGCGCTCCAGCAAGCTGCGATGGTCGCCCTCTTCCACTATGCGGCCCTTGTCGAGCACAATCAGGCGATCCATGGCGGCGATGGTCGACAAACGGTGCGCAATCGCCACCACCGTCTTGCCTTCCATCAGCCGGTACAGGCTGGCCTGGATTGCCGCTTCGACTTCCGAATCGAGCGCGCTGGTGGCTTCATCCAGCAACAGGATAGGCGCATCTTTCAGCATCACGCGCGCGATCGCAATCCGCTGGCGCTGGCCGCCGGACAGCTTGACGCCTCGTTCGCCGACGTGGGCGTCATAGCCGGTGCGGCCCTTGGGATCGGTCAAGGTCAGGATGAAGTCATGCGCCTCGGCCCGCTGCGCCGCCATCAGCATGTCGGCGTCGGTGGCGTCAGGGCGGCCGTACAGCAGGTTGTCGCGCACTGAACGGTGCAGCAGGGACGTATCTTGCGTCACCATGCCGACCTGCGCCCGCAGGCTGTCTTGCGTGACGTGCGCAATATCCTGGCCATCGATCAGGATGCGGCCCTGCTCGACATCGTAAAACCGCAGCAGCAGGTTGACGATAGTCGATTTACCCGCGCCGGAACGGCCGACCAGGCCGATCTTTTCGCCGGGACGGATATGCAGGGACAACTGGTCGATCACCGGCCGCTGGCCGCCATAGGCAAAACCGACACGCTCGAAATCGAGCGTGCCCTGCTTGACCTGCAGCGGCTTGGCGCTGGCCTGGTCCACCACTGCCTGCTGGCGCGACAATGTGTTGATGCCGTCCTGCACCGTGCCGACCTGCTCGAACAAGGAAGCGAACTCCCACATCACCCAGTGCGAAATGCCGTTCAGGCGCAAGGCCATCGCGGTCGCCGCCGCGACGGCGCCGATGCCGACCAGGCCCTGGGTCCACAGCCATAGCGCAACGCCGGCGGTGCTCAGGATCAGCAGCATGCTCAAGGTGTGGTTGACGATTTCAAACCCGGTCACCAGGCGCATCTGGCCGTGCACTGTCTGCAGGAATTCCTGCATCGCCGAGCGCGCATAACCAGCTTCCCGGCCTGCATGCGAGAACAGCTTGACGGTAGCGATGTTGGTGTAAGCGTCGGTAATGCGGCCGGTCATCAGCGAACGCGCATCGGCTTGGGCCTTGGCGACCTTGCTCAGGCGCGGCACGAAATAACGCAGCGCCGAGGCATACAGCGCCAGCCAGCCGAGGAACGGCACCAGCATCCAGCCGTCGAAACTGCCGACCACCGCCACCATGGTGACGAAATAGATCATCACGAACACCAGGATGTCGCACAGGATCATGCAGACGTCGCGCACTGCCAGCGAGGTCTGCATGACCTTGGTGGCAACCCGGCCGGCAAACTCGTCCTGGTAAAAGTGCATGCTCTGGTTCAGCATCAGGCGGTGGAATTTCCAGCGCAGCAGCATCGGGAAGTTGCCCGCCAGCGCCTGCTGCTTGAACATGCTTTGCAAGGCGACGATCACCGGGCTGGCCAGCAGTATCCCCGCCAGCAGCAGCAGGTTGCGGCTTTCGTGGCTCCACAGTTCCGCCGGCTGCACATGGCCCAGCCAGTCGACGATGCGACCCATCATGGCAAACAGCAAGGCTTCGAACGCGCCGGTGACGGCGGTCAGCAAGGTCATCGCAATGATGTAGGGACGCAGACCCTTGGTGCAGGCCCAGACAAACGCAAAAAAACCGCGCGGCGGCGGCGTCATGACCGTATCCGGATACGGATACAACAGTCTTTCGAACCAACCAAACATGGAAATACTCCAAAAATAGGCAGGGCAAAAAGCTAACCCAAGCCCAACAGTATATTGTAAATCTAGCAGGCGGTTCTGAACGCGGCCAGGCAGGGCGGACACAAATGGCCGCCCTGCTTTTGACTCGTGGTTCGGCTGTAACTGCCTGCTAATAAATGCGCTTGGCCGGCGCCGGCGGAGTCCACTGGTACAGCCAGGTCTCGCTCAGCGGCTGGCTGTCCGCCGCCAGGTAGACCCGGATATCGATCGGCTCGACGCTGTCGTCGACAGGCTTCAGGTCGAACATCACGCGATAGCCGTGGATCGCATCCAGCGGACGCGCCGAGGTAATCTCGACCTTGCCGCGCGAAACGCTGATCATCGGCTTGACCTTGGCGTCCTTGCCCAGCAAAGCCAGGTCGCCGCCGGCAAAATCGATCGCGAAACGGCGTGAGTAATAAGCCCGCTTCTGGCCGACCACGCCGCCCATGCCGGTGCGGGTCGCCATGACTTGCGCCAGCGGCGGCGTGAACGGCATCTTGCTGCCCCAGTGCAGGCGGTAGGCAAACAGCCGTTCCTGACCCGCTTGCGGCTTGTCGGCCGGATTCCAGAAGGCGACGATATTGTCGAAGGTTTCGTCGGCAGTGGGGATTTCCACCAATTGTACCGCGCCCTTGCCCCAGCCTGATTTCGGCTCCACCCACAGGCTCGGACGACGATCGTAGAACACGCCGTCATCCTGGTAGTGGTCGAAATTGCGGTCGCGCTGCAGCAGGCCGAAACCGCGCGGATTTTCATCCTGGTAAGCGTTGAAGCGCAAGTGTTCAGGATTGACCAGAGGACGCCAGATCCATTCGCCGTTGCCGCGCTGCATGGCAAGGCCGTCGGAATCATGGATTTCCGGACGCCAGTCGTCGCTGGCGCCGACGCGGCGGTCGTTCTCGCCATACTGGAACATGCTGGTCAGCGGCGCCACGCCCATCCGTTCGATGGTCTTGCGCGGATACAGCGCGACATCCACATCCATCACCATGGTGGCCGACGGCTGGATTTCGAAGCGGTAAGCGCCGGCGACGCTAGGCGAATCGAGCAGCGCATAGACCACCAGCTTGCCGGAATCCTTGGCAGGGCGCTCCAGCCAGAAACTGGTAAACATCGGGAATTCTTCCGGCTTGTCCATGCCGCAATCGATGGCCAGGCCGCGCGCCGACAAGCCGTACTGCCATTCGGCGCCGACCGCGCGGAAATAGCTGGCGCCCAGGAACGCCGTGATGTCGCGCTCGAGGTCGGTATGGAAATTCACGCGGAAGCCGGCAAAGCCGAGATCCTTCGGCATATGGTCAGCCTTCAGGCCGCTCTTGCCGTAGTTGAACATGGCCGAGTCGTAAGCCAGCTCTTGCGCCTGGCCGTTCTTCAATTCGTAGATCTGCACCGGGCTCTTGAAGAACAGGCCGAGGTGGAAAAACTTGACCTGGAAACGCAGCTGGTCCTCGCCCCACAAGGCATGGCCGTCGCGGTAGCTGATTGCCTGGTACTGGTCCCAGTCGAGCGCCTTGACCTCGGGCGGGATATGGTTCACCGGCGGTTCATAGGCTTTGCCGGCGAGTTGTTTTGCATGGCCCTTGAGCCAGGCGTAATCAAAGGCTTGCGGCTGGCCCAGGAATTTCAATTGTGCCGGCGCGGTGCCCGCGGCCAGCAGCGAAGCTGCAGGAAAACCGGCGGCAGCGAGTGCCGCCGACGCCTTCAGAAAATCACGTCGTAACATGGTGCTCCTTATTGAATTAGAACGATGAGCTGGCTCAGCGCGCTGCAGCCGTCAGGGCCTGCCAGCGCCGGTTGGCTTGCTCCGAATTCCAGACTTCGAAATGCAGCTGGGACAAGGTCAAGGGATCATCCAGCAATGCATTCTTTTGACGCGGCGACAAACCGTCGGGGCCGCCTTTCAATGCAGCCTGCAGCAGCGCCGCGCGCGCCGCCAGGGCGCTGGCCGGCACCGCCGGACGCGCGCTTACCGCCGCGCACACCAGGGCGTTCATGACCGGGTCGATCACCGCATCGTTGAATTTCGCCAGCACCTTGCCGTTGTCGTTATACACGGTGGTGGCCGCCAGTTCAGCCGGCAGGTCGACCTCTTCCGGGATCACGAACAGGCGGGCGTGGCGGAAGCTGCGGCCGAGCGTCACCCGGCTGGAGAACACCGACAACGGGATCGACAGCACCAGCGAACCGACAATCGGCAACAGCCACCACAGGAATCCCGGCTCCAGCCAATACACGCCGCCGCCCCACAGCAGGCCCAGCAGCGTATGGCCGCCGTGGCGGCGCATCGCTTCGCCCCAGCTGGTTTCGGCATCTTCGCGCGGCGGCGATTTCCAGCTGATGGTCCAGCCCAGGAAAGCGCCGATCACGAAACGGGTATGGAACAGCATGCGCACCGGCGCCAGCAGCATCGAGAACAGCAGCTCCATGATCATGCTCAGCGTAAGGCGTATGGCGCCGCCGAACTCGCGCGCGCCCTTGACCCAGATCAGCACCACGCTCAGCACCTTGGGCAAGAACAGCAAAGTTGCGGTTGCGCTGAACAAGGCCAGGGCGCGGTCTGGATGCCATTCCGGCCACACCGGGAACAGCTGTCCAGGCGTCACGAAATATTCCGGCGCCACCAGCGTATGCACCGCCAGCAATACCGTCGACAGCATCAGCGACAGGAACCACAGCGGCGCCGACAGATACGCCATGACGCCGGTCACGAACACCGCGCGGTGCACGGCATGCATGCCGCGCGCCAGGAACAGGCGGAAGTTCATCAGGTTGCCCTGGCACCAGCGGCGGTCGCGCTTCAATTCATCGAGCAGGTTGGGCGGCATTTCCTCGTAGCTGCCGGCCAGGTCGTAGGCGATCCACACACCCCAGCCGGCGCGCCGCATCAGCGCGGCTTCGACGAAGTCATGCGACAGGATCTCCCCGGCCAGGGCGCCCTCGCCTGGCAGCGGCGCCAGCGCGCAATGCTCCATGAACGGCTGCAGGCGGATGATGGCGTTGTGCCCCCAATAGTGCGACTCGCCCAGTTGCCAGTAGTGCAGGCCGGCGGTAAACAAGGGGCCGTAGACGCGCGTCGAAAATTGCTGGATGCGCGCATACAAGGTATCCCGGCCGGCGGCGCGCGGCGCGGTCTGCACAATTCCGGCGGTGGGATTGGCTTCCATCAGGCGCACCAGGGTGGTCAGGCAGCTGCCGCTCATGACGCTGTCGGCATCGAGCACGATCATGTAACTGTAGCTGGCGCCCCAGCGCCGGCAGAAATCGTCGATATTGCCGCTCTTGCGCTTTACGCGGCGGCGCCGGTGCCGGTAAAAGATGCGGCCGAAGCCGCCAACGGTGCGGCACAGGCTGGACCAGGCGTCCAGCTCGGCGCTGCAGATATCGCTGTCGCCGCTGTCGCTCAATACGAAGAAGTCGAAACGGTCCAGTTCACCGCTGGCGGCAACCGACTCGTAGGTTGCGCGCAGGCCGGCAAAGACCCTGGTCACGTCTTCGTTACAGATCGGCATCACGATCGCGGTCCTGGCGCTGGCTGGAATCGGCCCTGGCGCGGCATCTTCGCGCGAGATCACATAACGGTCGGTGCCGCGCATCAGCACCAGGAAACCGGCCATCGCAGTCCAGAAACCGGCCGAAACCCAGCAGAACAGCAAGGCGAACAAGCCCAGCGTGACCAGTTCCAGCGGCTTGTCGCCGTGGTAAGGCAGCACCGCGCTCATGAAATACGTCGCCATTGCCGTCTGCGCCAGCATCAGCAACAGCAGCACGATGCGCCGCAGGTTGCCGCGCGACTTGCTCTTGTGCTGGTCCTGGCTGTCTGCCTCGGCGACCGGCAGCGGTTCCGGCTGCGGCAGCTCGGTCGAACGCGCCGCCTTTTTATGGCGCCGCTGTTTGGCGCGCGGCCGCAAGTCAAACTGCTTGTTGGCGGTTTCGATCCAGCGCACCAGCGGATTCAAGGTTCCCCACGGATGGGCCACGATCGGCGTACGCTGCAGCGGCGGTGCAATCGCGATGCGGGTGCGGCCTGAGCCATCGGTGCAGACGTCCGGCATCTGATGCGGCTCGGCCGGCATGGCTTGCCCGGCAACCGGCGCTTCCGTAAAAGCCAGCTGCAGCCGCGCCGCCACCGAACCATAGGCAGGATTAAGGTTGGCAAGGTCGGCGGCCAGCGGCGGCGCGGCGCCGGCTTCCCCAGCCAAGGCCCGGTGCAAGGCGGCCATTGGCGCATCGCCGTCCACCGCCAGCTGTCTGGACAAACTCGCACGCCGCTCCGCCGACAAGGGCAGGCGCTCTAGATAGCGATCACAATTATCCGGCAGGCCCGCTTCGGGCAACTGCTTGCGGTCTAGTTGGGCGGTAATATGTAACTCCAGGTTTCAGATAAGGTTGTGCTGCCGCCACGCAAGAATCCGCGCAGTTCGACCGGTTTGTTTTCTTCGTTGCGCCGTACCCGCACCATCATGCGCCAGCCGCCGGTAACGTCGTTGCGGAACACCTTGGTCTCCAGCACCTTGCCGTTGTCGTCGGCGCTGACCACGCCTTCAGGCTGGACCTTGTCGGACAGCTTCTTGAATACGGGCCCTTCGAAATCGACCACCAGGCCGAGGCTGTTGTCGTCGCTCTTCTTCTGGAAGCCAAAGCCGCGCCGGGTCTGCGTCACCCATGACAAAGGCGGCCGCTTTTCGGCATCCTTCTGCCATGACAAAGTGTATTCCAGATTGAAAGGCTGACCAACCTTGGGCGCGGTTTCCGGCACCCAGAACGCCACCACGTTGTCATTGGTTTCATCCGGCGTCGGTATCTGCACCAGTTCTACCCTGCCGCTGCCCCAGTTGCCCTTGGGCTGGACCCAGGCGCTGGGACGCCGTTCGTACTTGGCATCGAGGTCCTGGTAGCTGGCGAAATCGCGGTCGCGCTGCATCAGGCCGAATCCGGCCGGGTTGCTCAGCGAATAAGACGTCACCAGGAGCCGCTTCGGATTGACCAGCGGCCGCCAGATCCATTCGCCGGTGCCGGAGGCTACCGACAAACCGTCCGAGTCGTGCACTTCAGGCCGGTAATCCTCGCCTTGCGAACGCTGGTTATCGCCATGCAGGTACATGCTGGTCAGCGGCGCCAGCCCTAGCTTGCTAACATTTTCGCGCAGGTACAGCTGGGCCTTGACGTCGACCGTGGTGTCCGAACCCGGCTTCAGCAGGAAACGATAAGCGCCGGTGACGCGGCGCGAATTGAGCAAGGCATAGATGGTCAGCTCCTTGTCGCTGGCTTTCGGCCGTTCGATCCAGAACTCGGTAAAACGCGGGAATTCTTCGCCCGAACTCAGGCCGGTATCGATCGCCAGGCCGCGTGCCGACAGGCCATAGGTCTGGTCCTTGCCCAGGGCGCGGAAGTAGCTGGCGCCGAGGAACGACAAAACCTCATCCTTGTATTTATTCGTGTTGAGCGGGTAATGCACGCGGAAGCCGGCGAAACCCAGAGAGCGCAGCTTGCGCGTATCGACCTTGTTGCTGCCGTAGTCGAAGTCGTTGGGGTCGAAGCGGATTTCCTTCACGCTCTGGCCGTTGATCTCGTTGATCTTGACCGGCTGGTCGAAGGCATATCCTTCGTGGAAGAACGCCAGTTCAAAGGGCAGCTTCTGGCTGCGCCAGATAAATTTTTCAGGAAGGAAGCGGATGTCCTTGTATTGCTCGTATTCGAGGTTGCTGATTTCTTTCGGCAGGTTGCCCTCTGGCTTGCTGTACGAACTTGCCGCAAGTTCCTTTGCCTGCCTGGCAACATTATTGAAATCGAAGGCGGAAGCATTGCCGCCTATTAATGGCAGCAGCAAGGCAACCGGCAGGACAACTGAGCGTGCCCGCGCTAGAGCGGGGATGCGCGGCTGCGCCCGCTGAAACAAATTTAAATGCATTGGATTCCCATCTGACACTGCTGTTATGACCTGCCCGAGTGCGCCGGCGCTGGCTGCATCGAGAGTAGGCGGTAGTTTATCAGTGTTCTATAATTTTTTATGTCCATCAAGAAACTGGTTGGCAACACTTTGTATCGGCCCTTGCATCACCAGCCATGCAAAGACTGCGCCATGGCAAGAATTGCCAAACCGGCAGCAAAATAACACCATACAAGTGAAAAATGAAGAAAAATTCCTGCCCCCAGGTTAACAGGCCCTGGCATTTAAGAGCAATGACAAGCGGACAAAGTTCCTTGCAAGACTTTATAGTAATATCACCCTTTTTTACCCAGCCTGCAAATAAGCAGGCCTATGCACCACAGCGCCCATGACTCCTCGCCTCACCATTATTGTCGCGACCGACGCCCGCAACGGCATCGGCATCCGCAACACCCTGCCCTGGCATTTGCCGGAGGACCTGGCGCATTTCAAACGCACTACCTCGGGCCACCCCATCATCATGGGCCGCAAAACCTTTGAATCGATAGGCCGGCCGCTGCCGCAACGGCGCAATATCGTCATCACGCGCAATCCCGGCTGGCGCCATGACGGCGTCGAAAGCGCGCCTTCGCTGGCCGCGGCTGCCGCCATGGTCGGCGACGCCGAAGCCTTCATCATCGGCGGCGCGGAGATCTACGCCGCGGCGCAGGACTTGACGCAGCGGCTGATCGTCACCGAAATCCAGCACAGTTTCGACTGCGACGCCTTTTTCCCGGCGCGCGATCCGCTCCAGTGGCAGGAAATCTCGCGCGAAACCCACCATTCCGAGGCCAACGGTTTCGACTACGCGTTTGTGGTTTACCAGCGCCGTTCGCCCAGCCTCGACGGGGCCAGCAGCTGACCCGGCCCGGTGATGGAATGACAACTGTTGTTTTCTGCAGGAATTCCCTCATCTTTATCCCCTAATCCGTGCATATCTGCGAAAATTCGACTTTCTTTTTTCAGCGGCCGCGAGGCTGAAATTGATCACGATTCTGGTGCAGCCGCCATCTGCGGCTGTGCTGGAACAGCAGGCTGCACGTGCTCTATACCCAAGCAGTTCCCGGAGCGCTTTTTAGCGCCAGCCGGGACAACGACTTTTAAGCGCCATTTCGATTGGCAGCCTTGTTATCAACCACCGTCTCCTGGAGACCTTGATGAAATTCCGCTTCCCCATCGTCATCATTGACGAAGACTTCCGTTCCGAAAACACTTCCGGCCTCGGCATCCGCGCACTTGCCGACGCCATGGAGGCAGAAGGCATGGAGGTGCTGGGCGTCACCAGTTACGGCGACCTGTCGCAGTTCGCCCAGCAGCAGTCGCGGGCATCGGCGTTCATCCTGTCGATCGACGACGAAGAGTTCGGCGCCGGTTCGTTCGAAGAAACCGACCACGCGCTGAAATCGCTGCGCGCCTTCGTCGAAGAAATCCGCCACAAGAACGCCGACATCCCGATCTACCTGTACGGCGAAACCCGCACCTCGCGCCACATCCCGAACGATATCCTGCGCGAACTGCACGGCTTCATCCACATGTTCGAGGACACGCCGGAGTTCGTGGCGCGCCACATCATCCGTGAAGCGAAATCGTACCTGGACGGCCTGTCGCCGCCCTTCTTCCGCGCGCTGGTGCATTACGCCCAGGACGGATCCTATTCCTGGCACTGCCCAGGGCACTCGGGCGGCGTGGCTTTCCTGAAATCGCCTATCGGCCAGATGTTCCATCAATTCTTCGGTGAAAACATGCTGCGCGCCGACGTCTGCAACGCGGTGGAAGAACTCGGCCAACTGCTCGACCATACCGGTCCGGTAGCCGATTCCGAACGCAACGCTGCGCGCATCTTCAACGCCGACCATTGCTACTTCGTCACCAACGGCACCAGCACCAGCAACAAGATGGTGTGGCACTCGACCGTGGCTCCGGGCGATATCGTGGTGGTGGACCGCAACTGCCACAAATCGATCCTGCACTCGATCATCATGACCGGCGCGATCCCGGTATTCCTGATGCCGACCCGCAACCACCTCGGCATCATCGGCCCGATCCCGCTGGAAGAATTCACGCTGGAAAGCATCCGCAAGAAAATCGAAGCCAATCCGTTCGCGCGCGAAGCCGCCAACAAGAAGCCGCGCATCCTGACCATCACGCAGTCGACCTACGACGGCGTGATCTACAACGTCGAAACCCTGAAGAACATGCTCGACGGCGAGATCGACACCCTGCACTTCGACGAAGCGTGGCTGCCGCACGCCACCTTCCATGATTTCTACAAAGACATGCACGCCATCGGCAAGGATCGCCCGCGCGCCAAGAAATCGATGATCTTCTCGACCCAGTCGACCCACAAGCTGCTGGCCGGCCTGTCGCAAGCCTCGCAAATCCTGGTGCGCGAATCGGAGAGCGTGCAGCTGGACCAGGACGCTTTCAACGAAGCCTACCTGATGCACACGTCGACTTCGCCGCAGTACTCGATCATCGCTTCTTGCGACGTCGCCGCGGCCATGATGGAAGCGCCTGGCGGCACTGCGCTGGTGGAGGAAAGCATCCTGGAAGCGCTGGATTTCCGCCGCGCCATGAAGAAGATCGACGAAGAATGGGGCAAGGACTGGTGGTTCCAGGTGTGGGGACCGAACAGCTTCTCGGAAGACGGCATCGGCAGCCGCGAAGACTGGGTCATCCGCGCCGAGGACGACTGGCACGGCTTCGGCAACCTGGCGCCCAACTTCAACATGCTCGACCCGATCAAGGCCACCATCGTCACGCCGGGCCTGTCGCTGGAAGGCAAGTTCGGCGAGAGCGGGATCCCGGCCTCGATCGTCACCAAATACCTGGCCGAGCATGGCGTTATCGTCGAGAAATGCGGCCTGTATTCGTTCTTCATCATGTTCACCATCGGCATCACCAAGGGCCGCTGGAACACGCTGCTGACCGCCTTGCAGCAGTTCAAGGACGACTACGACAAGAACCAGCCGATCTGGCGCATCCTGCCCGAGTTCGCCGCCGCCAACCACGGCAAGAACGCGCGCTACGAGCGGCTCGGCCTGCGCGACCTGTGCCAGCAGATCCATGAAACCTACAAGTCATACGATGTGGCGCGCCTGACCACAGAAATGTACCTGTCCGACATGCAGCCGGCCATGAAGCCATCCGACGCTTTCTCCAAGATGGCCCACCGTGAAATCGACCGCGTCCCTATCGACCAGCTCGAAGGCCGCGTCACCTCGATCCTGCTGACGCCTTATCCGCCGGGCATTCCATTGCTGATCCCGGGCGAGCGCTTCAACAAGACCATCGTCGACTACCTGAAGTTTGCGCGTGATTTCAACGAGAAATTCCCGGGCTTTGAAACCGACGTGCATGGCTTGGTAAAACGGGAGGTGAACGGCAAGCGCGATTACTTCGTGGATTGCGTGCGGCAGTAACCCCGGTCATCGGCATGGCCAACAAAAAACCGGAAGGCTCGATCGAGCCTCCCGGTTTTTTTATATCTCCGATCCCGGCTTTACAGCGGCGCGAAGCGTCGTGCGCCGTTTTCCAGCAAACCGTTGAACAGCTCCGCCGGCCGCACCCACAGGCCCGGCGCATGCGGCCACAGGTGCTCGTAGACCACCATGGCTTCTTCGGTTTCCGAATGCCTTGCCAGGCCGATATAGCGGTACAAGCCACCTTTGTAATGCCGATGGGTGGCAATCTTCTTTGCGTCTTCTTCAGTCACTCAACTCTCCAGAATATCTTGCCTGATGCCGCGACAGCCTCAGGCTGCCGCGTCTCGGCGACCCCGTCTAGGCGACCCCGTAAGGCTGTACTTCCGACGGCTGGCCGTCGGCTTCAAATCGCAGCGCCACCGCCAGCGCCGTGACGCCGATGGTACGCAGCGCATCGTAGGTATCGTCGACTTCCACCTGGAGGTCGGCGCCGGCGGCCAGCGGCTTCTCCGAGGAAGCCAGCAAGGCGCCGTCCTTGCCGTACAAATTCACCCGCAGCATCATGTCGCCGCGCACATCGGCCGGACCGACCACGGCGTTGGCGTCGAAAGACGCAACGCCATGCTGGTCGAGGCCATGGTTCAGCTCGGACATCATCTGCAGCGTGAAGTACTCGGCAATGCCGCGTTCCTTGCCGCCGTGGAACAGGTCCTGGTACAGGAAATGCAGTTCGATTTCGCTGCCGTCGGTCACCAGGCAGCGCTTGAGCAAAGGCGCGACCTGCTCGGTCCAGCTGTGGAAGCGCTCTTCGCGCGCACCGAAGTATGCGTCGGCGCCGGCTTCATCTTCCGGCACTGCATAAAATGCATCGTCGGTCGCCTTGAGTGAAAAGCCCAGCAAGAAACGCAGTTCGACCGCCTCGTCGTCCGGCCCGAACAGGTTTTCCGGCCAGCCGCTGATGCTGCGCTCAATGGCGGTGGTCGCCGCCAGTTTCTTGTCGGCCATGGCGCCGAATGCATCGCGGTTCATTTCAAACAGATGGCTGTAGCGGATGCTGTCGATTTCATCGAGGTGGTAGGCATGGCTGACCAGCACTACGGTGGCGTCCGGCCCCTCCAGCTGCGCCTGCTTGAAGCTGGCCGACAACGCATCGAAGGCTTCCTGGTCCTGGAAGCATTGCTCGCGCTTGAGGCCGCCCGCGGCATGCGCGAAGAACGGCACCACGAACGCATTCAGCTCCAGCACCTTGCCTTCATCCCGGCGCACCAGCAAAATCTCCGAGGCCTCTTCGACCTGCTCTTTCAGGAATCGCCAGGCGTCGAGATCGGCGTACTTGGCACGCTCGATCGCGTCATACAGGATGTCATCCTTTTTTTGCTGCAGGCTCTTCTTGATGATCTTGTGGAAATCGATGCCGGCCTGCTGCAAGACGGCGCCGGCGGCAACGCCGTCGGCTTCGTCGCCATCCTGCTCTGCCAGGTCTATCGCCAGGTTGCACAGCTGCTGGGTGACGGCTTCGTCTTTATCTTCGGGGGAAATGCTGGATTTCCGCGGCGCCGGGCGCTTGTTCTTCGGCATGTCAGGTCTTCGGCAGCGTCACGCCGTGCTGTCCCTGGTACTTGCCGCCGCGGTCCTTGTAGGACGTTTCGCAGATTTCATCGCTCTCGAAAAACAGCACCTGGGCGCAGCCCTCGCCCGCATAGATCTTGGCCGGCAGCGGCGTCGTGTTGGAGAATTCCAGCGTGACATAACCTTCCCATTCCGGCTCGAACGGCGTGACGTTGACGATGATGCCGCAACGCGCGTAGGTAGACTTGCCGAGGCAGATGGTGAGCACGCTGCGCGGGATGCGGAAATATTCCATGGTGCGCGCCAGCGCAAACGAATTGGGCGGGATGATGCAGACATCGCCGCTGAAGTCGACGAACGATTTTTCGTCGAAATTCTTGGGATCGACGATGGTCGAATTGATATTCGTGAAAATCTTGAATTCGTTGGCGCAGCGGATATCGTAGCCGTACGACGACGTGCCGTAGGACACGATCTTGTGGCCGTTGGCCTCGCGCACCTGGCCCGGCTCGAAAGGCTCGATCATGCCGGTTTCCTGCGCCATGCGGCGTATCCATTTGTCGGACTTGATGCTCATTGCGTATTTCCTCTTGTTCTGCCTGCAATAGTTTATGGTGTGTATTTGGCGCAATTTTACGCGAAAACCCTTTTAAAACAGCGGTTTCACGCGCTACCGGCGGTCTATTGCTTCTAACGCTGCATGGTTTCCCATACTTTCTGCAAGCGCTTGACCGAAACCGGCATCGGCGTGCGCAATTCCTGCGCAAACAGCGACACCCGCAGCTCTTCCAGCAGCCAGCGGAACTCGGCCTGCTTCGGATCGCTCTTGCCGCAGCGGTCCTTCTGCGCCCGCTGCCAGGGCGTCGCCACCTGCATCCATTCAGCCATCAGCCGCGTATCGCGGCTCGGATCGGCGCGCAGCTTCTCCAGCCGCACGTTGACCGCCTTCAGGTAACGCGGGAAATGGGTCAGGTTGGCATAGTCGTTGTCGGCAATGAAACGCTTGCCGACCAGCGACTGCATCTGCGCCTGGATATCGGCCATCGCCTGCGGATGGCCCTTGGCGCCCTGCAAACGCTTCGGCAAGCCGTGGTATTCGGCCAGGATCAGCGCCGCCAGACGTGCAATTTCATTGCACAGCAAACCCAGGCGCGACTTGCCTTCATCCTTGCGCTGGGCGAACTCGGCCGCGGTCCTGGGCAGCGGCAGCTGCATGCAGGCACGTTCCAGCCCGGCATGAATGATCTGGTCGCGCAGCTCTTCCTGCGATCCCAGCGCCAGGAACTGCATGCCCATCTGCTGCAGGCCGGGGATGTTTTTCTCGAGGAATTTCAATTGTTCCTTGAGCTGCAGGGCGAACAGCCGGCGCAGGCCAAGATGATGGATCCGCACCGCCTCGTTCGGATCGTCGAAAACTTCCAGGTCGCAGTGCGTGACCCGATCCACCAGCGCCGGAAAACCGATCAAGGTCTGCTTGCCCTGCTGGATTTCCAGCAGTTCGGGCAGTTCGCCGAAGGTCCAGCCGGTCAGGTTGCTGAATTGCGCGTTGGCGCTGTCGCCGGGGTTTACAGCCGATTTCACGGCTGATTTTGCAGCCGATTGGGTGGCAACGCGGTTTGCCGCCGGCGCCGCCGTTTTCCCCGTCTGCGGCGCATCAGCGTCGGCTGCGGCTGCGCTGTCGTCAGCCACCGTCACGCTCGCCAGCTTCTGGAAACTCTCGCGCGCCTGGCCGCCGAACTCAGCTTGCAAGGCAGCCAGGTTGCGCCCCATGTCAAGCTGGCGGCCATGCTCGTCGACCACCTTGAAGTTCATCGAATGATGGGCCGGCAAGGTTTCCAGCTTGAAGTCCGTGCTGCGCGCGGCGACGCTGGTTTCGGTGCGGATGTCCGCCATCAGGGCGTCCAGCAGGCTGCCGTGGCCGAACACATGGCGCGCCTGTATCCGCTCGCAGAAGCCGGCAGCGTAGTCCGGCAGCGGCACGCAATTGCGGCGTATCTTTTGCGGCAGGGATTTCAGCAGCAGATGGACTTTCTCCTTCAGCATGCCGGCCACCAGCCAGTCGCAGCGATCGGCGTATACCTGGTTCAGCGCATACAGCGGCACCGTCAGCGTCACGCCGTCGCGCGGCGTGCCGGGTTCGAAATGATAGGACAAAGCCATTTCGATGCCGGCCACCCGCATCACTTTCGGGAACAGCTCGGTAGTGATGCCGGCCGCTTCATGCCGCATCAGGTCGTCACGGTTGAGGAACAGCAGCTTGGGCGTTTGCACGCTGACATCTTTATGCCATTTTTCAAACGCGATGCCGTTGCAGATATCGGCCGGGACCAGCTTGTCGTAGAAGGCGGCAATCAGCTCGTCGTCCACCAGCACATCCAGCCGGCGCGACTTGTGCTCCAGGTTCTCGATCTCGCGGATCAGTTTCTGGTTGTGTGCGAAGAACGGCGCCTTGGTCTCGAATTCGCCGCCGACCAGCGCATCGCGGATGAATATCTCGCGCGCTTCCTGCGGATTGATCAAGCCGAAATTGATGCGGCGCTGGCTATACACCACCAGTCCGTACAAGGTAGCGCGCTCCGACGCCGAGACCTGCGCCGTGCGCTTTTCCCAGCGCGGCTCGCCATACGATTTCTTCAACAGGTGGGCGCCGACCTTCTCCAGCCATTCCGGCTGGATCTGGGCGATGCAGCGCGCATACAGGCGGCTGGTGTCGACCAGTTCCGCAGCCATCACCCACTTGCCGGCTTTCTTCGACAAATGCGAACCCGGCCACAGATGGAACTTGATGGCGCGCGCGCCAAGGTAATGCGTGTCTTCGTCGGCCTTGAAACCGACGTTGCCGAGCAACCCGGTCAGCAAGGCGCAATGCAGCTGTTCATAGGTAGCCGGCGCTTCGTTCAGGCGCCAGCCCTGCTCGCGCACGATCGTCAGCAGCTGCGAATGGACGTCGCGCCATTCGCGCAAGCGCAGTTGCGACAGGAAATTTGCGCGGCAGTTATCCATCAGCTGGCGGTTGGTTTTCTTGTGCTCGATCGCCTCTTCAAACCATTTCCAGATTTTCAGGTAGCTCAGGAATTCCGACTTTTCGTCGGCAAACTTCTTGTGCGCCTGGTCGGCCGCGCCCTGCGCTTCCAGCGGCCGGTCGCGCGGATCCTGCACCGACAAGGCGGCGGCGATGACCAGCATTTCGCTCAGGCAGACATTGTCCAGCGCCGCCAGGATCATGCGGCCGACGCGCGGATCGAGCGGCAGCTTGGCCAGCTGGCGGCCGGTCTTGGTCAGCTGGTTGCTGTCGTCGACCGCGCCCAGTTCCTGCAGCAGCTGGTAGCCGTCGGCGATGGCGCGTCCCGGCGGCGGTTCAATGAACGGGAAAGTCTCGACGTCCGTCAGGTGCAGCGACTTCATGCGCAAGATGACGGAAGCCAGCGACGAACGCATGATTTCCGGCTCGGTGAATTTCGGCCGCTGCAGGTAGTCCTGCTCTTCGTACAGGCGGATGCAGACGCCGGCGGCAACCCGGCCGCAACGGCCGGCGCGCTGGTTAGCC
The DNA here is from genome assembly GCF_059418905.1 of Collimonas sp. GW821-FHT07E08. Lineage (NCBI taxonomy): Bacteria > Pseudomonadati > Pseudomonadota > Betaproteobacteria > Burkholderiales > Oxalobacteraceae > Collimonas > Collimonas sp. GW821-FHT07E08. Next base: position 60,629 of record NZ_JBWKQR010000001.1, on the reverse strand, counting down.
GCTGACTGTGCAATCGGCTCGATCTGCAGCTGCTCCACCTTGTTCCTGTAGCTGTAGCGTTTCACCCGCGCCAGGCCGGCATCCACCACATAGCGGATGCCCGGCACCGTGAGCGAAGTTTCCGCCACGTTGGTCGCCAGCACGATGCGGCGCGCATTGGACGGCTTGAATACGCGCTCCTGCTCCTGCGCCGACAGCCGCGCGAACAAGGGCAGGATTTCAACGTGGGCAGGATGATGCTTGCGCAGCGCCTCGGCGGCATCGCGGATTTCGCGTTCGCCCGGCAGGAACACCAGCACGTCTCCGGAGCCGATGCGCGCCAGTTCGTCGACCGCGTCCACCACCGCATCCATCAGGTCGCGTTGCTCGCGGTCGCGCTGGGCCGCGCTTTGCGGCGCGTTCGGCTTGGCCGCCGCGGCAGCGGGATTGACGCCGCTGCGGTCGGCGTTGTCGACCGGCCGGTAGCGCACCTCAACCGCGTACAGGCGGCCGGACACCTCGATCACCGGCGCCGGCTTGTCAGCCGTGCCGAAATGGCGGGCGAAACGGTCGGCGTCGATGGTGGCCGAAGTGATGATGATTTTCAGGTCGGGACGCTTGGGCAGCAGCTGCTTCAGGTAACCCAGCAGGAAATCGATGTTCAGGCTGCGTTCGTGCGCCTCGTCGATGATGATGGTGTCGTACTGGCGCAGCAGGGGATCGGTCTGGGTCTCGGCCAGCAGGATGCCGTCGGTCATCAGCTTGATCCAGGCGCCCTTGGTCAGGGTGTCGTTGAAACGCACCTTGTAGCCGACATGTTCGCCCAGCGGCGAGTTGAGTTCCTGGGCGATGCGCTTGGCGGTCGACGAAGCGGCGATCCGGCGCGGCTGGGTGTGGCCGATCAGGCCGGTTTGGCCGCGTCCCAGTTCCAGGCAGATCTTCGGCAGCTGGGTAGTCTTGCCGGAACCGGTTTCACCGCAGACGATGACGACCTGGTTGGCCGCGATCGCCGCCGAAATTTCGCCGCGCTTGCCGGAAACCGGCAGTTCCTCGGGAAACACGACCGGCGGCAAGGGGTTGCGCTCAGGTAACGGCCGCACAGGCTCCGGGCGTGGCGATGCCGGGCGCGGCTGGGATGGACGGCCAGCGGTGCGCTGGGAACTTGGGCGATCACTTGATCGCGCTGGTTTGTTGGATTCTGATACTGACATGAGGATGGAATTATACAGAGCGCCATAGCTAACGCCTCGGCATATCGGCAACTGTTTTGGCTGCCGCATGAAATTACTACAATAACAACACCGAGGAAACCAGCAGGCAGCGAATTAAAGCCATGGCCGTTTTGCCAACCGCCGTCCGCTACACTACATACGTTATAATCGCGGGTTATCGAAACTGCGTGAAACCGCCCGGCTCTGCCAACATGCAGCCGCAACCGCGGCCGGCAGGTTTTCCGTCTTTTTTCTCGCATCCATTATTTATTCTCAAGGCAGGCGGCCGAGATCGCCTGAACCACGCATCATGCAAGAACCCGTCTCCGAGCAGCCAAACGACAATGACGCGGCCGAAAGCGCCGACATCGTCGCCCACAATGTCTCCGTCGAACAGATCGCCAGCGAAGTGGCGCGCCGCCGTACATTCGGCATCATTTCCCACCCGGACGCCGGCAAAACCACGCTGACCGAAAAACTGCTGCTGTTTTCGGGCGCGATCCAGCTGGCAGGCACCGTCAAGGGCCGCAAAAGCGGCCGCCACGCGACCTCGGACTGGATGGACATCGAAAAGCAGCGCGGCATTTCGGTCGCCAGCTCGGTCATGCAGTTCGAATACCGCGACCACGTGGTCAACCTGCTCGACACCCCGGGCCACCAGGACTTCTCGGAAGACACCTACCGCGTGCTGACCGCGGTCGACTCGGCGCTGATGGTGATCGACGCCGCCAAGGGCGTCGAAACCCAGACCATCAAGCTGCTCAACGTCTGCCGCATGCGCAACACGCCGATCATCACCCTGATGAACAAGATGGACCGCGAAACCCGCGATCCGCTGGAACTGCTGGACGAGCTGGAATCGGTGCTGAAGATCCAGTGCGCGCCGGTGACCTGGCCGATCGGCATGGGCAAGACTTTCCGCGGCGTGTATCACCTGCTGCGCGACGAGATCCTGCTGTTCGCCGCCGGCAACGACAAGGCCGACCAGACGTTCGAAGTGATCAAGGGCATCGACAATCCGCGCCTCGATGAAATGTTCCCGCGCGAAATCGAACAGCTGCGGATGGAAGTCGAACTGGTGCACGGCGCCTCGCATCCGTTCGACCAGGAAGCATTCCTGGCCGGCGTGCAAACCCCGGTATTCTTCGGCTCCGCCATCAACAACTTCGGCATCCGCGAAATCCTCAACGCGCTGATCGACTGGGCGCAGCCGCCAGGCTCGCGCGATGCGACAGTGCGCACCGTGGAGCCGAAAGAAGCCAGCTTCTCCGGTTTCGTATTCAAGATCCAGGCCAACATGGACCCGGCGCACCGCGACCGCATTGCGTTCCTGCGCGTCTGCTCCGGCCATTTCCAGCGCGGCATGAAAATCAAGCACCTGCGCCTGAACCGCGAAATCAAGGTATCGAACGTGGTGACCTTCATGGCTTCCAGCCGCGAACAGGTGGAAGAGGCGTACGCCGGCGACATCATCGGCCTGCCCAACCACGGCAACATGCAGATCGGCGACAGCTTTTCCGAAGGCGAACTGCTGCAGTTCACCGGCATCCCCTACTTCGCGCCGGATTTCTTCCGCTCGGTGCGGATCCGCAATCCGCTCAAGATCAAGCAGCTGCACAAGGGCTTGCAGCAGCTCGGCGAAGAAGGCGCGATCCAGGTCTTCAAGCCGGTCACCAGCAGCGACCTGGTGCTGGGCGGCGTCGGCGTGCTGCAGTTCGAAGTGGTGGCCAGCCGCCTGCTCAACGAATATGGCGTCGACGCCGTATTCGAAGGCACCAGCATCAGCAGCGCGCGCTGGATCACCTGCGACGACAAGAAGATCCTGGCCGATTTCGAGAAATCCTCGGCCGGCCATAACGTTGCCTACGACGCGGCCGGCAACATGGCTTACCTGGCGACCTCGGGCGTGAACCTGCGCCTGACGCAGGAGCGCTGGCCGCAGGTGGTGTTCCATGAAACGCGGGAGCATGCGGTCAAGCTGAACTGATCCGGCAAGCTGCGGACGTAAAAAAAGGAGATGCGATCGCATCTCCTTTTTTTCATTTCAGGGCGCCAGCCCTGAAAACACACTTACGAATGCGTGCGCTGGTCCGCCTGCTCAACCGCGGCATCGTGCTTGGCCAGTTCCTGCTCCGCATCGATGCCCTTGTTATCCAGCTGGCGATGCAACTGCTGCTCATCCAGTTCGCCGGTCCACTTCGCCACGATGATCGTCGCCACGCCGTTGCCGATGGTGTTGGTCAAGGCGCGCGCCTCCGACATGAAACGGTCGATGCCGAGGATCAGCGCCAGGCCGGCGACCGGCACATGGCCGACTGCCGACAAGGTCGCCGCCAGCACGATGAATCCGCTGCCGGTGACGCCTGCGGCGCCCTTGGATGTCAGCAGCAAGACTGCCAGCAAGGTCAGCTGCTGGAACAGGCTCATCGGCGTATCGGTAGCCTGGGCGATGAATACCGCCGCCATCGTCAGGTAGATCGAAGTGCCGTCCAGGTTGAATGAATAACCGGTCGGGATCACCAGGCCGACCACCGATTTCTTGGCGCCAAGGTTTTCCATCTTACCCATCAGGCGCGGCAGCACCGATTCCGACGACGAGGTGCCGAGCACGATCAGCAGTTCTTCCTTGATGTACTTGACGAACTTCCAGATGCTGAAGCCGTGCACCTTGGCGACTACTCCCAGCACGCCGAAAATGAACAACAGGCAGGTCAGGTAGAACGCGCCCATCAGCTGGCCCAGCGACAGCAAGGAGCCGAGGCCGTATTTGCCGATAGTGAAAGCCATCGCACCAAAGGCGCCGATAGGTGCGACCTTCATGATCAGGCCGACCATGCCGAACAGCACATGCGAGAATTTTTCGACAAAATCAAACACCAGCGTGCCGCGGCCGCCGAATTTATGCAGCGCAAAACCGAACAGTATCGCGATCAGCAATACTTGCAAGATCTCGTTCTTGGCAAAAGCATCAACAAAACTGCTTGGAATGATGTGGAACAGGAAGTCGCTGGCGGATTCCATCTTGCCCGGACCCGTATATGCAGCAATGCTCTTGGTATCGAGCGCGCTGAGGTCGACGTGCATGCCGGTGCCCGGATGCCAGACATTGACCACTACCAGGCCCAGGATCAAGGCCACGGTGCTCATGATTTCAAAATACAGCAGGGCCAGGCCGCCGGTCTTGCCGACTTTCTTCATGTCTTCCATGCCGGCGATGCCGATCACCACGGTACAGAAAATGACCGGCGCGATGATCATCTTGATCAGCTTGATGAAACCGTCGCCGAGCGGCTTCATCGCCGCCCCGGTTTCCGGGTACAGATGTCCAAGCACGACGCCGATCACGATGGCGGTCAATACTTGCACATAAAGGGATTTGTAGAGCGCTGGTTTTGCCATTTGTCCTCTCCGATTAGATTACGTTTTTTTTAGAATATCGCCGCTGCTCGCTGCAGCCAGCGCCGATCATACTGCCTACGTCCATCGACAGCACTGTCCTTGCATTCTCCCTGAATGACACTGGACAGGAAAAGATAGAAAAAAGAGCGCAACTTTAGCTGATAACGCTAACATCACTCAAGTTATTTACACTCGCCGACGCGAAATTGCATTTTGTGCAATCATTGTTCGATACGTCTGCCGCAATCTCTTGAATTGACAACCTTGATCAGCATTCTGTTCTGTATTGCTCTTTAAGTAAATTCCTCATGAGATATTTATCGTGCAAGATTATCGGACAAGACCTGAGATAGTCTTGTCACATTGGGTGTGTATCTTGCTTAAGGGCAGACGTATAGTATTGGATTGTTTTTTTACCAATCCCGCGGTTTGCACCAGCGCCGGAATTTTTGCCTGGTGAAATGCGCGGAAAAGTAATGGCAACCTTTCGCCTGCTTCACCTGTCTCAGACAAGCCGTATTACAGCAAGTCCTTTCATAGCGAGGAAGAAATATGACTGAAAACGATGTCCGCAACAACGCCTTTGCGATGCCTATCCACAATCCGGCCTTTCCGCCCGGCCCCTATCGTTTCGTCGACCGCGAATTCCTGATCATCACCTATCGCACCGACCCCGAAGCGCTCAAGAAGATGATTCCGGCGCCGCTGCAGTTCGTCGAGCCTATCGTCAAGTTCGAATTCATCAAGATGCCGGACTCGACCGGATTCGGCCATTACTGCGAATCGGGACAGGTCATCCCGGTAACGCTGGACGGCGTGGCCGGCGGCTACGTCCACAACATGTACCTGAACGACCACCCGCCGATCGCCGGCGGCCGCGAACTGTGGGGTTTCCCGAAGAAACTCGGCAGCCCGGAACTGCAGGTGCATACCGACACGTTGATGGGCACGCTCGACTACAGCGACTTCCGCATCGCCACCGGCACCATGGGCTACAAGCACAAGACGCTCGATAGCGCGGCGGTGAAGAAGTCGCTGGAAGCGCCGAGCTTCCTGCTGAAGATCATCCCGCATGTGGACGGCACCCCGCGCATCTGCGAACTGGTACAGTACAGCCTGACCGACATCACCGTGAAAGGCGCCTGGAGCGGCCCCGGCGCGCTCGATTTGCATCCTCATGCGCTGGCCCCTATCGCCGACCTGCCGGTGCTGGAAGTTATCTCCGCGGTACATATCTTGACCGACCTGACCCTGCCGTTGGGCACTGTCGCTTACGATTACCTCGCCAAGTAAGTACGCAAACAAGCACGTCAATAAACAAGTAAAGGAATAGCCATGTCACTCAAAGATAAAGTTGCACTGATTACCGGTTCCGCCAGCGGCATCGGCAAGGAAATCGCCATCGAATACGCGCGCGCCGGCGCCAAGGTCGTGATCGCCGACCTGGCGCTCGACGCCGCCACCGCTACCGCCAATGAGATCAGCCAGTCCGGCGGCATCGCCATGGCGGTCGCCATGAACGTCACCGACGAAGCGCAGGTCGACAAGGGCATCGCCGACGCCGTAGCGGCCTTTGGCAGCATCGACGTTCTGATCAGCAATGCCGGCATCCAGATCATCGCGCCTGTGGTCGATTCGACCCTGGACAACTGGAAAAAAATGCTGGCGATCCATCTCGACGGCGCCTACCTGACTACCCGTGCAGCGATGCGCGAAATGATCAAGAAGGGCAATGGCGGCGCCATCATCTACATGGGTTCGGTGCACTCGCACGAAGGTTCGCCGCTGAAAGCGCCGTACGTCACCGCCAAGCACGGCTTGATCGGGCTGGCGAAAGTGGTGGCCAAGGAAGGCGCAAAGGACAAGATCCGCGCCAACGTCATCTGCCCGGGTTTCGTCCGCACGCCGCTGGTGGAAAAGCAGATTCCTGAGCAAGCCAAGGAACTCGGCATCACCGAAGAGCAAGTGATCAAGAACGTGATGCTGAAAGACACCGTGGACGGCGAATTCACCACTACCCACGATGTCGCGCAAACCGCAATCTTCCTCGGCGGCTTCGAATCCAACGCCCTGACCGGGCAATCGATCGTGGTCAGCCACGGCTGGTTCATGCAGTAACAGCTTGCGGCAGCCGACGCCGGACAAGAAGGGCAAGAAATCGTCTTGCCCTTTTTATCAAGCGCGATCCGGCAGCCGCATCCAATCCGGGAAGTCATTTTGAGCACAACTCATTTTTTGCCGGCGCCAGCCCCTCGGCTGCGCCTGAAGCATGGCCTGTGTTGCCTGCTGCTGGCTGGCAGCACCGCCCTGCTCGCCAAAACCGGGCCGGCCACGGCGGCCGAGGCGCCGCCGCCGGCGTTTGCCAGCCGCCAGGCAGCGCTTGCGGCCTTGCCGCCGCTGATGCTGTGGGTAGGAGAACGGCCGGACGACGTCCGCACCTGGGTCGGCGGCAGCGCCCGCCAGGCAAAACTCAAGGGCGGCGCCGACAACCAGCCCGTGCCGCCAGTCCAGGACCAGCGCATGGGCGTTGCGGTACTCGACACCACCATCCTGCTGCGCGACGGCAGCGCCAGCGTCCGCCGCCGCCAGCAGCCCTTGCAGCTGCCGCCGTCCTGGTACGCGCAAAACGGCGTGCAGCAAAAAGCGCCGCTGGTGACCATCGTCCATATCGACATGGCGCGCGGCGCGCGTAAACCGCAACTGAACGAAAAACAGAAACGGACCATCGTCAACGCCATAGTCGCCGCCGCCGCCCGCAGCCCGAGCCAGGTAGTGCAGCTCGATTTCGAGGTCATGCATAGCCAGAAACCGTTCCTGGCGGATGTCGTGAAACGCAGCCGCGACGCCCTGCCGGAAAATGTCGCCTTGTCGATCACGGCGCTGGCTTCATGGTGCGTGGGCGATGCATGGCTGGCCGACCTGCCGGCCGACGAGATAGTGCCGATCGCGTTCCGCATGGCCGGCGACGCCGGCCGCATGCGCGACGTGCTGAACCACGAGGGCCACTTCCCGCGCCCGGAATGCCAGCCGAGCCTGGGCTTGTCGCTGGATGAACAGCCGTGGCCGAACAAGCTGCGCAGCCAGCGGCTTTACCTGTTTAACCGGAATGCCTGGTCGGGGACGCCGATGGCGGGCTGGGCGGTAAGGCTGGGAGCGATTTTTCCCTAGGCCTGGAATCCTCGGGATTGACGGAGCCTGGGCCCGTCAAGTCTCCGCCGCGCGCGCGGCCGGATAAACCTTCACCAGCACAATACGCGGCCCGTTCATTTTCTTGACCACGATGTCAAAGCCGTCGAATGCGATTTTCTGCCCTTCATGCGGCAAATCGCCGAGCTTGGCCATGATCAGGCCGCCCACCGAGTCGACGTCTTCGTCGCCGTCGATGACCACATCGATGCCGAGTATCCGCTCCAGGCTGAAGATCGGCAAGCTGCCCTTGCCCAGCAGGGTGCCGTCGTCGAGGCGGCTCCATTCGTTGTCGTTGCGCCGGAACTCGTCGCGGATCTCGCCCACCATCGCGCCCAGCAGGTTATCCAGCGTGATGAAACCTTCCGGCTTGCTGCCCTTCTTGCCGATGATGGCGAAATGCGGCGAGCCGGTGCGGAAGCGGCGGAACAGTTCCAGTGCCGGCATGCGCGACGACACGTACTCCACCGGCCGCAGGTAAGCGTTCAGGCTTTCGATCGACTTGCCTTCCTGCTGCGCGATGAACAGGTCCTTGAGATGGATCACGCCCAGCACATTGACGCCGCTCTGGTCGAAGTAAGGATAACGGCTGAAACGGTGGCGATAGATGGTCTGCAGGTTTTCCTGCAGGCTGCGCGCCTGGTGCAAAGCTGTGATTTCGTTGATGGGACGCATCAGGTCGGATACTTCAAGCTCGCTGAAATCCAGCGATTGCGCCAGGACGTTCCATTCGTCGCGGTTGAATTTTTCACCGGCGTGGCTGCCGCGCAAGATCAGTTTCAGCTCATCCGCCGAATACTGCGCATCGTGGCCGTGGGCGCCGGCCAGGCCGGCCAGGCGCAGGATCCAGTTGGCGCTGGCGTTGAGCGCCCAGATCGCCGGATACATGGCCCAGTAAAACCCGTACAAGGGCAAGGCGCACCACAGGCCGATCACTTCGGGATTGCGGATCGCCACGGTCTTGGGCGCGAGTTCGCCGATCACGATGTGGAGGAAAGAAATCAGGAAGAAAGCGAAGAAAAACGAAATGCCGTGTATCAGTTCCGGCGAGCTGATGCCGATCCAGCCGAACACCGGCTGCAGCAGGCTGGCGAATGCCGGTTCGCCGATCCAGCCCAGGCCCAGCGAGGCGAGTGTAATACCGAGTTGGCAAGCGGACAGGTAAGCGTCCAGCTGGCGATGCACTATTGCCAGGATGCGCCCGCGCAAGCCTTGGGTCTTGGCGATGGCGCGGATACGGGTCTGGCGTAATTTGACTAAACCGAATTCGGCAGCGACAAAAAAACCGTTGAGCGCTACCAGAAATAATGCTGCGATAACCAATAACAGGTTGTTCAATGAATCTCTTTCATGGGTAATGACGGATTACAAGTATAGGCGAGGATCGCGCTTTCAACAAAAGCGCGGAGAATCCGCCGTTGCAAACAGCGCCGGCCAAGAAAAACGGGGCAGGGTCTTACGCCAGACTGCGTATCAACCCTGCCCCATTCCAGCGTAGCGCACGGCTACCGCGATATTCCCGATTACAGCGTGGTAGCCAGCGCACACTGGCGATAATGTTCGGCGGCCAGCGCCTGCTGGTCGATTGCCTCATGCAGCTGCCCCAGTTTCAGATGCGCTTCGCGCACCGTGGCCGGCGCTACGGCGTCCGACAGCGCCTGCTCCAGGTGGCGCTGGGCCTTGCCCCATAATTTCTGCCTGAAGCAGAACGTGCCCAAGGTCAGCGCCAGCTCGGGGTCATTGGGCGCCCTGGCGGCCCAGTGCTCGCAGTGCTCGATCTGCGACAGCAGCTCGGGCGAGGCCTCGGCCGCGGCAGCGTCACGGTAGACCGCCAGCAAGCGCTGGTCCCATTCCGTCGCCAGGGATTTTTCGACGAGGGAGCGCGCTTCCGCATGCAAACCGCTCTTGTTGAATGCCTGGGCGCCGCGCATGGCGATGAATGGCTTGGTCCGATCTTCGTTCGGCACCGTGCCCCACAGCCGGGCGATCGATTCGGCATCGTGCGCTTCGTCCGACAGCAAGCCGTCGTACGCCAGCTCGCGCAAGCGTGTCGACAAGGCCGGATGCAAGGCGTCATGCTTGTTCAGGGTGCGCACCAGGCGCAGCACTTCCGGCCAGTTCTTGGCTTGCTGGTTGGCTTTCAGCGCCAGCCGCAAGGCGTGGATATGGCGCGTGCCGCGCGCGTTCAGCTCATTGACGGTGTGCAGCGCCGCCTGCGACTTGTGCTCGTCCACCAGCAGGTCCAAGGTGGTGATCAGGCGCGCCGTCTTCAGCGGCTCGTCATCTTCGATGCTGGCCAGCCAGATGTCGCGTCGTTCAGGCTGTCCCATGCGGTGGGCGGCGCGGGCGCCGATCAAGGCCGCCACGCCCAGGTTGTCGGGCAGTTCGGCGGCGCGCGTGGCGGCTTTTTCAGCCTGGCCGAAACGCCCCTCGAACAAGGACTTGAGCGCATCGCGCAAGGCGTTGTTGGCGGTGGTTTCGCGTTTGTGGCGGCGATAGCCGATCACCCGTCCGGGCAATTTCTGGGTGACCCGGATCGCCCGGATCAGCACATACAGGATGATGAACAGGATCGCCAGCGAGATGACGAAGAAGTTCAGCGACAGGTCAATCCGGTACGGCGGAAAAAACATCACCACGTTACCGGGGTTGTAACGCGCCAGCACGGCAAGGCCGATGGCGACTGCAAACAGAGCAACAAGCCGGAGGAAGAATCGCATAGGACTATGGCTTGCCTTTGTAAGTACGGATCGCCGCGGGGCTATCCAGCGCCGGCATGGTGATCGAAAGATTGCTGCTTTGGACCTGCTTGAGCAAGGTCTGCACGGTCTGGGTCTGCTTGGCCCGGGTGTCGAAATACTTGGAGATGGTTTCCTGGGCCGCAATCAGGTCGCTGCGGAACGCCGATTCGTTGCGCGACAGCAGGCCGAGGCGTGCATTGAGCAAACGCAGCTTCAGGTTTTCCCGGGCGTAGTAGGCCTGGGTCGGCGACAGCAGCAAGGCGTCAGGCGTATCGACGGTGCGCACCCGGATCAGCTGGCTGATCTCGGTCCACATCTCGCTGCTCCAGCTTTGCCATTTATCCTTCAGGCTGTTTTTCCAGTCGGTCACCACGGCGTCCGCCGGCACCTGGGTCTTGGCGATATTGCCGCTGCCCGCGGCTTTCGGCTTGACGCTGGCCAGCGGCTGGTTGTTCGGCTTGCTGACGCCGACGATCGGTTTTTCATCGGACAGCAACGGCATGCTGTCGATCTGGCCGATGACGCTGTCGAGGCGCACGGCGATGCCGGTCACATCCAGCGTCGGCAAGGCTTTCAGTTTTTCGATATCGCTGGCGATGGCGCGCCGCACGATGATGAATTGCGGCTTGTCGGAGCGCGACAGGTTCTTGTCGGCGTTCTGCAGCGCGATCAGCGCACCCTGGACGTTGCCGGCCAGCTGCAGCTGCTGGCTAGCGGTCGACAGCACGTCTTCCACCTGGGCCAGGGTCCAGTCGTCGCTGTTGCGGGACAGGTCCTTGTACAGCTGCTCCAGCGCCAGTTGCTGGCTTTGCGATTCAACCTGCTTGTTTTCCAGCACGCTGACCTTGCCTTGCAGTTCCTTGGCTTCATCCTGCACCGCCTTCACCAGCACCTTGGTTTCCGTATTGGTGCTGTCGCCGACTTGCAGGCGGCGCGCCAGTTCCTGGCGCAGCTTGCCGTTCTCGTTGCGCATCGTCCACCACTGCGCCGCCAGCAGCAAGGCCAGCAACAGCAATATGCCGTACACCAGGCCAAGCGAACGCTTCGGCCCTTTGTCCTGGCTGACTTTGTAAGGCTGCAGTACGGGCTGCGACGGTGGCGATGCCGTGGCGCTGACGGCAGGACCAGCAGGCTGGTTCGATTCTGGAGTGGGTATCGATTCGTTCATAGCGGGAATTGTAACGCGTCGAGTAGCCGTTCGTCGCCTGAGCCGGTCAGAGTAACGTCAGTAAATCCCAGCACATGTGCCGTTTCGGCAATACGGGCATGCGGGACAAGGAGTTTCTGCTGTTGGATTTTTGCAACACCGGCGCTGCCCTCGAGCGCCTGGGCCAGGTCGACCAAGTGCCTGAGCGCTTCCGAACTGGTCAATATCCAGTCGTTTTCGGAATCCAGCAATGGCTGCAGGCGGGCTTTCAGCGCCGCGTCGAGCGCCGGCGCCTGGCGCCGGTAGGCGGCGATGGCCTGTACCTTGACGCCCGCCGCCAGCAAGCTGTCGGCAAAAAATTCGCGGCCGCTCTCGCCGCGCACCAGCAACACCTGGCGCCCGCGCAAGGCGTCCAGGTCAAGCGCTTGCAACAGCCCCTCGGAATCGGTCCTGGCTGGATCCGGCGGGCTGAAGATGGTGGTGTTCTGCGCCGTCAGGCCATGCCGCGCCAGCGCCGCCCTGCTGCCTTCGCCGACGATGCCGACCGGCAGCTGCGGCGGCCAGCCGGCGATATGGCGAAACGCCGCGTCGATTGCATTCGGGCTGACAAACACCACCAGCGCAAAGCTGGCGAGCTGGTCGAGGACAGCTTGCAACGGCGTGCTATCGATTAACGGCAAGATTTCCAGCAAGGGGAAAATCACCGGCTGGCGGCCGCGCGCGGCGATCTGCTGCGCCAGCGCAGAGGCTTGCTGCGCCGGCCTGGTGACGATGACCGGACGCAAGGCAGGTCCGCCTCCTCGTGGCGCAAGCGGCACTAGGCCTCCTTGCACAGCGCCAGGATGGCTCCGGCGTCCTGCGCCTCCAGCGCTGCGGCAATGGTTTCCCCCAGCACTTCCGGGGCGTCGGCGGCGCCGCTGGCGTCGGCCACTGCGACCCGCGAGCCGTCCGGCGTGGCGATCATGGCGCGCAAGCGCATCTGGTCGCCGTCGATGGAGGCAAACGCCGCCAGCGGAACCTGGCAGCTGCCGCCAAAGGCGCGCGACAAGGTGCGCTCGGCGGTCACCGCCAGTTCCGTAGGCAAATGATTCAGGGGCGCGAGTATCTCTTGCAGGTCGGCACGGTCGGCGCGGATCTCGATCGCCATCGCGCCCTGGCCCGGCGCCGGCAAGCTCTGCTCCGGCTCGATCGGCGCCGTGATGCGGTCGGCCAGGCCAAGCCGCTTGAGGCCGGCCGCGGCCAGGATGATGGCGGCGTATTCGCCGCGGTCGAGCTTGGCCAGGCGGGTACCGAGATTACCGCGCAAGGGCTTGATCTGCAGCAAGGGGAAGCGCGCGGCGATCAGGGCCTGGCGGCGCAGGCTGCTGGTGCCGACGACGGCGCCTGCGGGCAATTGCTCCAGGCTGGCGTAGTCGTTCGAGACAAAGGCGTCGCGCGGATCTTCGCGCTCCAGCACGGCGCTGAGCACAAATCCGGGCGGCAGCTCCATCGGCATATCCTTGAGCGAATGCACCGCCAGGTCGGCGCGGCCTTCCGCCATCGCCACTTCCAGCTCCTTCACGAACAGGCCCTTGCCGCCGACCTTGGACAGGGTGCGATCAAGAATTTGATCGCCGCGGGTGGTCATGCCGAGGATTTCTATATTACAGTCTGGATATAATGCAGATAACCGTTCGCGCACGTGTTCCGCTTGCCACATGGCCAGCGGGCTTTCACGCGATGCGATCACCAACTTGGAAGGGGAGGATATTTTCGACACAAGTTCTTTCAGATTTTAGCTAGTGGAGTGTTTCGCATGTAATGGCGCTTAAGAAATGGCGTATTTTCGTGCCAGGCTAGGCGCAAACCGGAGCGATAGCTGGCTATCGCGAGGATTTGCAACGACGCATGGCGTGAAAAGACGCCGTTTATTAAGTGTCATTATGTGCGTAACACTACACCAAGCAGCGCGCTCGATTTTAGCATGCGCTGCGTACTGTTCCAGCGCACTGTCTCAGTTCAGCTTATATCAAAAAACTTATATAGACAGTGCCCGCTTGACAAGTTCCAAACCATCGTCCCCCACCCCAGAAAAGCTGATTGCACTCGTCCATTATGGCAAAACAATTGAATTCTGCTGTCCAGGTAAAAAAAGCCGCTCCCAATAAAGATGCTCCGCTCAAAGAAGATATCCGCCTGCTGGGCCGCCTGCTGGGCGACGTGCTGCGCGACCAGGAGGGCGACGCGGTATTTGAAGTTGTAGAAACCATACGCCAGACGGCGGTGCGCTTCCGCCGCGAATCGGATCCGCAGGCCGGCGCCGACCTCGACAAGCTGCTCAAGAAACTCACCCGCGACCAGACCAATTCGGTGGTGCGCGCGTTTTCCTATTTTTCGCACCTGGCCAATATCGCCGAAGACCAGCACCACAACCGGCGCCGCCGCGCCCACCTGCTGGCCGGTTCCGCGGCCCAGCCGGGAAGCGTCGCCCACGCCTTGAGCAAACTGGACGACGCCGGCGTCTCCGGCGCCACCGTGCGCAGCTTCCTGAAAGACGCCTTGATTTCGCCGGTGCTGACCGCCCACCCGACCGAAGTGCAGCGCAAGAGTATTCTCGATGCAGAGCGCGAGATCGCCCGCCTGCTGGCCGAGCGCGACCGGCCGTTGACCGCGAAAGAATTGCGCGACAACACCGAACTGCTGCGCGGCCGCATCGCCACCCTGTGGCAAACCCGGATGCTGCGCTATACCAAGCTGACGGTGGCCGACGAAATCGAGAATGCGCTGTCCTACTATCGCATCACCTTCCTGCGCGAACTGCCGGCGCTGTACGACGACATCGAAGGCGAAATCGCCACCCAGTTCCCGACCCGCGCCCGCCAGGCCGGCGCTAGCACTGAACTGGCGCCCTTCGTGCAGATGGGCAGCTGGATCGGCGGCGACCGCGACGGCAATCCCAACGTCAATGCCGGCACCATGCAACGCGCATTGTCGCGGCAATCGACTACCATCTTCGATTTTTACCTGGAAGAAGTGCATGCGCTGGGCGCGGAACTGTCGGTCTCGACCCTGATGGTCAGCGTCAACCAGGAACTGCTGGCACTGGCGGAAAGCTCGCCCGACACTTCGGACCACCGCGCCGACGAACCCTACCGCCGCGCCCTGATCGGGATTTATGCGCGGCTGGCCTCGACCGCGCGCGAACTCGGCGCCACCAACATCCTGCGCCAGGAAGTCGGCGCCGCCGACCACTACGCGACACCGCAGGAATTCACCCAGGAACTGCAGATCGTCGAAGACTCGCTGCGCGCCCACCACGGCAGCGCCCTGGTCAAGCCGCGGCTGGCGACGCTCAAGCGCGCTTCCGAAATTTTCGGCTTCCACCTGGCCTCGCTCGACATGCGCCAAAGTTCCGACGTCCACGAACGGGTGCTGACCGAACTGTTCGCCCAGGCCCAGGTAGAAGGCGCTTACGACAAGCTCAGCGAAGAACAGAAAATCGACCTGCTGCTGGCCGAATTGGCCAAACCGCGCTTGCTGTACTCGCCGTATATCGGCTATTCCGACGAAACCGTCTCCGAACTGTCGATCCTGCGCGCCGCCGGCGAGATGCGCCAGCGCTATGGCGCGCGCTCGATCCGCAACTACATCATTTCCCACACCGAGACCGTGTCCGATTTGCTGGAAGTGCTGCTGCTGCAACAGGAAACCGGCTTGCTGCGGCCCGCATCGACGACTGCCTCGGCCGCCGGCCAAGGCAAAGCCGCGCCTGGCGCGCTGGACGTGATGGTGATTCCGCTGTTCGAAACCATTCCCGACCTGCGCCGCGCCGCCGCGATCATGGAGCAGTTCATGGCCTTGCCGCCGGTGGAGCGGCTGATCGCCAAGCAAGGCAAGCTGCAGGAAGTCATGCTGGGTTACTCCGACTCCAACAAGGACGGCGGTTTCCTGACTTCCAACTGGGAGCTGTACAAGGCCGAGATCCAGCTGGTGCGCGTGTTTGACCGCGCCGGCGTCAAGCTGCGCCTGTTCCATGGCCGCGGCGGCACCGTCGGCCGCGGCGGCGGTCCGAGCTACCAGGCGATCCTGGCGCAACCGCCGGGCACCGTCAATGGCCAGATCCGCTTGACTGAACAAGGCGAGATCATCGCCTCCAAGTTCTCCAATCCGGAAATCGGCCGCCGCAACCTGGAGCTGCTGGTGGCGGCGACGCTGGAAGCGAGCCTGATGCCCAACAATGCCGACGCCAGGCAGGCCAAGAAGCTGGGCGAATTCGAGCAGCTGATGGATGGGCTGTCCGAGCGCGCTTACCAGTCCTACCGCAACCTGGTCTATGAAACTCCCGGTTTCACCGACTATTTCTTTGCAGCGACGCCGATCGCCGAGATCGCCGAACTGAACATCGGCTCGCGCCCTGCCTCGCGCAAATCGACGCGCCGCATCGAAGACTTGCGGGCGATTCCGTGGGGCTTTTCGTGGGGACAGTGCCGTTTGCTGCTGCCGGGCTGGTACGGCTTCGGCAGCGCCATCGAAAGCTGGCTCGAGGAAGGCAAGGACAGCAAGCTCAAGGCCCAGAAGCTGACGACATTGCGCGCCATGTACAAGGAATGGCCGTTCTTCGCCACCCTGCTGTCGAACATGGACATGGTGCTGTCGAAGACCGACCTGGCGGTGGCCTCGCGCTATGCCGGACTGGTCACCGACCGCAAGCTGCGCAACAGCATCTTCAAGCGCATCGTCGATGAACACGAACGCACCAGCAGCATCCTGTCGGCCATCACCGGCTCCAAGGACCGCCTGTCGGGCAATCCGCTGCTGGCGCGTTCGATCAAGAACCGCTTCGCCTACCTCGATCCGCTGAATCACTTGCAGGTCGAACTGATCAAGCGCCACCGCAGCGTGACCGCGGCCGGCCGCACGACGGAAGAACGGGTGAAACGCGGCATCCACCTGAGCATCAACGGCATCGCCGCCGGCTTGCGCAATACCGGCTAGCTGGAGGCGGCGGGCTGCTCTATGCTGGAACCGGCCGCCTTGGCCGGTTCGGCATCGAGCGCCGCACGCAGCCTTGGCAGGCTGTCCGGGTACTGCTGCGCGATGAAAGCGAGCATGGCTTCGCGGATGGCGCAGCGCAGGTCGAAGGCGGTGCCGGAATCCCTGGCGCTGACCAGCAGCCGCAGCTGCATGGCGCGCTCGCTGGCGTCGGTCACGTGCAGCACGCAGACCCGGCCGTCCCACAAAGGAGACTGCTTGCATATGCGCTCGAATTCGGCGCGCACGGCGGGCACCGGGACAGCGAAATCCAGCCACAGGAAAACCGTGCCGAGGATGGTCGAGGATTTATGCGTCCAGTTTTCGAAGGGGTTTTCGATAAACCATTGCAAGGGCACGATCATGCGCCTTTCATCCCAGATCCGCACCACCACGAAAGTGCCGGTGATTTCCTCGACCCGTCCCCATTCGCCCTTGACGATCAAGACGTCGTCGATGCGGATCGGCTGCGAAAACGCAATCTGCATGCCGGCGATGAAATTCCCCAGCACCGGCCGCGCCGCGATGCCTGCCACCAGGCCGGCGACCCCGGCCGAGGCCAGCAGGCTGGCGCCGAACTGGCGGGCGCCGGGCAAGGTCAGCAAGACGAAGCCCAGCCCGAGGAGCGCGGCAATGAAGTAAGCGCTGCGCGTCAGCACCCTGGTCTGGGTCAGGATGCGGCGGGCTTTCAGGTTGTCGGCGGCGCTGACCGGATTGAGCTGGACCACGGTGGCGCTTAACGCGCGGATGCAGCGCATCGCCAGCCAGGTCAGGGCGATGATCAGCGCCACCGAGGTCAGGTAGGACAGCGGCACCAGCCAGGGTGTCTCGTCCGGCGCCCCGGTCAGCACCAGGCGCACCGCGAACAGGATCAGGCACACCTGGCTGGCGTGGTACGCGATAAAACTGGCGTTGGCGACGTAGGGCCGGTTGCCTGCCAGCCGCCGCAGCAGCATGACGCCCGCATGGTGCAGCAAGCCGGCCAGCAACGCCGCCAGCACGGCCGCGCCAACGACGTAGAGGCTGCTCTCCAGGTATTGCAGTTCAGGGAAAATGCTCAGGTTCATCCGTGGCCCTCATCGGTTGGTCGAATCCGGCGCCGCTTCCTTGATCTGGACCGGCGCCGGACTAGAGTTTCTTTTGCATCAGCATGGCTTTGCCCATGGCTGGATCGAGTTCGTAGCCGGCAAACCCGGTGGACTTGTACAGTGCCTGGGCCAGCTTGTTGCCTTCCAGCACTTCCAGCGTCATCTTGCAGCAGCCCAGGCCGAGCGCTACCTGCTCCACCTGCGCCAGCAGCTTCTTCGAAATCCCGCGCCCGCGAAATTTGGCGGCGACCGCCAGGTCGTGGATATTGAGCAGCGGCTGGCAGGCAAACGTCGAAAATCCTTCAATGCAGATCGCCACTCCCGCCGGCTCGTCGCCGACAAAAGCCAGCACCACGTGGACATCGCTCCTTTTGCTGATGGCGGCAATCAGGTTGCTTTTGACGAAATCGGCGAGCTGCTGCCCGCCGCCCATGGCGTCCATGGCGTAGCCGTTCAGCAGTTCCACAATGGCGCTGGCGTGGCGGGGATCGGCAAATTCGGCATTCACTATCTGAGTCATGTTCCTGGTCCTGGTTCAGTATTGATGGATGTTTCCGATTTTATATCAGCACGGACAATGCCTTGCGGATGTCAAGTGCGTGCCAAAAAAGCGCAGCCGCTCCCCTTTTTGGTGACAATAATCGGCAGTGCTTGCCAACTTGGTGAACTGATACACCAATCTTGTATATCAGATCGGTGCATCAGTCCCGGCGGGCGCCTGGCATACGACTTGCTGATACGTCAGCATGACCGCCACCGCCAAATCGTCCACCCAGATCGCCGAACGGATCACCGAAGCGATGCTGGCGCGCAAACTGGCGCCCGGCACACGGCTGGGCGAGCAGCAGCTGGCGGAATTGTTCGGCGTCAGCCGCACCCAGATCCGCGAAGCCTTGACGCGCCTGGTGACACGCGGCATCGTCACCGTCAGCGCCCGCCGCGGCTGGTATGTGATCGAGCCGACCCCGGAAGATGCGCGCGATGCCTTCGAAGCGCGCCGGGTGCTGGAGCTGGGGCTGCTGCGCCATGCGCGGCCGATCAGCGCCGATGCCATCCGCAAGCTGCGCCAGCATGTCGAGCGTGAACAAGCGTCGCTGGAGGGCGACGATGTCGCCTCCCGCAGCTTCCTGCTGGGCGATTTCCACGTCTGCCTGTGCGAATCGTTCGGCAACACCTTGCTGGCCGACACCCTGCGCGACCTTACTACCCGCACTACCTTGACCGCCATGCAATACCAGTCTTCGCACCACGCCAGGCAATCCTGCGCCGAACACGTCGGCATCGTCGCCGCGCTGGAAGCCGGCGACCTGGAGCAGGCGGAACAACTGATGCACAACCATTTATGCAATGTCGAAGCAGGCCTGGACCAATCGCTGCGCAGCGATTCCCTGTCGCCGCTGCGACAGGCGCTGGCTCCGCTTTCCGAGAATGCCGACTTTGCAACATCACCCCCGCTAAAGGAGTTTTAACATGAAGTTCCCAAAAATTTTGCTCGCCTTGGCCGCCGCTGCCACCCTGTTCAGCAGCACTGCGCGGGCCGATGCGCTCGAGGACATCGTCAAGAGCGGCGTACTGAAGGTCGCCGTGCCGCAAGACTTCCCGCCGTTCGGTTCGGTCACCAGCGATCTCAAGCCACAGGGCCTGGATATCGATGTGGCCACCCTGATCGCCAAGAAAATGGGCGTCAAGATCGAACTGGTCCCGGTTACCAGCGCCAATCGCGTGCCCTACCTGCAAACCAAGAAAGTCGACCTGATCATTTCCAGCCTCGGTAAAAATCCGGAGCGGGAAAAAGTCATCGCCTTCAGCGACGCTTACGCTCCTTTCTATAACGGCGTGTTCGGCGGCGCCGACCAGAAAGTCAGCAGCGCGGCCGACCTGGCCGGCAAGACCGTGGGCGTGACCCGCGGCGCGGTGGAAGACCTGGAACTGACCAAGATCGCTCCCGCCAGCGCCACCATCAAGCGCTATGAAGACAATAACGGCACCATCAGCGCCTTCCTCTCCGGCCAGGTGCAGCTGGTAGCGACCGGCAACGTGGTGGCCGCAGCGATCATCGCCAAGCATCCGCCGAAGAAACCGGAAACAAAATTCCTGATCAAGAACTCGCCATGCTCGATCGGCCTCAACAAGGACGAACCGAAACTGCTCGACAAGGTCAACGCCATCCTGGCGCAGACCAAGAAGGACGGCGAGCTGAACGCACTGAGCGTGAAATGGCTGGGTCTGCCTTTGCCGGCCAACCTGTAAGCGCTGCTTGCCGCATCGACTAGCTTAAGGCGAGACATGAGTTATCACTTCGATTTCCTGGCGCCGTTCGACTATCCTGCCGTGCTGATCAAAGGCGTGCTGGTGACGATCGAACTGATCGCTATCGGCGGCGTGCTGGGCGTTGCCGTCGGCATCTTCGGCGCCTGGGCCCGCACCCAGGGACCGCGCTGGCTGCGGCCGCTGGTCAGCGCCTATGTTGAGCTGATCCGCAACACGCCGTTCCTGATCCAGCTGTTCTTCATTTTCTTCGGGCTGCCGGGGATAGGCCTGCAGATCGGCGAGATGGAAGCGGCGGTGCTGGCGATGGTGATCAACCTCGGCGCCTACAGCTGCGAAATCATCCGCGCCGGCATCGCCGCCGTCGCCCGCGGCCAGGTCGAAGCCGGCTTGAGCCTGGCGATGACCAGGATGCAGATATTCCGGCATGTGATCCTGCCCCCTGCCTTGCAAAAAATCTGGCCGGCGCTGTCGAGCCAGGTGGTGATCGTGATGCTCGGCTCGGCCGTATGTTCACAGATTGCGGTGGAAGAACTGGCGTACGCCGCCAACTTCATCCAGGGCCGCAATTTCCGCTCGTTTGAATCTTACCTGCTGTCTACCGCGATCTACCTGCTGCTGGCGATCGGCTTGCGGCAGCTGCTGCGCCTGATCGGCGACCGGCTGTTCGGCCGGCCCGCGGCCAAGGAGGCCACATGATTTCATTCTCTGTCTGGGACATCGTCCGCAACCTGCTGCTGGCGCTGCGCTGGACCGTGTTGCTGTCGCTGGCGTCGTTTGCCTTGGGCGGTCTGCTGGGATTGATCATCCTGTTCATGCGGACTTCAAAGCAAGCCTGGCTGCGCCGCCTGACCAAGATGTACATCGAACTGTTCCAGGGCACGCCTTTGCTGATGCAGCTGTTCCTGGCGTTTTTCGGGCTCGCCCTGTTCGGCCTGGAAGTGCCGGCCTGGCTCGCCGCTGCGCTGGCGCTGACTTGCTGGAGCAGCGCCTACCTGGCGGAAATCTGGCGCGGCTGCGTCGACGCCGTTCCGCGCGGCCAGTGGGAGGCATCGTCATGCCTGGCCATGAGCTACATGCAGCAGATGCGCCACGTGATCCTGCCGCAAGCCTTGCGCATCGCGATTCCGCCTACGGTCGGCTTCAGCGTGCAGATCGTCAAAGGCACCGCGGTCACCTCCATCATCGGCTTCGTCGAACTGTCGAAAGCCGGCACCATGATCACCAACGCCACGTTTCAGCCGTTCACCGTGTATGCACTGGTGGCGCTGATGTATTTTGCGCTGTGCTGGCCGCTGTCCAAATACAGCCAGTCTCTGGAAAGGAAATACAATGCCGCTAATCGCCATTGACAATGTAAAGAAAAGCTTCGGCGACAACCAGGTGCTGAAAGGCATCCGGCTCGATGTCGAAGCCGGTGAAGTGATCGCCATCATCGGCAAAAGCGGTTCCGGCAAGAGTACCTTGCTGCGCTGTATCAACGGCCTGGAAAGCATCGACGAAGGCAATATCAGCGTCGCCGGCGCGCACCTGGGCAAGACCGAGCTGGAGCTGCGGGCGCTGCGCCTGAAGGTCGGCATGATCTTCCAGCAGTTCAACCTGTTTCCGCACCTGACTGTCGGCCGCAACGTGATGCTGTCGCCGATGATCGTCAAGGGAACCACGGAGAGCGAGGCGCGCAAGTCGGCGCAGGAAAACCTGGCGCGGGTCGGCCTGGCTGAAAAATTCGACGCTTACCCGGACCAGCTCTCGGGCGGCCAGCAGCAGCGGGTGGCGATCGCACGCGCGCTGACGATGCAGCCGCAGGCCCTGCTGTGCGATGAAATCACCTCTGCGCTCGACCCGGAGCTGGTCAACGAAGTGCTGACGGTAGTGCGCGGCCTGGCGGAGGAAGGCATGACGCTGCTGATGGTGACCCATGAAATGCGGTTTGCCCGCGAAGTCTGCGACCGCGTGGTATTCATGCATCAAGGCAAGGTGCACGAAATCGGCCCGCCGGAAGAGATTTTTGCCAATCCCAAGACACTCGAACTGCAGCAATTCCTGGGCGCTTCGCACTGAAAAAAAGCCGGCTGGAAATTGGGGAACGGAGGGAGTTGTCCGCAATTCTGTAAAATTGAGGATCAGCTCCTGATTTGCTCCTGTTAACCATGGAAGTACACATGAATTCAATCAGCACCACCCCGCCGCTCGCAGCCGACCTGGTTTCCTTTATCGAAGGTTTGCCGAAAGCGGAACTGCACCTGCATATCGAAGGCACGCTGGAACCTGAATTGCTGTTCTCGCTGGCGCAACGCAACAATGTCGAACTGCCCTACGCTTCCGTGGAAGAACTGCGCGCCGCCTATGCTTTCACCGACCTGCAATCGTTTCTCGACCTGTATTACGCCGGCGCCGCGGTACTGCAGACCGAACAGGATTTTTATGACATGACGATGGCGTACATCGCCCGCTCGCGGGCAGACAACGTGCGCCACTCCGAAATATTCTTCGATCCGCAGACCCATACCGAACGCGGCATCAGCATCGACGTCGTATTCGCCGGCATCGCCCGCGCCCTGCGCGAAGCGCGCGACAGGCACGGCTTCAGCAGCGCCATGATCATGTCCTTCCTGCGCCATCTGTCGGAAGAGGAAGCGTTCGCTACCCTGGAAGAGGCGCTGCCCCTGCGCGCCCAGTATCGCGACCTGTGGATCGGCATCGGCCTGGATTCGGCCGAACGCGGCAACCCGCCGGAAAAATTTGCCCGCGTCTTCGCGCGCTGCCGCGAACTCGGGTTCCACCTGGTAGCCCACGCCGGCGAGGAAGGCCCGCCGGAATATGTCAGGGACGCGCTCGATGTATTGCACGTAGAACGCATCGACCACGGCGTGCGCAGCGAGGAAGATCCGGCCCTGATGAAGCGGCTGGCGCAACAACGCACCCCGCTGACGGTATGCCCGCTGTCCAACCTCAAGCTGTGCGTGGTCGACGACATGCGCAAGCACAACCTGGCGCGCATGCTGCATGCCGGCCTGGCGGTCACCGTCAACTCCGACGATCCGGCCTATTTCGGCGGCTACATGAACGCCAATTTCCTGGCGGTGGCGGCATCGCTGCGCTTGAGCCGCACCGAACTGGTGATGCTGGCGCGGAATGCGTTTGAAGCGACGTTCCTGCCGGCTGCGGCGAAACAGCAGCTGTTGCTGGAACTGGACGGCTACTGCATGGCGCACTGATCCTGCATCGGCTGCAACCGCTGTGCGCAAGCCGCCGCGCCTCACGGGCCTGGCGGTTTTTTTTCACGGCGGCGGCGCAAAAAATGGTCCGCATGCCTGATCTGCGGCAGCGCCATAACAAATCTGCACTACCCAAACCGCCGCTTCTGTATTGTCCTTGCAAGCCGGCCGGTTTCAGGGCACCATGGATAAGCAGCCAGATAGCCTGCCCTATCGATCCCGTCTGACTCTGCGCAACCGCTTTATCGTGGAGACCATGATGGACAACGTACTCGCCGCACCTCGCCTGACCAACGCCGGCATCCTGTTTTCGGTGACGGTCGAATTCCAGCAGTACCAGTGCCTGGTGCCAGCAACCACACTCTCAGACCTGTCGCATTCGAAAGATCCCAAGCTCGACCTGCTCGATACCTATCGTGCCTTCCAGACAAAAATCGAAGGCGTCGCACGGCGCCTGATCGGCGCCGGCATCGTCGGCAAGCCGCTGGTTATCGGCAGCGGCTATTTCCAATAATCCAAAACCGGACCTGGCTGCTTCGCTGCTGCGCATGCAATACATGCATGCGCGGGATCGTCACATGCCGGCAAACATGCGTTTCTTCAGCAAGGAAGCACGCAGCTTGTCGTACGCCAGGTTGAAAACGAAGGTATAAGGCAGGAAAAAAAGCAGCAGGCCGATGTCGAGGAACAGGGCATCGAGCAGGCTCATGTCCAGCCACCATGCCACCAGCGGCACCACGATCGCCACCAGCCCGGCTTCGAATGCGGTAGCGTGCACCACCCGCATGGCCATGGTGCGGACCAGGCGCCAGCGGCGCTCGATACGGTCGAACAGGCTGTTGAAAATCATGTTCCAGGTCATCGCCACCAGCGAAATCATCAGCGTCAGCAAACCCGCATGCGCCATCGGTATCTTCATCACCCACGACAAGACGGGTGCGGTCATGCCTACTGCCAGCACTTCAAATATCAGCGCGTGCATGGCGCGTTCGGTCCAGGTTTTATGCGTGTTCATATTGCCTCCATTGCTTCAGAAAACTCTGACGAAGCTATTTTCTTCGATTTACCTGATACTATAAAATCGATAACCATCGGATAAATCGATATATAGGAGCGAGTACGCCATGCGCCACTCACTGGAAACCCTGTTCATGTTTGTCGAGGCCGCCACACTGGGTTCGTTCTCGGCGGCGGCACGCAAGCTGGGCAAGCAGCAGTCCACCGTCAGCGAGGCGATCGCCAACCTGGAAATCGACCTCGGACTGACGCTGTTCGACCGTCGCACCCGCCGCCCGACGCTGACCGAGCAAGGCCGGGCCATGCTGGTCCACGCGCAGCAAGTGATAGAAGCTGCCGATCGCCTCGAACGTTCGGCGCACCGGCTGGCGGGTGGACTGGAGCCGCAGCTGACCCTGGTGCTGTCCGATACTTACCAGTCGGACCGCTTCGAACATATCCTCACCAGTTTCGAGCAACGCTACCCGGAGCTGGAACTGGAATGCATGATTGCGGAGCGCAACGACGTGGTTTCTTTGGTGCAGGAAGGACGCGCCAACCTCGGCCTGGTGGCGGCGCAGCCGGACTATCCGCCGGATATCGGCTTCGAATCGGTGCCGGACCGTTCCGCCATCGGCCTGTATGTCGGCAAGCAGCATCCGCTGGCAAAAGCCGCGCACATCTCCAGCGAGATGCTGCACGGTGCGCGCGAGCTGCGCCTGAGCACCTATGCCGACGAGCCTGTGCAGCGCCGCCGCGGCAAATGCTGGACGGCGTCCAGCTACCTGCTGCTGCTGGAAATGACGGAACTGGGTTTCGGCTGGGCCGAATTACCGTACTGGCTGGCCAAACGGTTTGCCGCCAACAGCCTGCTTGAGCTGCAGGTGCGCGGCTGGCCGAAAAGCATACAGGTCGACGCGGTCTGGTCGCGCCAACGCGGACTGGGACCAGCCGGCAGCTGGCTGCTGGATACCCTGATGGCGCGCTGACGCGGCCAGCCAGGGAAACGGCGACGCCTGGCGCGAATTTTGCTGGTATCGGGCATCACCCAGGGAAACAGACAAAAAATGTTAATCATCCTCGCCTCCGTCACTTTTGCCGTCCTGCTTGCCTTGTTCCTGCTGCACAAGGAACTGAAGACGCGCGGCTTCCTGTCGACTTACAACCGCAATGCCCGCTCCGATGCCCGCTTGCAGCGCAGCCGGACGATCAAGCCACACCACTGAGCCGCGGCAAGCTGTCACAGGCATGTGATAGTTAACGTCAAGAAGTGACAACAAATCGCCGCCGGCGCCTTGTCATCAAGGGGCCGGGCTAGCCTCGCCTTTCCGATGGGCAAAAAAAAGCCCGCAGAGCCTTGCGGCGCGGGCTGAATCCAAACCATAGGGGGTTGGAGGAGACGAAACCACTATAAATTGAAATATGGCGCACTGCAATATAGTAAAAATACGGTATCCAGACGCAAAAAAACCTGCGACCGTGAGGTAAGCAGGCTTATGTATTCGTACATTCATCAATACAGGAGAAGATTCCCGAAACCCAGTCCTATCTGGAAAGTGGCCCCGACGTGTAACGAATCTACTCTTGTATTGGCCCGTATCGCTTTATGCGTTACAGGCAATTTTTGAATTATACACAGATCTGCCCGGCAGTGCAAGCTAAAGTCTTGTGCAGCCTATTTCCCGCAAATACGGCGGACAAAAAAAAGCCCGCGGACCTTTCGGTGCGGGCTTGAATCCAAACCTTAGGAGGTGTTGGAGGAGACAGGTGTAACTATATAGAGACGGTCCGCGGACAGCCAATTTATTTAACGCATATCAGTTATTCACATGGATGATAGCGTTACCATCCGGTCGCCGCATAGGGCAGGCGACGCCCTTCCATGGCGCTGTGGCGCGCCAGTTCCAGGATTTCGGCAACACTGACGGCGGCGTCCGCCGTGACCGGAAACGGCACGCCGTCCTGGATCGAGGCGGCCAGCGCGCGATAAAACTCGACATAAGCGCCGTCCAAGGTAGCCAGTTCGCCGCGCAGGTCGAGTGCACCTTCCACTTCCCTGATCAAGCCAGGCGGGTTTTGGGCCCAGCCCGGCTGTCCGGGACGCAAGCCGGCCTTGAGCTGGTCTTCCTGGCTGTCGAGCCCGGTTTTCAGGTAGCTGCCGCGGCGGCCGTGGATCGTGAACCGCGGCGCCTCCAGGGCGCTCAGGGCGCTGGCATGCAAGACTACCTGCTTGTCGGCATAACCGAGCTGCAGGTGGACGTAGTCCTCCGCCTTGGCTTGCTCGCGGTAAGTGCCGATAGTCGCGTTGACGCTTTGCGGGGCGCCAAACAAAGTCAGCGCCTGGTCGACCAGATGCGGCCCAAGGTCATACAGCAGGCCGCCGCCGTTCAAGGCATTCTCGCGCCAGCGTTGCCGCACTAAGGGCCTGAAACGATCGAAATGCGACTCGAAATGCGTGATCTGGCCAAGCCGGCCGCTCGCGACCAGCGCTTGCACGGTGCGGAAATCACCGTCCCAGCGCCGGTTATGGAACGGCGCCAGCAGCAGCTTGCTGTCGGCGGCCGTGCGCGCCAGGATGCGCGCCTCTTCTGCGCTCAGGGTGACCGGCTTGTCGACCACCACGTGCTTGCCGGCAGCCAGCGTGCGCCGGGCGAATTCAAAATGGGTGTCGTTCGGGGTTGCGATCACGATGCAGTCGAGCGCGCCATCGGCCAGCAAGGCGTCGAGGTCGGCAACAATGCGCGCTTCCGGCCAGGCTTGGGCGGCGGCCTCGGCCTGGCTGCTGGCAATCGCGCTGACTGCGGTGCGGCCCGAGTGTCCGATCAGCGGCGCGTGGAAGGTGGCGCCGGCAAAGCCGTAGCCTAAAAGGCCTATGTTCAGCATGGGTTTCTCTTTCCATTGCATGGTGGACCGAAAGTTACCCACAGAAATTGTGGACAGTCCTGTGGATAACCATCAAGAATTTTAATCAAGTGTTTGATTTATATGATTTTTTACTAAGCGCACAAACTTGATACCACGGGCATAACTTGCGGCCCGCCGGGATCGCCGTTCAGGCCGCCGAAGAATCGATATCCGCCAGGGACTCCCGTCCTTTTTCGGTGATGTCGTAACCATCGCCCGCCGGCCTGGCGCTGACATGCCCTTTCTTGCCGAGGAACATGGCGACATCGGCCGCCAGTTTGACGCCGGGATCGCTGGCCACGGCGCGCAGGCCGTCTATGCAGTTCCTGATGAACAAGGTCTGCTGCCCTTTCTCGGTCAATGACAGGCCGCCGTTCTTTTCATATGCAATGTACTTCAGTCCCGCCAGGCGCTTGGTATTCCGTGCCACGCAAGCGCTCACCCTGCCGTGCGTTCCCTTGCGGATCTGTTCCAGGGCGTCGTATTCATCTCTTGTCAAACCGTCGTTCATTACTGCTTCCTCTGTAGAATTCGCCATGCTGCGACCCTCATGGTACGCGCCGCAACGGATAGCGGCAATGGATAGCGGCCACGCGGGCGGACGCAGCGCCGGATGAACGCATCGATTGCTACAATCGTTAAATAAAATCTGGTATCGTTACCGCAGGTATTCCAACCTCGCGCACAAGGAGACATTTATGGATTTAACAGAAAAATTCGACGCCAAAGGCAAAGAAACAGGGAACGCCTATCATGTCGAGTGCTATAAAGACTCGATTGAAAGAGCCACCGCAAACGGCACCGTCGCCTCCCTGCCCGGGCGGGAAATCTATAAACTGGCGGATGGACGGGCGCTGACCCCGTACGCGGAAGGAAAATTTGTCATTGACCAGACTGGCGAAAAGATCGTCCGGGTCTGAGCCGCATTAGCCACTTGCCTTGATAGGCATCATGAAAGCCTGCGCGCCGTGAGGACGCAGGCTTTTTCATTGGGCCCGCAGGATTGGATAAGAATCGCCCTACGCTCGTCCGCCCTCGCGCAGGGTCCGGATCAGCAGGTCCGCCATGATGTTGCCGTCGAATTCGCGGAATCCACGCTGGTAAACCAGCGCGCCCACCGCGATCAGCCGGAACAGCTCTTCCTCTGTCAGCTTGTAAGACAATTTCGCGATTTCGTTGGCAAACATCTGTACGATGTCGTCGTCGCTGGTGAGCGGCACCTGGCGACTTGCCCTATCCCACATCTCGATGATTTTCGCAGCCTTCATAGAAACCTCCGGAAGACTTTTTATTATAGATGCCGCCCCGCAAATATCCAGTACCGTGCGCCGGTTGCGGCAACTGTCAGAGCAGGCACAATGTGGCGATATTGCCGGGAAAATAACTATAGCGGATGCTGTACAGGCTGCCTTTGACGCATGAGGGCGACAAGCTCGTCGCCAGCCTCAGCGTGAGGCGGGATTGCCGTTGCTGCAACTCGCATACTTCCGCATCCAGGAAATCGAAATAACGGCCGACAAATGGATAGAGCGCCTTGAACAGGCTTTCCTTGGCCGAAAAAACCAGGCTCAGCCAGTCTCCGAGAGCCAGGCCGGCGGCCTCGCCCATGGCCAGCTCCGACGCTTTCATCAGGTGTTCATGCAACGGCTGCGCCGCCTCGTCGGTGAGGATCCGTTCGATATCGATTCCCAGCCCGCGCCAGTCCCGGGTACTGGCCGCCACCGCAATCGCCAGGCCGTCGCCATGACTGATCGAACCCAGGTAACCGGTTGGCCACAGCGGCGCCCGATGCTGGCCGATAGCGAGTGTCGCCTGGCTGTCGTGGCCGAGCTTTTGCAACG
The DNA here is from genome assembly GCF_059418905.1 of Collimonas sp. GW821-FHT07E08. NCBI lineage: Bacteria > Pseudomonadati > Pseudomonadota > Betaproteobacteria > Burkholderiales > Oxalobacteraceae > Collimonas > Collimonas sp. GW821-FHT07E08. The sequence goes on along the minus strand of NZ_JBWKQR010000001.1, from coordinate 31,641 downwards.
CTTCACGAGCGCAAAACCTGCCGGCGGCGAACTCCACCTGGCGTTTCAGCACCGCGCGCGCCATGCTGTCGGGCAGGACTATGCCGCTGGCCTGCAGCCGCTCCAGCTGTCCGGCGTCGACCGTATAGCGCAAACCGGCCCGGCAAATGGCGTCCGGCATTTCCGGTAAAACAATCTCGGTCATTTCATCTGCTGGAATTTGCATGGGCTGGAGGGATTAAACGATTCTGGGCAGGCGGCAAAACATTATAGCGGCCGGAAAACGAAAAACCCGCGCACCTTGCGGCGGCGGGTTAATCCGGAGGCAACAAAACTGGTGCCGGTGATCGAGGCTACCGGCCAACCTGCTGATGGCAAAACACTCTTCGAAAAACCCTGGCCGGGCTTTATAAGTGAGCACTAAATCAACACCTCGCATGCTACCCGCCTAACATGACGGCGGTATGACTGCTCTATGACAATTGCCGGTTTTACCTATGCCAGGCAGCCGAAAAAAAAGCCCGTGAACCTTGCGGCCACGGGCTGAATCCAAACTCGGGGAGAGTTGTAGAAGACGTAGCCATTGTAGCGATTCCGGCAGGCCGGCACAGCTGTCATTGTTGACAGGTAGCAACTTTCCCTTTCCAGCGCCCCTGTCCCGTAAGTTTGTCGTAAGTTTCAAGCAAGTCCCGCGTAAGGTTTCGCCTGCACACTCCAAGACAGCTGCACCAAATATAAATAATCAAGGAGACCGGCATGGCCACAATACAACCTACCGCAGGCGGGCTGAAACCTGCTGCACGGGGCATCACACCGGAGGAGCGCAAAGTCATCTTTGCCTCGTCGCTGGGCACCGTATTCGAATGGTATGACTTTTACCTGTACGGCTCGCTGGCGGCCATCATCGCCAAGCAGTTCTTCTCCGGCACCGATCCAAACACCGGTTTCATCTTCGCCTTGCTGGCGTTTGCCGCCGGCTTTATCGTGCGTCCCTTCGGCGCGCTGGTGTTCGGCCGCCTGGGCGACATGATCGGCCGCAAATTCACCTTCCTGGTGACGATCCTGATCATGGGCGCCTCGACCTTCATTGTCGGCATCCTGCCAAACTACGCCACCATCGGCATTGCCGCCCCTATCATCCTGATCACCTTGCGCATCCTGCAAGGCCTGGCGCTGGGCGGCGAGTACGGTGGTGCGGCGACCTATGTCGCTGAACACGCACCAGACGATAAGCGCGGCGCATTCACCTCCTGGATTCAAACTACCGCAACGCTGGGACTGTTCCTGTCGCTGCTGGTGATCCTGGGTGTCCGCAGCGCCGTCGGCGAAGAAGCATTTTCTTCATGGGGCTGGCGCATTCCTTTCCTGGTCTCGGTCATCTTGCTGGCGGTCTCGGTCTGGATTCGCTTGTCGATGAATGAGTCGCCGGCTTTCGCCAAGATGAAGGCTGAAGGCAAGACTTCCAAAGCGCCGCTGACGGAAGCTTTCGGCAAATGGAAAAACCTGAAGCTGGTGATCCTGGCCCTGATCGGCCTGACCGCCGGCCAGGCCGTGGTCTGGTACACCGGCCAGTTCTATGCCCTGTTCTTCCTGACACAATCGCTGAAGGTCGACATGTCGACTGCCAACATACTGATCGCGCTGGCCCTGCTGCTGGGCACACCGTTCTTCGTGATCTTCGGTACGCTGTCCGACAAGATCGGCCGCAAGCCGATCATCATGGCCGGCTGCCTGATTGCAGCGCTGACCTACTTCCCGATCTTTTCCGGCCTGACCCACTACGCCAACCCGGCGCTGGAAGCAGCGCTCAAGAGCGCACCGGTGATCGTCACTGCCGACCCTGCCACTTGCCAATTCCAGTTCAACCCTACCGGCACCAAAAAATTCACATCGTCTTGCGATATCGCCAAGGCCAAGCTGTCGGCAGCTTCGGTGAACTATGAAAACGTCGCCGGCGCTCCTGGTTCGGTTGCCACCATCAAGATCGGCGAAAAGATCCTGACATCGTATGACGCCAAAGGCTTGTCGAAAGAAGATGCCGCGGCCAAGGACAAGGCATTCTCGGCAGAACTGGCCGGCGACATCAAAGGCGCAGGTTATCCAAGCAAAGCCGATCCGGACCAGATGAACAAGCCGATGGTGCTGTTGCTGCTGTTCATCCTGGTGCTCTACGTGACCATGGTGTACGGCCCGATTGCGGCGATGCTGGTGGAAATGTTCCCTACCCGCATCCGCTATACCTCGATGTCCATGCCTTACCACATCGGCAACGGCTGGTTCGGCGGCTTGCTGCCGACCACTGCTTTTGCGCTGGTGGCGTTCAAGGGCGACATCTACTATGGCCTGTGGTATCCGATCATCATCGCGGCAGCCACTTTCGTCATCGGCATGCTGTTTGTCAAGGAAACCAAGGACTACGATATTTACCAAGCCGAGCGCTAATGAACGATATGGCATATGCTTACGGCTATGCCTGAGCAGCGCCGGAAGAGCCGCCAGATGATTCTGGCGGCTTTTTTCATTTTGCCAACTGTCCTTGTGTCTTGATATTTGTTATTGTCAGGCGTTGGCCAACGATAAAATATCCTCTTTGCGAATTTTTCACCGTCATCACCCACCCACCGATCAACGACTAACAGCAAATTCGCGGCGCAAGGCAACCAGGCGCCGCAGCTCCTTTCCTATATGAAGACACCCACCAGAATCGGCACCCCGCTTTCCCCTTCCGCCACCAAGGTCATGCTGCTAGGCTCCGGCGAACTCGGCAAGGAAGTCATCATCTCGCTGCAGCGGCTCGGCGTCGAAGTGATTGCCGTTGACCGTTACCCGAACGCTCCCGGCCACCAGGTCGCGCACCGTTCGCACGTGATCAACATGGCCGACGGCGCGGCGCTGGAAGCGTTGATTGCGCAAGAACAGCCTGACCTGGTCGTGCCGGAAATCGAAGCAATTGCCACCGAAACCCTGGTCGCGCTGGAAGCCGCCGGCAAGGTCACCGTGATTCCCACCGCGCGCGCCGCCTGGCTGACCATGAACCGCGAAGGCATACGCCGCCTGGCCGGCGAGACGCTGGCGCTGGCGACTTCGCCCTACCGTTTCGCCAACAACCTGGACGAACTGAAAACCGCTTGCGCGGCGATCGGCTTTCCGTGCGTGATCAAGCCGGTCATGTCTTCTTCCGGCAAGGGCCAGTCGAAGCTCGACGGCGCCGATGAAATCGAAGCCGCCTGGGCCTATGCCGCCGCCGGCGGCCGGGTCGATTCGGGACGGGTCATCGTCGAGGGTTTCATCGATTTCGATTATGAGATCACGCTGCTGACGGTGCGCGCGCTGCAGCAGGACGGCAGCATCGCCACCCATTTCTGCGAACCGATCGGCCACATCCAGGTGCAGGGCGATTACGTCGAATCCTGGCAACCGCATCCGATGCATCCGGAAGCGCTGCTCAAGGCGCGCGATATCGCCAAGAAAGTCACCGACAACCTGGGCGGCCTCGGCCTGTTCGGCGTCGAACTGTTCGTCAAGAACGAGATGGTCTGGTTCTCCGAAGTCAGCCCGCGTCCGCACGACACCGGCATGGTGACCATGGCCAGCCAGCAGCAAAGCGAATTCGAACTGCACGCCAAGGCGATCCTGGGCCTGCCGGTGAATGTCGCCTTGCGCAGCCCGGCGGCATCGGCGGTCATCTACGGCCAGCACGACGCCAAGGGCATCGCCTTTGAAGGCGTGGCCGACGCGCTGCGCGTGCCGGGCGTGGATATCCGCCTGTTCGGCAAGCCGGAATCTTTCGCCCGCCGGCGCATGGGCGTGGCCCTGGCCACCGCCGACGACGTCGAGACCGCGCGCATCAGGGCCAAACAGGCTGCCGCCAAAGTCAAACCGGTAATCGTGGAATAATTAACGGCGCAGCAGCACGGTAGCAGAGGGTAGTAGAGACATCGCCCCAGATCCTGGGGCGGTCCGGATTAAAACAACAAGGTCCCGTCAGGGAATAACCAAGCATCCACCATGAAATTCGATGTCGCCATCATCGGCAGCGGCCTGGCCGGCCTGTCGGTCGCGCTGCACCTTGCCGAGAACAACAAGGTTGCAGTCATCTCCAAACGCGCGCTGCTCGACGGCGCCAGCAACTGGGCCCAGGGCGGCATTGCCGCCGTGCTGGATTCCGGCGACAGCCACGAACAGCACATCAACGACACCCTTGTCGCCGGCGCCGGCCTGTGCGATGAAAGCGCTACCCGCTTCATCGTCGAAAACGGCCGCGCCGCCATCGAATGGCTGATTGAACAGGGCGTGCCGTTCACGCCCGACTCCAGCGCCGAACTGGGCTTCCACCTGACGCGCGAAGGCGGCCACAGCCAGCGCCGCATCATCCACGCCGCCGACGCTACCGGCCATGCGGTGCAGGTGACGCTGGAACAAAAAGTGCGCGCCCATCCCAACATCACGCTGCTGGAAGATCATTACGCAATCGACCTGATCACCTCCAAGAAGGTGGCGACAGGCGATACGGCGCCGCGCTGCCTTGGCCTGTACGCCAAGAACGTCAAGACCGGCAAGGTGCTGACCCTGGCCGCCAACCACACGGTGCTCGCCACCGGCGGCGCCGGCAAGGTCTACCTGTACACCACCAATCCCGACAGCGCCACCGGCGACGGCATCGCCATGGCCTGGCGCGCCGGCTGCCGGGTCGCCAACATGGAATTCATCCAGTTCCATCCGACCTGCCTGTACCACCCTTACGCCAAATCGTTCCTGATCACCGAAGCGATACGCGGCGAAGGCGGCGTGCTCAAGCTGCCGGATACCGAAGGCGCCGACGCCGGCATGCGCTTCATGCCGGCCCATGACGAGCGTGCCGAACTGGCGCCGCGCGACGTGGTGGCGCGGGCAATCGACTTCGAAATGAAGAAGCGCGGCCTGGACCATGTCGACCTAGACATCACCCACAAGTCGCCGGAATTCCTGAAAGAACATTTCCCGACCATCTATGCGCGTTGCCTGGAACTCGGCATCGACATCACCAAACAGGCGATCCCGGTGGTGCCGGCGGTCCACTTCACTTGCGGCGGCATCGTTACCGACCTGAACGGCCGCACCGACCTGCCCGGCTTGTATGCCGTTGGCGAAACCGCCTACACCGGCCTGCACGGCGCCAACCGCCTGGCCAGCAATTCGCTGCTGGAATGCGTGGTGATCGGCCGCGCCACCGCCAAGTTCATCGCCCAGCAAGAGAAGCCGAAAGCCGTCTCGCTGCCGGCCTGGGACGAAAGCCGCGTGACGGATGCCGACGAGGAAGTCGTGATCTCCCACAACTGGGACGAGCTGCGCCGCTTCATGTGGAATTACGTCGGCATCGTACGCACCAACAAACGCCTGGAGCGCGCCCAGCACCGGATCCGTTTGCTCAAGGAAGAAATCGACGAATATTATGCGCACTTCCGCATCAGCCGCGATTTGCTGGAGCTGCGCAACCTGGTGCAGGTGGCGTCGCTGATCGTCGAAAGCGCTTTGTCGCGCCATGAAAGCCGCGGCCTGCACTACAGCCAGGATTATCCGGAAACGCTGGCCAAGGCATTGCCTAGCGTGCTCACGCCGCAGCGCCGCTAGTCCATCCGCGCGCATGCGAATTGCGCGCCAAGAAACGGGGTGTCCGCTGCCGGAAACGGCGCGACACTACCGTTCTCCAAGAAAATTGCAAGAATCATGACGTCACCACTTCCGCACGCCCTTCCCCGTTCTCTGGTCGCCCTCACCTGGTCCAATCTTGCGGCGCAATCGGCCGAGCAGCTCAGCCTGGCGGCGACGCCCATCATGGCGGTGCTGATACTCGGCGCCGGGCCGGGTGAAATCGGCACGCTGGCCGCGGTGCAATCGCTGCCGTTTCTGCTGCTCTCGATCCCGTTCGGCCTGCTGGCCGACCGCACCTCGCGCAAACGCCTGATGGTGACCGCCGAGGTGCTGCGCATGCTGGCCTTGCTGGGCGTGCTGGCGGCGCTCCTGTCGAATCACCTGTCGATCGGATTGCTGGCGGTGCTCGGCTTCATCGGCGCCGTCGGCACTGTCGGTTTCAGCGTCGCCGCCCCGGCCATCGTGCCGGCACTGGTAGGGCGCGAGCTGCTGGCGAAAGCCAACGGCCGGCTGGAACTGGCCCGCAGCGCTGCCTTTGCCGCCGGTCCCGCTCTCGGCGGCGCGCTGACTTCATGGGCCGGCGCCTCGACCGCGTTCGTGCTGGCGGCTATCCTGTCCGGCTCGGCCGTGGCGCTGCTGCTGCAGCTGCGCGAACCGCAACGCACGCCGGCGGCGCCGCGCCATCCCCTGCTGGAGCTGCGCGACGGCGCCCACATGGTCTGGCGCGACAACCTGCTGCGGCCGATCCTGCTGACCGCGGTGGCCTGGAACATCTCCTGGTTCGTGCTGCAGGCTGCCTATGTGCCCTATGCGGTGCGCAAGCTCGGGCTGAGCGCCAGCGCGGTCGGCATGACGCTTGGCGCGTATGGCGTCGGCATGATGGTGGGCGCCCTGCTGACGCCGCGGATCGTGGCCAGGCTGCCGTTCGGCCGCGCGATCCAGATCGGCCCGGCGATCTCGGTGCTGGCCGCATCGACAATGGTGGCGACGCTTGCGGTTCCGAGCGGGATCCTGGCGGCCCTGTCGTTTTTCCTGTTCGGCGTTGGTCCGATCATCTGGGTCATCACCTCCACCACGCTGCGCCAGACTGTCACGCCGGGCGCCATGCTGGGACGGGTGTCGGCGATTTTCCTGACGGTCAACACCGGCGCGCGGCCGATCGGCGCCGCCCTCGGCGGCCTGGTCGGCGCACGCTGGGGCGAACCGGCCTGCCTGGTGCTGGCGCTGGCCGGCTTCGCGGTGCAGGCCTGGATCATTTTCGATTCCGAGGTGCGCGTGCTGGAGCGCCTGCCGGCGCCGCTGGCCTAGCTGGCCTGATCTGCAACAGTGTCGCTTCCGCCTCATCTCGGCTATGCTTGGATCTCAAACTAAAAAAATGAGGAGAAACGATGAGCGCAGCATCGCAGCAAATCACATCTGCCCCGGCGCCGGCGCAAAACAGCGCCAGGCGCGTGATCTTCGCCAGTTTCATCGGCACCGCCATAGAATTCTACGATTTCTACGTCTACGCAACCGCGGCGGCGCTGGTCATCGGCCCGGTATTTTTCCCGCATGACTCGCCGACGGCGCAAGCGCTGTCGGCGTTTGTGACGTTCGGCATCGCGTTTATCGCACGGCCGGTCGGCGCTTTCCTGTTCGGCCATTTCGGCGACCGCATCGGACGCAAATCCACGCTGGTGCTTTCGCTGCTGGTGATGGGCGTCGCCACCACGCTGATCGGCTTCCTGCCGGGTTACGACTCCATCGGTGCGGCGGCGCCTGCCCTCCTGTGCGTGCTGCGTTTTGCCCAAGGCATAGGCTTGGGCGGCGAATGGGGCGGCGCGGCGCTGCTGGCGACCGAATATGCGCCGCCGGGGAAACGCGGCAGGTACGGCATGTTCCCGCAGCTTGGCCCTTCCGTCGGTTTCCTGATGGCCAATGGCCTGTTCCTTGCCTTGGCCTTGAGCCTGTCGGATGAACAGTTCAAGGGCTGGGGCTGGCGCATCCCGTTCATTTTCAGCGCGGTGCTGGTGGTGCTGGGCTTGTATGTGCGGCTGAAGATCGCCGAAACGCCGGTATTTGCCGCCGCGCTGGAGAAGCACGAACGCGTGAAGGTGCCGGCCGTTACCCTGTTCCAGCACCACTGGCGTCCGGTGATGCTGGGCTCGGTGGCAATGATTGTCTGCTACACCTTGTTCTATATCGCGACCGTGTTTTCGCTGTCTTACGGTGTCGGCACGCTGCATATCCCGCGCCAGGAATTCCTCGCGCTGCTGTGCCTGGCGGTGGTGTTCATGGCGCTGGCGACGCCATTCTCAGCCATGGCCAGCGACCGCTTCGGCCGGCGCCCGGTGCTGATCGCCGGCACGCTGGCAGCGATCGCCGCGGGCTTCACCATGCAGCCGCTGTTCGGCAGCGGCAACATGGCGGCGATCGCCTTGTTCCTGATCATCTTCCTGTTCCTGATGGGAGTGACCTTCGCTCCCATGGGAGCCCTGTTGCCGGAACTGTTTCCTACCAGCGTACGGTATACCGGCGCCGGCGTGTCGTACAACATCGGCGGCATCCTGGGCGCATCGGTTGCACCTTATATCGCGCAACTGCTGGCGCAGCGCGGCGGCCTGGCGTATGTCGGCGCCTACGTATCGGCGGCCGCGGCGCTCAGCCTGGGCGCGGTGCTGTGCATGCGCGAGACGCGCCACGACAGCCTGCAGCAGCCATAGAAAAACAAACGCAGCATTTCATTAAAACCAACGGAGACAGAAGTTGAAACAGCCATCCTTTTCCTCGAAAAAAAACTTGCTCGCCGCCGTGCTGTTCCCGGCGCTGGCCTTGAGCGCCGGCATGGCGCTGGCGGCCCCCGTGGCGCCGGTGTACGACCTGGCGCAAAAAGAAAAACCGGTAATGATGGACACCATGCGCGACCTGGTGAATATCGAATCGGGCAGCGGAGATCTTGAAGGCCTTGCCAAGATCGCCGCCCTGATCCGTGATCGCCTGACGAAACTTGGCGGCAAGGCTGAATTGCTGGACGCGCCGGAAATCTACCGGATGGGCGACACCCCGGAAAAGATCGGGCAGATCGTGCATGCGGTTTTCAAGGGCAACGGCAAGCGCAAGATCATGCTGATCGCGCACATGGACACGGTGTACCTGCGCGGCATGCTGAAAGACCAGCAATACCGGGTTGACGGCGACAAGGCTTACGGCCTCGGCATCGCCGACGACAAGCAAGGCGTCGCCACCATCCTGCATACCATCGCCATCCTGCAAAAAATCGGCTTCAAGGACTACGACACGCTGACGGTGCTGATCAACGGCGACGAGGAAATCAGTTCGCCCGGCGGCCGCAGCCTGCATACCAGGCTGGGCGCCGAACAGGACGCCGTGTTTTCCTATGAAGGCGGCGGCGCCCAAGGCCAGCTGCGGCTGGCGACCAGCGGCATCGCCGCGGCGTACCTGACGGTCGAGGGAAAATCTTCGCATGCCGGAGCTGCGCCGGAAAGAGGCGTCAACGCCTTGTATGAATTGTCGCACCAGGTGTTGCAGATGGATTCCTTGTCGCAACCGTGGCGCGGCTTGAAACTGAACTGGACCGTGGCGCAGGCCGGCACCAACCGCAACGTGATCCCGGCCAGCGCCAGCGCACAAGCCGATGCCCGCGCCTTGAAGATGAGCGACTTCGAGCAGCTGCAGGAACAGATGCAAGAACGCGTCAAGAAGCAGCTGATCCCGGACGCCAAGGTCCATCTGAAATTTGAAATGCGGCGGCCGCCGCTGGAAGCCAATGCTGCTTCGCGCGCCGTGTCGGCTTACGGCCAAAAGATCTACCAGGAACTGGACCTGCCGATGACGATAGTAGATACGGCCAGCGGCGGCGGCACCGATGCCGCATTCGCCGCACTGAAATCGAAGGGAGCCGTGATTGAGGGAATGGGGTTGACCGGCTATGGCGCGCATTCAAATGACGCCGAATACGTCTTGCTGAACAGCATCGTTCCGCGCCTGTACCTGTCGACGCGGCTGATCATGGATTTTGCCCAGGGCAAAGTCCAGTAGGACAGCATACGCGGCTGGGCAGGTTGTCCTGTCCAGCCCATACGGCAATCACCTAAACGATACAAACCATGGGCTGGAAGACTTGATCCTTGCACGAACTGGGATTACCATCTCGACATGGAAACAAGAGTCCTCAAACTTGAAGAATTTGCCGGCGATGCGCGTGACCGCCTGACGCGCATCGAAACACGCCTCGACCATATGGCCACCAAAGAAGATGTGTCCAAGCTTGAGTCCACTCTTCTAAGATGGTTTATCGGAACAGCCGTCTCCCTGACGGCCCTGGCATTCGCTGCGGCAAAACTCGTTCACTGAACGCAACGCCGCCGTTGCACAGGCAGTTCAATACGTTTTATCCAATCAAGACACTCTACCCAATAATCCGCAGCGAATAATCTGTCGCCCGGATGTCCTTGGTCAGGCTGCCGATCGAAATCCGGTCGACGCCGGTTTCCGCGATAGCCCGCACCGTTTCCATATTGATGCCGCCGGAAGCTTCCAGCAGCGCCCTGCCGTCGGTCAGCTTGACGGCGTCGCGCATGGCGTCGAGGCTGAAGTTGTCGAGCAGGATCGAGTTGGCGCCGGCGCTCAATGCCTCGTCCAGCTGCACCAGGTTTTCCACTTCGATCTGGACCGTGACATCCGCATCCAGCTTGTGCGCCGCCTGCATCGCGGCGGAGATGCCGCCGGCTGCGGCGATATGGTTTTCCTTGATCAGGATGCCATCGTACAGGGCCAGCCGCTGGTTATGGCCGCCGCCGACACGCACCGCGTATTTCTGCGCCAGGCGCAGGCCGGGCAAGGTTTTGCGGGTGTCAAGGATATGCGCCTTGGTGTCGGCGATGGCATTGACGTAGACGCGCGTTGCGCTGGCTACGCCGGACAGCAGCTGCAGGAAATTCAAGGCGCCGCGCTCCGCGGTCAGCAAGGCCCGGGCCGGCGCATCGATGAGGCAGACCTGGCTGTCGGCGCTCATCAGGTCGCCTTCGGCATACGACCAGTCGACCCGGATGCGCTCATCCAGCTGCCGCATCACCGCTTCGAACCATGGCGCGCCGCACAGCACAGCTTGCTCGCGCACGATCACGCGCGCCTTGACCATCTGTTGCTCAGGAACCAGCTTGCCGGTCAAATCACCGCTGCCGACGTCTTCGGCGATCGCAGTGCGGATATTGTCATCGAACGCCGTTTGCAGCGCTGCGTCAAACGGTGCGAAACGATTCTCTAAGTTGCTCGCTGATTTGCTGTTGGAAGTACTCATGCGGGACCGATTCCTGAAAACAGTTTTTGTTCTTGCGCCAGATCGCTGGATGGGCGCACGTTGGCTTTGCGCTGGGCGGCGAAATCCAGCATGCGGTCGATGCAGACCACCGCCTTGCGGCCGGTTTCAGCGTCGACCTGGATTTCATTGCCGCCGAATTCCAGCACGTCGGCCAGGTTCTGCAAGCCGTTCATCGCCATCCATGGGCAATGCGCGCAGCTCTTGCAGGTCGCGCTGTTGCCGGCGGTTGGCGCATCGATAAAGCGTTTGCCGGGCGCAGCCATGCGCATCTTGTGCAAGATGCCGTTGTCGGTGGCGACGATGAATTCGTCGGCGTCCAGGCTTTGGGCGGCGGCGATCAGCTGGGTAGTGGAGCCGACCACGTCGGCTTGCGCCACCACGGCTTCCGGCGATTCGGGATGCACCAGTATCTTGGCGTTCGGATGCTGCTGGCGCAGCAGCTCCAGTTCGACGCCCTTGAACTCGTCGTGCACCAGGCACGAACCCTGCCACAGCAGCATGTCGGCGCCGGTCTGTTTCTGTATATAGCCGCCCAGGTGCTTGTCTGGCGCCCACAGGATTTTTTTACCTTGCGCGTGCAGGTGGGCGACGATGTCGAGGCCGATGGACGAAGTCACCATCCAGTCGGCGCGCGCCTTGACCGCGGCGCTGGTGTTGGCGTATACCACCACGGTACGGTCGGGATGGGCATCGCAAAAAGCGGAAAATTCGTCCGCCGGGCAGCCGAGGTCAAGCGAACAGGTAGCGTCCAGGTCAGGCATCAGCACGCGCTTGTGCGGGCTCAGGATTTTCGAGGTCTCGCCCATGAACTTGACGCCGGCCACCACCAGCGTCTTGGCTGGATGATCGCGGCCGAAGCGCGCCATTTCCAGCGAATCGGAAACGCAGCCACCTGTTTCTTCTGCCAGGTCCTGTAAATCGCCGTCGACGTAATAATGTGCGACCAGCACGGCTTGCTGTTCTTTCAGCAAGCGCTTGATGCGCTCCTTGAGAGCGGTTTTCTGGTCCGGAGTGGGAGTTTCAGGGACGCGAGCCCAGGCATGAGCGGTACAGCTGGTACCTGCGCTGCTGCCTAGGTCCATTTGCGGCCGCTCGAATTCAACGGTTTTGATGGCGTGGGTTTGCATGGCTACGATAGGTGTGAGAGGGTCATGAGCTGCGGTAATACGCAATGATACGACAGAAGGCGCAACAAGACATTTTGCCGCAGCAAGCCCGGGGGTATCGGGACAGGGATTCTACCGCCAACCTTGACATTGCGTGTGAACATTACCTTATTGCAAGCACGAATGAACTCCCGTACTATGATTTAACAATTGTCATAAAAAAAAATCTGCCGGGTTCAATGTCCGAGCATTTTGTTGGATGCAATATAAGAACACAGGGACAACATGATAATTTTCGACAAGACAGAACGCGGCCGCACCGAAATAGCCACACGCGGCCAGAGCGTGGCGCCACGGCTGCGGACACTGTTATTGCTGGTAGACGGCAAGACTAGCAGCGACGAGTTGCTGCGGAAGGTGGCCGGACTGGGACTGGGCCAGGAACACCTGGACGAATTGCTGCAGGCCGGGCTGATCCAGGCCAGCGCCGACAGCGGCAATACTGGCAGTCCCGGCAACAGCGCCGCCGCTGTCGAAGCGCCGGCCGTGAAAAGCGTGCCGCCGCCCGCCGCCCCGCTATCAGCCGAGCAGGTGCTGCCGCCGGGACAAACCCAGTTCGAGGCGATTTATCATTTTTACAACGATACGATCAAGAGCATGATCGGCTTGCGCGGTTACGGCCTGCAGCTGAAAGTCGAACGCGCCAGCAGCATCCAGGATTTCCGCGAACTGCGCCAGCAATACCTGGAGGCGGTGCTCAAGGCCAAGGGCGAAGAAATCGCCCGCAGCCTGCGCGGCCGGCTGGACCAGCTGCTGTACCTGGGCGAACGGCCGCAGCAGTAAACAGCGCAACGAAAAAAAGCGTGACAGATTGACTCTGCCACGCTTTTTTTACATCAATCATGGCGCAGAAATTCCTGCGCCATGCGATTGCTTGATTTACTCGATGCCCTGGCTGGTCAGGTAATCCTCGTAGGAACCCTGGAAATCGACCACTTCGTTTTCCTTGACTTCCAATACGCGGGTGGCCAGCGACGACACGAACTCGCGGTCATGCGAGACGAAAATCAACGTGCCGGCATATTTTTCCAGCGCGATGTTGAGCGACTCGATCGATTCCATGTCCATATGGTTGGTCGGCTCGTCCAGCAGCAGCACGTTGTGGCGGCCCAGCATCAGCTTGCCGTACATCATGCGGCCCTTCTCGCCGCCGGACAGCACCTTGACCGACTTCTTGACGTCGTCGCCGCTGAACAGCAGGCGGCCCAGGCTGGAACGCACCGCCTGGTCGTCGTCGCCTTCCTGGGTCCATTGGCCCATCCAGTCGGTGAGCGTCTTGTCGGTCGCGAAATCTTCCGTCGGATCCTGCGGCATGTAGCCGACATTGGCGTTTTCCGCCCACTTCACCAGTCCGCTGTCGGCCGCCAGGCCGGCGATGTCGCTGCCGCCGATGCTGCGCAACAAGGTGGTTTTACCGGCGCCGTTGGCGCCGATGATGGCGATTTTTTCGCCGGCTTCAACCATGATGTTGAAGCTCTTGAAAATCGGCCGGTCATAAGTCTTGCTGATGTTTTGCACTTCGACCGCCAGCCGATGCAGTTTCTTCTCGCCGTCGAAACGCACGAAAGGATTGGCGCGGCTCGATGGCTTGACGTCCTCGACCTTGATCTTTTCAATCTGCTTGGCGCGCGATGTCGCCTGGCGCGCCTTCGATTTGTTGGCCGAGAAACGGCGCACGAAATCCTGCAGTTCGGCGACCTTGTCCTTGGCCTTGGCATTCGCCGACAGCTGCTGCGCACGCGCCTGCGAGGAAGCCAGCATGTATTCGTCGTAGTTGCCGGGATAGACCTTCAAGGTGCCGTAGTCCATGTCGGCCATGTGGGTGCACACCTGGTTCAGGAAGTGGCGGTCATGGGAAATGATGATCATGGTCGAATTGCGCTGGTTCAGCACATCTTCCAGCCAGCGGATGGTATTGATATCGAGGTTGTTGGTCGGTTCGTCGAGCAGCAGGATATCCGGATTCGAAAACAGCGCCTGCGCCAGCAGCACGCGCAGTTTCCAGCCCGGCGCGACATTGCTCATCGGGCCCTGGTGCTGCTCGATCGCCACGCCTACGCCCAGCAGCAGTTCGCCGGCGCGCGCTTCAGCGGTATAGCCGTCGTACTCGGCAAACTTGGCTTCCAGGTCGGCCGCTTTCATGTAATCGTCGTCGGTAGCTTCCGGATTGGCGTAGATCGCGTCGCGCTCAGCCATGGCCGCCCACATTTCGGTATGCCCCATCATCACGACATCGAGCACGCGCATTTCCTCGAATGCGAACTGGTCCTGGCGCAATTTGCCCAGGCGCTCGTTCGGATCGAGCATCACGTTGCCGCCCGACGGCTCCAGGTCGCCGCCCAGGATCTTCATGAAAGTCGACTTGCCGCAGCCGTTGGCGCCGATCAGGCCATAGCGGTTGCCATCGCCGAATTTGACGGAAATGTTTTCAAACAGCGGCTTAGGGCCGAACTGCATCGTGATATTTGCTGTGGACAACATCTTAGATTTGGTCTTTTCTTAATTGAATCATGGGGTTAGATAGTGGCGGCATTATACAGTATCCACATTTGTGCACTGCATGAACCGGTATAAAACCAACGCCTGCCGCCACTATTTCCATGAATCCGCCAGATTTCCAATCCCTCGCCTTATTTCGCCGCCACGGATGCCGCCAAACGCCCGACTTCCGCCAAGGCCGCGTTACGCATGGCTTCCGAGGCCTTGGTCGCGGTCAGGTAGCTGGCGACCAGCAGCGGTGCGCGATCGGGTGGAAACAGTATGCCGATATCGTTAGTGCTGCCATAGGCGCCCGAGCCGGTCTTGTCGCCTACCCGCCAGCCGGCCGGCAGCAATGCGCGCAGGCGCTTGTCGCCGGTCTTGTTGGCAAGCAGCCAGGTTGTCAACTGTTTGCGCGAATCGGTAGACAGGGCATTTCCCATCAGCAACTGATGCATGGTGGACAGCATCGCGCTCGGCGAGGTGGTGTCGCGCGGATCGCCCGGAGTGGCCTGGTTGAGGTCCGGCTCGATGCGGTCGAGCCGGGTCACCTTGTCATCCAGGGAACGGACGTAGGCCGTCAGCCGAGCCGGGCCGCCAAAGCTGTGCAGCAGCAGGTTGGCGGCGGTATTGTCGCTCAGGGTAAGGGTGGCTTCGCACAGCTCCGCCACCGACATGCCGCCGCCGACATGTTTCTCGGTGACGGGGGAATACGGGACCAGCTCGGCGGCTTCGTAACGGATGCGCCGCGCCAGCTGTTCCTGTCCCTGGTCCACGCGTTTCAGCGTCAGTCCCGCCGCCAGCAGCTTGAAGGTGCTGCACATCGGAAACCGTTCGTCGCCGCGATAGGCATGGCTTTGTCCGGTAAGGGTATCGAGGATGGCGACACCCAGGCGTCCTCCGCTTCTGATTTCTATCCGGCGCAGTTGCCGGGCGATCGGATCGGCAACCGGCTTCGCTGCGCTGGCAGCCGAGGCCCAGGATTTCTGTGTGTAGCCGCTTAAGACCAGCGCTCCCAAAGCTGCACTCAGGTTGCCGGCGAACTGGCGTCGTTTCATGTTTCCCCTCAGAATTTAATGAACAGGGCATCAACGATAACGTTGGCCCGGCTATCACTCAAGCTACAATATCGAAGGCAAGACATAAGAAAAACTAGCTCAAACGGAGAAATGACATGCACCTCCCCTTGAATTCCTTGCGCGCTTTCGAAGTCTCGGCGCGCCTGCTCAGCTTTACCCGCGCCGCCTCCGAGCTGAACGTCACGCAGGCCGCGATCAGCCAGCAGGTAAAGAATCTCGAAGAAAGAATGGGGGTACAGCTGTTCCGCCGGCTGCCGCGCGGGCTGGCATTGACCGACGAGGGCATCGCCCTGCTGCCGGTGCTGGCGGAATCGTTCGGGCGCATCGGTGCCGTGCTGCAGCAGTTCGGCGACGGCCGCCGGCTGCGCGAGGTGCTGACCGTGGGCGCCGTGGGCACCTTCGCCGTCGGCTGGCTGATCCCGCGCCTGCGCGATTTCCAGCAAGCCCACCCGTTCGTCGATTTCCGCCTGTTCACCAACAACAACCGGGTCGACATCGCCGGCGAAGGCCTGGACTACGCCATCCGTTTCGGCGACGGCGCCTGGCACTCGACAGAAGCCGAAGAGTTGCTGGCAGCGCCGCTGGCGCCGATGTGCTCGCCAGCAGTCGCATCTTTCCTGCGCGATCCGGCCGACCTCGCCGGACAGGTATTGCTGCGCTCCTACCGCACCGACGAATGGGCCGCCTGGTTCGCCGCAGCGGGCTTGCCCTGCCCGCTGCTCAGAGGCACCGTGTTCGACTCCTCGCTCACCATGGCCGAAGCCGCGGCCCAAGGCGCCGGCATAGCGCTGCTGCCGACCCGCATGTTCGCCCGCGAACTGCAGCACGGCCGCCTGACCCGCCCGTTCGACATCGAGATCGCCACTGGCAGCTACTGGCTGACCCGCCTCAAGTCAAAACAAACCAGCCCCGCGATGCAAGCCTTCCGAGAATGGCTGCTCGCCGCCACCAGCTAAATTAGGGTCAGAGTCAAATTAATTTGAAAGCAGGTGCCCGCGGCGACACCAACGGTCTTCGGGCCAGGCACGCAGACTGGGGAGATCAGGACGCCAGCGTGAGCGGATTCTGGATGGTCAGCTGGAAGCCGCTTGCATCCGACAGCAATTGCGCCTGCGCGCCGACCGGCAAGGTCGCTTTGTCGCGGATGTGGCCAAACGGCAAACCGGTCAGTATCGGCGCCGATACGTGAGCCCGCAGGTAAGCCAGCATGGCGTCGAAGTCATAGCCGTTGTCATGCTCGGCCAGCCGGTAGTTGGAAAAATCGCCCAGCACGATCGCCTGCTGCCGTTCCAGGACGCCAGCGTACTGCAACTGCAGCATCATGCGTTCGATGCGATACGGATGCTCGCCGATATCTTCCAGGAACAGGATGCCGCCGTCGACCTGCGGCAAATAGGGGGTGCCGACCAGATGATTCAGCATCGCCAGGTTGCCGCCCCACAGGGTGCCGCCGGCGTTGACGGCCGGATTGCCGGCGGCGCTGACTTGCAATACCTGTTCCGGCTGCCGCAGGCATTGCCAGAAATGCGACATCGTAAATTCGCTCAGCTCGGCCTCGCCGAAATCGCTGCACAGCATCGGTCCGGCAAGGCTTGGCGCGCCGGTCTGCGCCAGCAAGGCCAGGTGCAGCGCGGTGACGTCGCTATGGCCGACAAATATCTTCTTGCTGGCGGCCAGGCGCGGCAGGTCCAGCAGCGGCAGCAAGCGCGACATGCCATAGCTGCCGCGTATCGCCAGCACGATCTGCACCTGCGGATTATCGATCGCTTCGTAGATCTGCCCTACCCGCGCAGCGTCGGAGCCGCCGAAACGCAGGTATTTGGCGGCCGGGTCGTAATAGTCATAAACCACGCAGCCCTGGCTTTGCAAGGCCAGTATGCCGCGCGCCAGCGCTGCTTCGTCGGAGGCGTAGCCGCCAGGTGCGATCAGCGCGACGCCGATGGATTGTTTTGAAGGTGCTTGGACAGGTTCGGTCACGATTGTTTTTGTTGGGCTTGCCGGCGTTCGGCGAAAAATTCTTTGAGTAGTGTGCCACATTCGTCAGCCAGCACGCCAGCCGTCAGCTCGGTCTGATGGTTCAGTCTTTCCTGTTCGAACAGGTTGAGCACCGAGCCGCAGGCGCCGGTCTTCGGGTCGCTGGCGCCAAACACCACGCGCGCCAGCCGGGCATGCAACATGGCGCCGGCGCACATCGCGCATGGCTCCAGGGTGACATACATTTCGCAACCGGGCAGGCGGTAATTGCCGAGGATGGTGGCCGCCGCGCGCAGCGCCATGATTTCCGCATGCGCGGTGGGATCGTGGTTGCCGATCGGCTGGTTGAAACCGGTAGCGATGACCTGCCCTTCTTTCACGATCAGCGCGCCTACCGGCACTTCGCCCAAAGCCCAGGCATTGCGCGCCTGGGAAATCGCTTGCTGCATATAGATGGCGTCACGCATAGGCACTCAAGGAAGCAATATCTATCAACGGTCTTCTGAAATCTCGGCCCAGCAATTGGGCGTTTCGTGCAGCACCAGTTTCTGCAGGTGCAAGCCGGTGCCGTAGTGGTCCTTGTAGGCGGCCTTGAGGATATCGTAGGCGGTGCGCGCGAGGTTTTCCACCGTCGGGATACGGTCGATGATGACGGTCTTGTGGTCCGGCAGCGTCGCCAGGAACTCGCGCACCGCCGTGTCTTTTTCGTAGACCAGGAAAGCGTGGTCCCAAATATCCACCAGATGCTGTTTCGCCAGCGTCTTGATATCGGAGAAATCCATGATCATGCCATTGTCGGAACTGCCTTCGACTTCAATCACCGCGCCCACCAAAGTGATTTCGAGCGTATAGCGATGGCCGTGCAGGTTGCGGCACTGGCTCTTGTGGTCGGGGATCCGGTGGCCGGCGTCGAATTCCAGTTTGCGGGTGATGGTAAGCATAGGTAATCGGTTCTTTATAAAATCTGTTCAAGGAATCTGCAGCAGCTTGTGGGTTTGCAGGCTCAGTTTCCATTTCGGGTTGCGCTTGCAAGTCTCAATCGCCAGTTCCAGATTGTGCGCCAGTTGCGGACCATCCATGGCCTGCACATAGAAATGTTCGAAATCAAGCGATTCGTATGCCGCCAGCGATTGGCCGGCTTGCGGGATCACCACTTTCAGCTCATTGCCCTTGCGCAGCTTCAGCACCGAACCCATCTTGGGGCTGACGCAGATCCAGTCTATGCCTGGCGGCGGCTGCAGCGTGCCATTGGTTTCTATGGCGATTTCAAACCCGGCCGCGTGCATGCTGTCGACCAAAGCCGTATCCAGCTGCAGCAAGGGCTCGCCGCCGGTAAACACCACGAACTTGCTGGCGGCGTAGGTATCCGGCCAGAGCGCATTGATGGTGCTGGCCAGCGCTTCGCTGTCCTTGAACTTGCCGCCGCCGACACCGTCGGTGCCGACAAAATCGGTATCGCAGAACTGGCAGACCGCAGTGCTGCGATCTTCTTCGCGGCCAGTCCACAGGTTGCAGCCGCTGAAGCGGCAAAACACCGCAGGACGGCCGGCATGGGTGCCTTCGCCTTGCAATGTGTAGAAAATTTCCTTGATGCTGTAGGTCACGGTGCTTCTCGCATATGTTTGTCAGCCTCTGATTCGCCAGCCGCAGCGAAGCCGCATGGATATCGGGCCAGACACTGTCAATACTCGCAGTTTTCCGTCGTTTTCACTATCAAAAACGACGATTTTTTGCTGGTGTGGGAGATAGGTTGATGTGCGGGGACGCCGCATTGCTGCCACAGATCCATGCGCAGATGCCAACCCAACCCGACATTTTAGCGTAGAACGGCCATTCCCGCGACGCCTCGGCAGTATCGGGACGGAAGAACGTTGCATTTTTGGCAGCCACGATCCCTGCCGGACGGAGCTTTGCGGCATCAGGATGAGAGCGCCCAGCGCGCCAGCTGTATGTGGCGGGTCTGGCCAAGCAGGCTATGCACCAGGACAAATTCATGCGCGGTCCAGCTGATGGTTTCAATCACCTTTGCCGGAACCAGGCGATTGTCGTACAGCAGGGTGACATGAGGCGTGTAGTGCGGATTGGCTTTGCCGAACCCGGCTTTTTCCAGCGCCCTGCCAAGCGTTTCCTGGAATTTCGCCAAAGCGGCGAGGCCATCGCCGCCCAGCAGGACCAAAGGGCGTTTGCGCGGCCGGCCGTGAAAACTCGCCGCGCGGTCGAACGCCACATCGAACGGCGCCGCCCTGACGCTGTCCGCCGCCGTCATCGCCGCCTTGACAGCACCTTGCGGCAGTCCCAGATAATCGCCCAGGTGGCTCAAGGTGACATGCAAACGCGCGATCCCGATCGGCTTGCCTGTCACGCCAAACTCGTCGCGCAGCAATCCCCGCTGCCGTACGATGGCGGCAGCCGCATCCGGAGCCGGGACGATAGCGAAGAACAAGCGATCGGTCGGCTGCGGCGGCGCCTCGAAGCCCGGCAAGAAAAGCTGTCCGGGCACGTGATGATTGCGTTTCATGAAATGCACTGCTTCCGATGAAAAGGGGGGATATCAGTTTACGCCTTTTTCACGCCGGGGAAGCGGGACCGGCTGCATCAGAAGTCGATCAGAAAGCCCGCCCCGACGGATTTTTGCGAATAGTTGTAATCGATCAGGCTTTCGCCGTAACCGGAAAACAGATGCAGGTATCCCTTTAAATTGGTCGTGACCGGAAACGCCCAGCCGGCCTCGAGCGCGCCGTGCCCGGTCTGGAAATTGCGGCGTGCGGTCATCGAATACTCATAACCGTTCTGGCGGTAGCTGGCGCGCACGTCGCCGTGGCCCATGTAGTCAACGATATCGATGTTGTCGTTGTTGGCTTTTGCATTGTCGAGGCGTTTCCAGATCCTTGCCGACAGCGCCAGGTTGCCGTATTCGGCGCCCAGTTCAGTATAGAAACGGTTCCAGCTGCGAGACAAGGTAGAGGATTGGCCGTTGGACTGGTGCACCAGCCCGAAATTGAGATAGCGGAAGTTGAAGTCGCCGATCTTCATGCTCAATGGCAGCGTCGCAATCAGTTCAGGCTGGTAATTCGTTTCGCGAAACGGACTGGAGTCGGCCCGGTTGTATGCCTGCCAAAAACTTTGCTGGGTGTAGGCCAGCCACAGGTCAACCGGGCTGCCGGCGACGTTTTCCGCCATCTTCATCTTGAAACTGAGCTGGTAAGTCAACTCCGTATGCTGCGGCTGGAGTCCGTTGGCATCGCTGGCGAATGGCGCGTCGTTGGCGGAGCTGCTGTAATTGGCCAGCAATACATAATTATCCAGGTAGGACTTGAGGGCAAACACGCCGCGTTTGGAACTGGGATCAAGTTCCCAGCTCTGCACCGTATGCGAAATCGGCGACTCGCTCGGCTCGCTTGCCTTCTTGGCAGCGTCCAGGGCCGGCGGCGATGCAGGTGCAGCTTGGGGAACAACGGCTGCAGCGGGAACCGGCGCGCCGGCGGTAGCCTTGGCCAGGGCATCGAAGCAGTCCAGGCGCGCGCTGGCGTCGCCCAATACGGAGCAGCGCGCCAGTTGCTGCTCCAGCTCAGCGGCATGCAGCAGCGCCGGCGCCATCCAGCTCAAGGAAAGAATGATCTTCTTGATGTTTTTTTTCATGATGGATTCTAAAAAATACGAAACTGCCCTGTGCCCGCCAACCTTGGCAGACACAGGGATGCAAGACATATGCTCCATTACCAAATTGTCGCGCTCGCTCGGAAACATGCTTTCCGACAGCATCAAAAACAAAAAAAGCCCGCATTCATGTGGGCTTTGGAGGCATTTTTCACTTGCGTATATTAACAAATGACCGATGCCGGATCATTTCCACCCTGCATTCCTTGCAAAAACGCTTAGAATCGATCCCATTGGCTAACGGTCCGGCAAAAGCCCGCTTTCATGCGGGCTTCGACGTTTTTTGGCGTCGTAAAATGGGCCGATTTCCACCTGTCTCTATTGGATCCTCACTGCAGCGAGCAAAACTGTCATGACAAATAGAACCATCGAAGCTTTCCCGCAAATGTACGCACGCATGGGCGGCGTGCTGTACCTGGCAATCATAGTGCTGGGCGGGCTTGCCGAGGGATTCGTCATGAACCGGCTGGTCATGCCGGGCGACGCCGCGGCAACGGCGCATAACATCATGGCCTCGCCGCTACTGTGGCGCCTCAGCGTCGCCGGCAACCTGATCGTGCCCTTATGCGCCGTTGCGCTGACGTGGGTGTTTTACCTGCTGCTCAGGCCGGTAAGCAAGCGGCTGGTCCTGCTTTCCGTATTTTTTAACCTGGTGTCACTTGCAGTCGAGGCCGTCAGCAAGCTATTTCTCCTTTTGGTCGAACCCATATTGGGGAATGCCGGTTACCTGAAAGCATTTGAAGCACGGCAGCTGCAGGTCCTCGCGGACCTTGCCCTTGCCTCGCATGGCATTGCCTTTAACATCGCCCTGATATTTTTTGGCTGCGGGTGTCTTGTCGATGGCTACCTGATTTTCAGGTCGGGCTACCTACCCAAACTCATAGGCATATTGATGCAACTTGCCGGCTTGGCTTACCTGACGGCCTGCTTTTCCGCGCTCTTTGCTCCGGCGTTCGCAGAACTTATAACGCCCGCCATCCTGGTTCTGCCATTGGTCGGCGAATCGTCATTGTGCCTGTGGCTTCTTGCAAAAGGAGTAAATATCGCCAAGTGGAACGAGCGGATAAGCATGGGCTAAGCCAGCTTATGCGGTATGTGCGGCAAACCCCGTCAGGTCCGGCGCGATATCGGGGCGCAGCGTCAGTTCAGGGATGTCGTACGCGCCGGCATTTTGCGGGCGAAATGGTATCGGCGCTGTGTTCCAAAGGTCGTCAAGGCGCTGGCCGAGCGCATCGCGGATAGCTGCAAATCTCGCTTCGTCGGTCCGGTCTGTGCGATAGACCAGGAACGGCGGCAAAACGTCGAAGCCTGGGTAATACAGCACCCCGTGGTGGATGGGAAACAAAACATCGTCTATCGGGCCATTGATGCCTCGCGCGCTGTAATGGGATTCCCACCCACCCGTGGTGACGATCAGCATGGCACGTTTTCCCGCCAGCGTGCCTTCCCCGTAGCGGTCGCCCCAGCGGGCGTCGGAGTGTTCCCCTACGCCGTATGCGAAGCCGTAGGCATAGACACGCTCTACCCAGCCCTTCAGGATCGCCGGCATCGAGAACCACCACAGGGGAAACTGCAAGATGACCGCATCGGCCCAGCGCAGCTTGTCCTGTTCGAGCGCGATGTCCTTGCTCTGCAGGCCGCGCTCGAACGCGCGCTTGGAGTCAAGCGACGGATCAAAGCGCGCATCGGCTTGCCGATCCGTGCTGTCGTCGGCGTCGAGCGATGCTTTCCACTTCATTGCATACAGGTCTGAAACCTGGACGACATGCCCGGCATCCTCAAGGTGTTTCACCGAGAAGTTTTTCAGCGAGCCGTTCAGGGATTTTGGTTCGGGATGGGCATAGACGAGAAGGACATTCATGGTTGCGCTTTCAAGGATAAGGAACAAGCAGCTTAGGCCCCGGTGAGGTATATTGAAAATGAATTCTCAATATTCCAGGTATTACCATGAATAATCTCCGACGACTCGACCTGAACCTGCTGGTAACGCTGGATGTCCTGCTTTCGGAACACAATGTGACCCGTGCAGCGCAACGCCTGAATTTTTCCCAACCGTCGATAAGCGTTCATCTCGCCAAGCTGCGGGATATCTTCGGAGACCCGTTGCTGCTGCCCGGGCCACGGGGAATGCGGCCCACCGCAAGAGCCGATGCATTGCGTGAACCCTTGCGACAGGCACTGGATGCGCTTGAACATGCGGTATCCCCCGCCAGCCCCTTTGATCCTGCCAAGGCCAGCCATACATGGCGCGTCGCCGCCACCGACTATGGCGAATCGACGATCGTACTGCCCGCCCTGGGCGGCTTGCGCTCGGCGGCGCCTGGCACCCGGCTGGCGCTACTTGAACTTGTCCCGCCCCGCATAGCCAGGCAAGCGGAACAGGGAGAGATCGACCTTGCTTTCCATACCAGCGAAGGAGCTCCGCCTGGCTTGCGGCACCGTACGCTCTTTACCGAGCGATATGTCCTGGCGGGACGCGCAGGCCATCCACGCTTGAAAAAACGCCCGACGCTTTCGCAATTCTGCAAGCTCGACCACGTGATCGTATCGCCGGATGGCGGAGGATTCCATGGCGTCACCGACGAGGCACTGGCGGACGCAGGCATGGTGCGCCGCGTGGTGCTTTCCGTTCCGCATTTCCTGTTTGTCAGGTCGGTGCTGGCCAGCACTGACCTGGTGGCGATGCTGCCGGCGCGCCTGGTCCGCGACGCCCGTGACCTGCAAGTGGTCGAGCCGCCTGTCGAGGTGCCGGGCTACGAGATGGCCATGCTCTGGCATGAACGCTGCCATCGCGATCCCGCGCATCAATGGCTGCGCGAGTACATCGCAAATTCGGTGTGATCCGTATCGCCCCTGGCAATTGAAACACATGTCGGCAGGCCACCGAAGAGCGGCGCTTAGCAAGGTCTTTCGAGTCGCGTCCTTTTCCACTACCGATGAAGACGTCTGCATGGCAACGCTCGCTGCCGCAACCTGAAGACGACAGCTGCCGGGAGGCAAAGCGGAATAAGCCGCTTCAGGCGTGGCGGCCTGCGGCCATTCCTGCGCCAGGCCTTTCCTCCAATCGGGCCGGAATATATTTCTTCCTGCCTGGAAGAGTATGATAAATATCCCCTCTCTGATTTACCTGAGATGGGGCTTGCAACAGGGCATGTATCAAAGAATTTTTTCCAATAACAAGGAGAAGACCATCATGCTGCATTTCCACCATCCCCCCATTCATCGCAATACCGCCATCTTGCATTCACGACTGCTGTCGGCGTGGCATTGGCCGGCTTGGTTTCCGCCATTCCCGGCGTTGCCGCTGCAGATGGAAGCGATCACTGGCTGATCGCCGATCAATTCAACAACCGTGTCATTGAGGTCGATCCACAAACCCATCAGATTGTCTGGCAATTCGGCAACGGCGCGGACAAGCCAGGACCGCAGAGCATCGTCGGCATCAACGACGCTGAACGCGTCGGCACCTTCACGCTACTGTCCGGCACCGGCATTCCGCCTAGTTCGCCGCCGTTGCCAGGCTGCTCCGACGCGGTCAACGGCTGCCCCGATAACCGCGTGATCCTGATTAATCAGAATGGAGATATCGTTTGGCAATACGGTCAAAACTGCGGTGTCTCGGGCGCCGGGTTCAATCAGTTGAATACACCGATGCAAGCGGCGGTGCTTCCGCAGTTCCAGCGGCGCCACGGCCTGCATGTGATTATTGCGGACCAGGCCAACCAACGCATCATCGTGGTTGATCGCGCACACCGTTTGGTCTGGCAATACGGGAGCACTGGCGTTGCCGGCAACGGCCCGAATCAATTAAACAATCCTAACAGCGCCGAGCAACTGGAAAACGGCAATATCCTGATTGCCGATGAAAACAACAACCGGGCCATCGAAGTCACCACCGATTTGCAGATCGTCACGCAATTCACCGCCGGCGGGACGCTAAGCGGGGTTGCTTTTGCCAGTCGGCTGCCTGACGGCCATACCTTGATTACCGATTCCAACAATAACCGCATCGTCGAAGTCGACGGCAGCGATACGACAGTGTGGGAATATGACACCAACACACTGACCGGCAGCAATCCAACTCCCCTGCCCACGCGTGCGGTTCGCCTTAAAAATGGCAACACCTTGATCAGCGATCAATTCAACAATCGCGTCATTGAAGTTACGCCGGCCAAGAAAATCGTGCGGCAGCAAGGCGCGCTCAATGTCGCCGGCAATGGCTTCAATCGCTTGAACGGACCATACGATGCAAAACGGATCGGGGATTTCACCGGATTAACTCCGGCAAGAGATATCGATCTCGGCGACTAACAGTTGCTTTGCGCAATTCCCGAGGGATGCCACCGTTCGGCATCCTCTTTTTTTTTCCGTGGGGCAGCTCACGGAAATGACAGGCAACAAGATTTGCCAACCGCGATTGCAGCGGCGTTGTGGCGATCTCAACAATCCATGCGATTTCGCCCGGAAACACCAACTCGAACCATTGAGGCAATGGTGTCCGCATTCGACCTGAACACATGCAGGCCTATGCTTGCCCTATGTTGCGCATGGAGCGCGCAACCATGACAACAAGCGCAAGATGTCCTCTTCATTCGGAGCTCGTATCTCATCTCCGCCAAACTGCGGCCTATGACGACCAAGCGGAGTCTCAAGGCATCATGCCGCCCTCACGGGTCGAGACCATTCGGCGTCACCCACTGTTGTCACATGTATCAATCTCGAATTGGGTATCGGCCGGGTCATTTGACGCCCTACATCTATACGGCCGGGAACGTCACAGGCGCAGACTGGCACCAGGAGCGGCTTAAGTCGCATCCATCAAAGGCGAAATTGGGTAAATTTGGCCCGAGAAACCAAAAATGCCTGGAAGCCCCCATAAATCAGGGCTTCCAGGCATTTTTGGTTTTTACATATGCACTCTGCAAACAGCGCACACTTTTGCAAAGTGTGCGCTGGGTTCCGGCGGGAACGATTAAGGCGTCAGCGTGAAGTTGATAGCAGACTGGTTACCCGTCGTGACGTTTACCGATAGATTTGATTGAGTCACATAACCATTCGCCGAGGCTTCAACTACATACCTGCCGGTGCCGGGAGTGGTGTTTGGCTGCGTTGCAAACATGATCGGCAACGCCGCACTATATTGCCCAAGCTGCGGCGCCACGGCGGGTAGGTTTGACAATGTATATGCGCCACTTGCCACATCAACGCCCTGATATTTGATTGTCACCGTAGGGCCGGCCGAGAAGCTTTGCTTTGCCGCCACATAGGCAATTTCCGTTGCGCTAACCGGATTTAACGTTACCGTGCCGCTAATGGCGCCTGGAGGCGCGGCGGCTGCCTGCAAATCGATAGGCGTGCTATTGCTGCTGACTACGACAGTGCTGGTGGTGCTGGCAACCGGCACCGCAGCAATGACCGCGGTTGCACGGTTGTCCGCAGTAAGCACGACGTCATAGTTGCCCGGCACAAGACGCGCGAGGAAAAACTCTCCTGTCGTGGCATTGGGCGCCGTGGAACGCACTACAGCACCGTTCTGCTGCGCAGACACCATGACGTGATTATTCAGCAAGGCAGGGTTGATGAAACCGTCGATGCCATTCACAACCGTAGGGATCACGGTGATCACGGGTTTCAATGCGTATTTTCCGTTACCCTTGGTCACGACGGATTTGCAGGCATCGAAGTCGAGTACCAGGTCAGTGCGTTGCCCAGATGCGACGTCAAATTGATCAATCAGCTTGATGCCGCTTTGCACCGCACTTGGCGTATCGAGTGAAATTTCCGTGCTGGTGCCCGATGGAATCACCGAGTTGGCGAAGCCTGCCCCGGTGTTTGGATCAAGCACCAGACGCAGCTGCGTATAATGGCCCGCCGTCAAAGGTGTTTGACCCAAGTCTTCCAGAGCGCCATTGGCCAGATTAAGAAGGTTGATTTTACGTGCAGGGGTCAACGTGATATCCGCCCAGCCAGCATCGTTTTCGTTGGCAGTTGCGCTTTGATGCACGCGCACTTTGTTAACGGTGACATTGACCGCATCAAACCCACAGGACGGCGCATCGGTCATCGCCACGCCCAACGTCCCTGTCCCAGCCGCCGGGGCTCCATCGCCGCCACCGCCACCGCAGGCCGCGAGTAATACAACTGTCGACACCGCGCCGAATGAGCATAGCCTATGTAAAGAATTTTTCATTTTATATCTCCTTGTAATTATAGACATACGGCGTATGGAGCACCGCTCAGAACGTAGCTCCAGCAGCAACAATTCTTATATAACCATAAACAGAGCCACTGAGTTACCGAGGCAAAAAGGACATTGTTTACAGAGCTGGATGCAGCGCATGGCTCCTCATCTAAGAGATGTTCCAGTGCCGCGCAAATTTTTATTGCTTAGCTTTAAGCGCATGCGCCTTTCCTTTATTCGCTTTTTTGTGTGTTAGACCCTTTTGATTCGCGCGGTCCGCTGAACGTTGCAAGCCTTTGTCGCGATCCGCGGCATTAGCTCCATTAGTGTTTCTCATCCCCTCGCTACTGATGTGCTGTGAAGAGGCGCCACCGAAATGTGTGCCGCCCCCGGCACGAGCAAAGGTGGTGACGCTAGCACTGGCCAGAAGTATGGCGGCGCCGATTATGCATGCATTTTTAAACATGTTCTGCCCCCTTTTATGAAATTGAATTGCCTTATGCATGGCTTCGAACAAGCGAAAAATATCAAGCATGCGCATTATTGACACTACAACTCTGTTAGTACTCAAATTCGATGAAAAGTTGACGTCTTAAGCGCATTAGATGTATCAAATTATTTCAGAACGATACTCTTCCGATATCAAGCACTACTCATGTTTCCTAGCATGATGGCAATAAAACCCGGTATTACAGACGCTGGTTTGTAAGCCATTGTGAATTGCTACAAACCGTTTACAAATGCCAACAACCGCGTTAGTCAATATGCCAAAATGAGCGCGTTTTAACGAAAGGTCCATCATTCAAGTAAAAGGAAAAGAAACATGAAAAAGCTTTTTGCACTATCCGCTTTTATCGCATTAACCTTACAAGGTTGTGCTGTCTATGGGCCAGACTACCCCGATGCCGTAGTGGCCCCGCAAGGTCGCGCACAAGGCGGCCCTGGCAATGGTTTTTGCCCGCCAGGACAAGCAAAAAAGGGGAATTGTTAATAAGAAATTCGCGACGATCGCCCCGCTGGAGATTGAGGGTGATCGCGGCAACATCGGGAGGTTCGAAGCTATCGGCCTTTACACATTCCCGCCACGCCTGCCCGCTAATCAAATTTCCAAATGCCGGTATTTATATCGGCAGATGTCGGCCGCACGACAGTTTTCTCATGGCAAGGCAACAGTGCCGGGAGGTTGAAGAGAAACGCAAATGTGGTTAGCATTCGCCCCCTCTTCGTCTCCCGTTTCCTTCTGATACCCGGTTCGCATACAGCACGGTAATCAAAACTTACAAGCGATACATAACTGAATCACCTACAGAACGTCTTGGGTGGCAGCATATTCTTCATGTCATTCAATGAAAAGAGATCAGCATGAAAAAGCTCATTAGCATAGTCGCAATCGGACTTGTTCTCAGCACAGCATTATCCGGATGTATCGTCGTACCGGTTGGTGGTGGCGGTTATTACCACCATCACGACTATTACTACGGTCGCTGATACGGCGTTTCTTAAAAGGTGACGGACATGAAACGTATTTTTTTCGCTGTTGCACTCATCGCTATTAGCGCCAGCACTTTGGTATCAACGCAGGCCATGGCGCAAATCGGCGTTGACATCACCATCGGCAGACCACCGCCGCCTCCAAGATATGAACCCATTCCGCCACCACGATATGGCTACGTATGGATTCCTGGCTTCTGGGATTGGCGTGACGGTCGACATGTATGGATTGGCGGCCATTGGGAACAGCCACGTCCAGGTTATGTATATGCGCGCCCTGAATGGCGCCAAGGTCCTAACGGCTGGATACTGCAATCCGGCGGATGGCGTGAAGATCATCGACGATACGATGAGCGTCGTGACCACGACTATCGGGATGGCGACCGGCACGACTATCGGGACGGCGAGCGGCATGACTATCGCGAGGGCGAGCGGCATGACGATGGAAGATACGAAAATCGTTGAGTCCTGGCAGGCGGGAACTTGTTGCAGGCAATCATGACGTGACGCGGACATGGCGAATTTTGTCAAGGATGCCAAGCATTGAATGGCTTTGTCACAGCTGGTCCCATTTGTAGTAGCTCAGATATGACCTGACACGTTGCGTCATCCGGGCACAGGAAAGGCAGTTCAGTTCCATGGCATGTGAAGCTCGGAGAACAAACAGCAGGCCAGCCAGCTGTTCCGGCAATCTGCAGCGATGAGGTGTTCGAGCTTCAGGCTGTGCTCGCGGGTAAGGCACTGGGACGGCTTGCAGGAGTAACGGCAGCGCCGTTCATTCGAGCAGCGCAGTTGGTTCCGATCCTTATCGATCACATGCCGGACATCGCCAGCTACTTTGTTTACTTCGGCAGCAAGACCTCACAAACCGTGCGCGCACGTGCGTTTATTGATCTGGCGATTAGCCATCATGGCATCGGCATGGATAACACCATCACAAAAGCTATCTGAAATAAGTACTTGGGTATACATCGGCTTGCCAATCAATGCAGCCCCATTAAGCAAAAAAGCCCGCATTTACGCGGGCTTTGAGGCATTTTCTACTTCCGTACACTTGCGAGTGCTAGATGTATTTTCATTCCCACTCAATTATCAACTGCTCTATCCAGCCCAGTATTTCATTGACTCCTAAGCCTATCATCGGACCAAATACCATGAAAAATACCATTCATGAAATTTGAGCGATACTTGCAGCAAGTAGTTTCCAGCCAGCAGGAATAAACATCAATAAAATCAATTATTTGAAAACTATTTCGTAATATTTTAGCAATTAGATTTCGCTTCTAGAAATTCTAGCCAAACACCTCAAAGCCGCTTGCAGGTTCGATTCCAGCCACAACCAGCACACATTACCACCACAGCTGCACCACAGTGCCCAAACTGTTTAACGCATCGGCGTATAAAAGCACCCTAGATTTCTTTGCAACGTTTGCAAAGATGGACTATTACCGGCGGCTACGGCGACGATGGACACGTCGGTAGTGAATACAGTGGCAGATGCGGTGGTGGCGGGAGGCAGTAAAAAAAACTGAGTACATAAAACAACCTGGTATAGCTGACAGTGTTGCTTGGCGACATTTCTAATTAAACTAATTTTTAAGTCGCACGACTTGATTTGTCGCGCTTAATTCTGGCACTTGTGTAATGGCGGCTTCGCGACGATTTTTATTTCATCGTTTAATCAACTATTTCACCAGGAGTCTGTCATGAATCAAACCTCGCAACTCGATCTGCTCGGCTACCAATATCAAATCCAAGTAAGCAAAAACCGAA
Source organism: Collimonas sp. GW821-FHT07E08 (assembly GCF_059418905.1). NCBI lineage: Bacteria > Pseudomonadati > Pseudomonadota > Betaproteobacteria > Burkholderiales > Oxalobacteraceae > Collimonas > Collimonas sp. GW821-FHT07E08. Next base: position 912 of record NZ_JBWKQR010000001.1, on the reverse strand, counting down.
ATTACGTACTCGCTTCACCCAAAGGAGATGAGGTGAAAGTCGTATCAGTCAACGACGGCTCTGCGGCCAGTTCCTGGTTCATTTTGCCGATCAGTGGTACTCAGGGACAGTTCAATATCTTCTTAAACGACGGAAATTTCTCTTACAACCGCACCAGCCACACCGTCGATAAGGGAACTTTCCTCAACTACCAAGGGAGGACCGTGAACCTGAAAACGTATCCTGAAAGCGATCTGTATGTTTGGAATATGGACGACCCGTCGTCCGGCGATGCAATTAATTGGGGCGCTCCTAAGGGAAAGACTGCCACCGTCTGCATCTTGACCGCCCCCGATAATCATCTCCTGTTTCCGATCGCATACTCATCCAATCAAAATGCTGTCAACCCCTCTGGCGCCCTTTACGTGGATGGCAGTGACGACTACCTAACTACACAAGATTTCACCCAATGGTATATGAGCAGCTCGCCGGTTTAAACGTCCTGCAAGATGGACCGGGCGCGGCGAACTCATGAGGATCCGAGGCAAAATTGATTAATTCGCTTCGAAAAATCCGCGCCGCGCCCTATCGAAATTTCGATGCAAGGCTAGGATGTTGATTTGCATCCAAAACTGATAATCATCTAGCCGTCCTCCGCATGACAGGCAGGCGCTATCATGCGGCTGTCGGCACTCACGCATCATCGAATGGATCATCTGGCTCAGGTTGCAGTCCAAATAAATTGACTGCCTCTTCGAATAGACCCTCGTCAATATCATTATGATCTGTTAGCACGGACACGAAGAAAGCATATACTGTTGGTTTGCATCCAAAATTGACCCACTTTGCCGCATAGTTTGCACACGAAACTGATAATCATCTAGCCGTCCTCCCTCGGCAAGCGCCGAGCGATAAAGTCATGGTGCGAACCTC